>CAYNHA010000028.1:0-5926 GCA_964397035.1 uncultured Verrucomicrobiota bacterium
CGGGCGGGTTCGTCGACGGGGATTTCGGCGATCCGGAGCTTGCGCTTGGCGGCGCGGACGGAGAGGAGGGGTTCCACGCCGAGGAGGGTGCCAAACCATTTTTCGGTGATGTAGCCCTCGTGCTTTTCCAGTTCCAGCTCGTAGAAGAGGCGGGTGGGGTAGATGCGGTAGATGACCATGGCATCGGTGTAGGGGCGGCGCCAGGCGTGGCCATGCAACACGTTGATGGTGTGAGTGAAGAGCCAATTGCCGAACGAGGTCAGTCCATCGTCATCCTCGCTCTTGGCGGGTGGCAGATAGCGGGAGCCGATGACCATGTCGTAGCCTTCCTGAATCTTGGCGATGAGGAGGGGGATGGCTTCGACGGGCGAGTTGCCGTCGGGGCTGAAGGTGATGACGAAATCCCCCCGCACCTTGGCGAAGCCCTCCACATAGGCGGCGTGCAGGCCCTTTCCTTTTTGGCGGACGACGTCGCAGCCGATGGATTCCGCATATTCGGCGGTGCCATCGGTTGAATCGTCCGAAACCACGATCTGGTCGATCCAGGAACGGTCGATCTGGGGCATGATGACGCGCATGCCTTCGATTTCGTTCTTGGTGGGGATGAAAAGGGTGACGGTTGGCTTCATGATTTGTCTTGGGTCGAACGGTTGTTTGGGAAGATACAGGTTTTGGCGGAGAGGGGAATTCCTATTTGCATCCTGCACAAAAATGACTTGCCCCGATGGGCCCATTTGGCGGATAGTCCGCGAGATTTTATTGAAACAGAGGATTCAGGTTATGATGTCCGAGCTTCCGAAAAACTATGATCCCAAAGCCATCGAAACCAAGTGGTACGAATGGTGGAAGGCCAAGGGATACTTCCATGCCGAGGCGGACCGGGGCGGCAAGCCCTACACCATCGTGATTCCGCCGCCGAACGTGACGGGCATTCTGCACATGGGGCATGCCTTGAACGAGTCGATCCAGGACGTGATGGTGCGCCGGAAGCGGATGCAGGGGTTCAACACGGTCTGGGTGCCGGGAACGGACCACGCGGGAATCGCCACGCAAAACGTGGTGGAGCGGCAGTTGAAGAAGCAGGGCAAGAGCCGCTGGGACATGCCGCGCGAGGATTTCCTGAAACTTGTTTGGGAGTGGAAAGACCAGTATGGCGGAACCATCCTAAACCAACTGCAGAAGCTGGGGTCTTCGTGCGACTGGGACCGCACGCGCTTCACCATGGACGAGGGGCTCAGCGATGCGGTGGCGGAAGTGTTCGTGCGGCTGTACGACAAGAAGCTGATCTACCGGGGCGAATACATCATCAATTGGTGTCCGCGCTGCGGCACGGCGCTGTCCGACGAGGAGAGCGAGCACGAGAACAAGGCGGGGCACCTGTACCACATCCGCTACATGGTGAAGGATGGGCGCAAGAACGAGTTTGTGGTGGTGGCGACCACGCGGCCGGAGACGCTGCTGGGCGATACGGCGGTGGCGGTGAATCCCCGCGACGAACGCTATGCCAAGCTCAAGGGCAAGACGCTGATCCTGCCGGTGCTGGGGCGCGAGATTCCGCTGATCGAAGACGATTTTGTGGATCCGCAGTTCGGCACGGGCGCGGTGAAGGTGACGCCGGCGCACGACCCGAACGATTTCGAGATGGGGCGACGCCACAACCTGCCGATGGTGAACGTGATGCACGGCAGCGGAGTAATGAACGAAAACGCCGGGCCCTATCAGGGACTGGACCGGGCGGCTTGTCGCGAGAAGATCGTGGCGGATTTGCAGGAGTCGGGCCTGTTGGTGAAAATCGACGACCACTCGCACGCTGTGGGCCATTGCTATCGGTGCCACACGGTGGTGGAGCCTCGTCTCTCTCCGCAATGGTTCGTGAAGATGAAGCCGCTGGCTCGTCCCGCCATCGAGGCGGTGAAGGACGGACGCATTCGTTTCGTTCCCGAGCGGTGGAACAAAGTGTATCTCGAGTGGATGGAGAACATCCGCGACTGGTGCATCAGCCGGCAGATTTGGTGGGGGCACCGGATTCCGGTGTTCTATTGCGAGGAAGAGGGATGCCTGCATACGTGGGCGGCCAAGGGGCAGCCTGCGGCGTGTCCGAATTGCGGCTCGTCCAAATTCCATCAGGACCCGGACGTGCTCGACACGTGGTTCAGCTCTTGGCTGTGGCCCTTCAGCGTATTTGGCTGGCCGAAGGACAACCCGGACCTGAAGTTCTTCTATCCGACCAGCGATCTGGTGACGGCGCCGGAGATCATTTTCTTCTGGGTGGCGCGCATGATCATGGCGGGCATGGAGTTCATGGGGGATGTGCCGTTCCGGCGCGTGTACCTGCATGGAACCGTGCGCGACAACCAGGGCCGCAAGATGAGCAAGAGCCTGGGCAATTCCATTGACCCGCTCGACATCATCGGCGATTTCAGCGCGGACGCCTTGCGTTTCAGCCTGATTGCCCTGACAGCCACGGGCCAGGATGTCTACATTTCCAAGGAAAAGTTCGAGCTGGGACGCAACTTCGGGACCAAGATCTGGAATGCGGCGCGTTTTCTCCAGATGCACACCGGGGAGCAGCCGATCGAGGTGGGCAATCCGGAGTTCGATCCCGCTCTGCTGACGGCCGACGACCAGCACATCATCTCCCTGCTTCACAAGACCATCACGGCTTGCGACGAGAACATCGACCGATGCAGGTTCAACGATTACGCCAAGGCCCTGTACGAGTTCTTCTGGCATGAGTTTTGCGACTGGTATGTGGAATATGCCAAGCAGCCGCTCAATGGAACGGATGCCGCGCGCAAGGGCGAAGTGCTCAAGGTGATGCACTACGTATTGTCGCGCGCGCTGTGCCTGCTCCATCCCATCATGCCGTTTTTGACCGAAGAGCTGTGGCAGGGCATGGGATATGCCTCCATGGCGGAATCGGTGATGCTGGCCCGTTGGCCCCGGGCGTTGGATGAAGAAGAGCTGGCCTCCTGGGGAGTTCAGTCCGACGCGGTGGCCTATGTGGATGCCAAGCATGCGGCCATTGGGCTGGCGCGGAATCTGCGCGCCGACTACGGGTTGGCGCCCGCCCAGATGGCGGACTTCGTGCTGCGGCCGACCGATGCCGCGGTGGGGGACCGGGTCCGTGCCGACCGGGCGGCCTATCTGCCGTATTTGAAGGCCGAAAAGCTGGAGGTGGAGACGGACTTCACCCCCGTCAAGGCCATGCCGAGCGTGATCACGCCGCTGGGCACATTGTTCATGTCGCTGGAAGGCCACGTGGACGTGGAGGCGGAGCGCAAGCGTTTGGCCGAACAATTGCAGAAGACGGAGCAGGAACTGGAGAGTGTCTGCAAGCGCCTGGAAAACGAAAATTTCGTAAGCCGGGCCAAGCCCGAAGTGGTCGAGCAGGTGCGTTCGCGGAAGCGCGAGCTGCAGGAGAAGCGCGACAAGCTCGGCAAGCTGATCGAAGCGATGTCCCCGACCTGAGAATCCCCCCTGTTGTCATAGATTAAGAATATAAGGAGAAACGCCCATGGCCAAAGAACTGGCATTTGTATTGATCAACCCCTACACCGTGTCGAAGTCGCGCACCGGCGGCGTGATTGCCCGCTACATCAGCCGCACGGGACTGGATCTCGTGGCCGCGCGCATGTTCACGCCCAGTGCCGAATTGGCGAATGCCTATGCCCATTTGCTGAGGAACGATCCGGAAGTGGATCCTGCCGTCCGCCCCCTGCTGGCGGACTACGTGGAGAAGCAATACGGACCGGATCCGGCCACAGGGCTGAGCCGGCGCGTGATGATGCTGTTGTTCGAAGGCGAGAACGCCATTCAACTGGTGAAGGATGTCACCGGGCCCATCCATCCCAAGAACAGTGGCGAGAGCGTCCGCGACACCTATGGCGACTACATTCTGGATGCGGCGGGCGCGGTGCATTATCTCGAACCGGCTGTGTTCATCGGCCCCAGCCTGCACTCGGCGGGCGAGGTCCTCAAGTTGTGGGCGAAGTACAGCGTGGAATGCGGCGGGATCGTCGGCAACGCGGGCGATGTGGCTCAGGGGGCCTCCACGGAGGAGGCGCTGGTCATCCTCAAGCCCGACAACTTCCGTTTTGCCAGCGCGCGCCCCGGTTTGATCATCGACATTTTCTCGCGTTCGGGACTGCGCATTGTTGGTGCCAAGGTTCACCGCATGACCGTAGCGGAAGCCGAAGAATTCTATGGACCTGTCCGCAATGTGCTCCGCGAAAAGCTCAAGGGAAAAGTGGCCGAACGCGCCACCAAGGCGTTGGCCGCCGAACTGGGCATGGAAATTCCCGAAGCCATCAAGGGGCAGTTGGGCGATTTGCTCGGTCCCATGTTTGGTGACAACCAGTTTTACCAGATCGTCCAGTTCATGACCGGCCGCTGGGGCGAGGGGCTCATGGATGAAGAGAAGAACAAGCCCGGCACGCTGCGCTGCCTGCTGCTGGTCTATGCCGGGCCCAACGCCATTTCCCGCATTCGCAACATCTTGGGCCCCACTGATCCCAGCAAGGCCCTGCCGGGTTCCGTGCGGCGCGAATTCGGCCAGGACATCATGGTCAACGCGGCGCATGCGTCCGACTCCGTCGATAACGCGCACCGCGAAATGGGCATCACCAAGGTCGGCGACGAAAGCATCCGTCCCTGGGTGGAAGCCTACTATCCGTAAAAATTCAACATATCCAAACCGCCAACCCCCCAAAAAAGAAACTTAGGAGGCTGACATGTTTTTCTCCGGCATTGAAATGGCTCCCGCCGACCCGATTCTGGGTCTGACCGAAGCGTTCCGAAAAGATCCCCGCGCCAGCAAGGTGAACCTGGGGGTTGGTGTTTTCATGGATGAAAAGGGGGCGACCCCCGTGCTGGAGTGCGTGCGGCGCGCCGAGCGAATCCTTTGGGAGACGGAAAAAACGAAAGGCTACACTCCGATTTCAGGCCCCGCGGAATATGGCACGGCGGTGGCGGAGTTGGTGTTGGGTTCGGGATTCCACGGGCTTTCTTCCGGTTCGGTGGCGGCGGCGCAGACCCCTGGAGGCACGGGCGCGCTCCGGATCGGGGCCGAATTCCTGAAGGCATTCCGGGTGGGTGGAACCGTTTGGATGCCGATCCCCACATGGGACAACCACAAGAACGTGTTTGCGGCGGCGGGGTGTCCGGTTCAGTCCTATCCGTACTATGATTCCGCCACGAAGAGCGTGGATGTGGATGCCATGTGCGGGGCGCTGGAAAAGATTCCGGCGGGTGACGTGGTGCTGCTGCATGTGTGCTGCCACAATCCCACCGGTGCCGATCTGGATGCGGCGGGCTGGGCGCGTGTGGCGGATGTGGCGGCAAAGGCGGGTTGGCTGCCGTTTTTCGATTTTGCCTATCAGGGATTCGGCGATGGCATCCAGGAGGACCGGACGGGCCTGCTGACCGTGTTGCAGAAGGTTCCGGAAGCGCTGGTGGCGTCTTCGTTCTCCAAGAACATGGGCCTCTATGGCGAACGGGTGGGCGCCCTGCTGGTGGTGGCCGAAAGCGCAAAGGCGGCCAACGCGGCGCTCTCGCAGGTCAAGCGCGTGATCCGTGTGATCTATTCCAATCCGCCCAAGCATGGCGCCGCCCTGGCGCGCGCCGTGCTGGAAAATGCCGAATTGCGCGACCTGTGGGTGCAGGAGCTCGACGCCATGCGCGAACGCATTGCCGGCAACCGGCACCTGCTGGTTCAAGGACTTGCCAAGCGGAACACGGGGCGGGACTTCTCGTTCATTGTCCGTCAGAAGGGCATGTTCTCCTTCAGCGGGCTCAGCGATGCGCAGGTGGAGTTTTTGCGCGAGCAAAAGGCCATCTACATGGTCAAGGGCGGCCGCATCAATGTGGCGGGCCTGATGGCCGAGTCGCTCGACTATGTCTGCGACTCCATTGCGGAAAGCCTCCA
>CAYNHA010000029.1:0-31612 GCA_964397035.1 uncultured Verrucomicrobiota bacterium
AAACACTTCCTTCGCCGCAAAGGCCCCCACCAGCGCCGTTCCCACTCGCCAATCGAAACCCAGGGGGCGGATCGCAGGCTCCATCCATTTTCCCATGCGGCCCATCAGCGTGTGTTCCAGCGTCTCCGCCTGCCGGGCCGCGGCCAGCTCCTGCACGTCTTCCGACGTGCCCGCCTGCTTCATGGCCGCCTCATAATCCCGGCTGAATTCAACCCGCCGGGGAAACGTCCCCAGCGCCCAGAGCACAACCGAAATGGCCAGGATCACCGTCCCGGCCTTTTGCAGATACATCCACGCTCGGTCCCACATGTGGATGCCCACCGAGCGGAGGGTCGGCAGGCGGTACGGCGGAAGCTCCATCACGAAAGGCGCGCTCTCGCCCCGGAAAAGCGTTCCGCGCAGGAGGCGCGCCACACCAATGGCCACCGCAATGCCCGCCATGTAGATTCCCCACAGCACCCACCCCCGCCATTGCGGCGCGAAAAAGGCCGGAATCAGCAGCGCATAAATCGTCATGCGCGCACCGCAGCTCACAAACGGCGTCACCAGGATCGTCGTGAGCCGGTCCCGCTTGTTTTCCAGCATGCGCGTGGCCAGAATGGCCGGCACCGTGCATCCCAGCCCGATCAACATCGGGATGAAGCTCTTTCCATGCAGCCCCATCTTGTGCATCACGCGGTCCATCAGGAACGCCACCCGCGCCATGTAGCCCGTGTCCTCCAAAAAGGCAATCGCCAGGAACAGGAGCAGGATGTTGGGCAGAAACGAAATCACGCCACCCACGCCGCCAATCACGCCATCCACCAGCAGGGATTGGAAAAGCGGCGCCGCTCCGGCCGGCCAGACCTCAACCAGCCAGCCGGACAATTCCCCAAGACCCGTCTCGATCCATTGCATGGGCGGCTCGCCCAATGCAAACACCAGGTTGAACACCCCCCACATCAGGAAAACAAAGATCGGCAGTCCCCACACGCGATGCAGCAGCAGTCCATCCAACCGAAGCGTCCAGTCGCGCCGCACATGATGCGCCTGCGCCTGCATGACCTCCGTCGACACCCCCAGGGCGAATCCGTAGCGCGCCTCGGCGATTTGCACATCCACCGGCCGGCCGCCCCGCTTTTCCAGCCGCGAGGTTTCTCGGGCCGCCCATTCACGCGCCCCGCTCGGCGCATGGGGACTCGGAATCCCATCCAACAACGCAATGGCTTGTCGGCGGGCCGACACGGCATCCTCGCCCTCGAACCGTTCCCCCACCGCTCGAATCGAGGCTTCCAAATCGGTTCCGTAGTACACCCGCCCCGTGCACGCCTGGCCCGCCGTGGCCACCAGCCGCGCCGCGGCAATCAAGGCATCCACGCCTTCCCCCGTGCTGCCGTTGGTGGGGATCACGGGCCCGCCCAGCAATCCCGCCATCAATTCCAAATCGTATTTCAAACCGCTGGCAGCGGCCTCGTCGATCATGTTCAGCGCATACACCACCGGCACGCCCATCTCCGTCAGTTGCGCCGTCAAATGCAGATTGCGCTCCAGATTCGTTGCATCCAGCACCTGAATGACCACCCCCGCATTGCCCGACAGGATCTCATCGCGTGCAATCGCTTCCTCCGGCGAGGCGGCCAGCAGGCTATACACGCCCGGCAGGTCGACCAGTTCGATGCGCAGCCCGTTTCGGACAAAGGTGGCCGACTTCTTTTCCACCGTCACGCCCGGATAGTTTCCCACGTGCTGGTGGGCGCCGGCGATCCAGTTGAACAGGCTGGATTTTCCGCTGTTCGGATTGCCGGCCAGCATCACCACCAGTTCGGGGTTTTCGTGTTTGGACCTGCCTTTCATGACCCGGTTCCGCCTAGATCAGCCCCGGACGCCACTTCACGCGGATCTTCGCCGCCTCCGCCTTGCGCATGGAAAGCCGATAGCCGCGCACCTCCACCGCAATCGGATCGCCCAGCGGAGCCACCCGCTCCATCGCAATCAGCACCCCCGGCGTCACCCCCATCTCCAGCAGTCGCTTCCGCAGCCCGCTTTCCACATCCACCGACATCACCACGCCGCGCACACCCTGCGGCAACTGGTCGAGCCCCGACTCCACCCCTGGGGCGCGTTCCCCCCTGGCCGTTTCGCGGGCCTTCGCCCACTTCTCCATCATCCCCGGCTGACCGCGCAGGAAGTCTCCCAGCAACGCCATGCGGTCCAGCACCAGCGGCGTGGCATCGTGCTCCATGCCGCAGGCCGTCTGCTCGGCCTCCTCCTGCGTCAGACCCAGCGTCTCGGTGAAGAACCGCCGCAACGCCACGTGCCTCCCGGAAATATCCTCGGCCACCTGCCGCCCCCGCGGCGTCAGCCCCACCACCCCGTACGGCGCGTAATCCGCCAGCCCCTGGTCCTTCAGCGACTTCAGCGCCGCGGACACCGTCGAAGGCTGCACCTCCAGCGCCTCGGCAATGTCGCCCGTCCTCGCCCCGCGCGACGTTTCCGAGAGCCGCAAAATCGTCTCCAGGTAATCCTCTGCCTTCGCGCTGAGCCGTTCAATTTTCATACTCTGTTTTTGAATACCCTCGAAATGTTTTATGCATCAAACATTATCATCATTCGCTCCATCTGCAAGCTTCAACCTCCCGCGGACAGAACACCCAGGGCATCCGTTGACAGAACAAACCCCGGGGAGTAGGGTTGCTCCCTCCATGAAAAACCTACCCGCCGACACGCACACCCACACCCATCTCTGCCGCCATGCCGGCGGCGTGCCCCTCGACTATGCCCGCGCCGCCGCTGCACTCGGCATCCCCGAGATTGCCTGCACCGACCATATTCCCTTTCCCAACGACCCCCGCCCTTCCATCCGCATGACCCGCGAGGAATTCGACCTCTATCTCAACCTCGTCCGCGAGGCCCAAGAGGCCAACCTCTGCTCCGTTCTCCTCGGCATCGAGGCCGACTACCAGCGAGACCTCGTCCAGGGCCATATTCAGGAAATTCTGGATTCCGCCGATTTCGACATCGTCCTTGGCTCCCTCCACACGGGGCCCTTCTGGGACCTCGCACCCGGCGACCCCACCGCCACCCCGGAATTCATCGAGCAAATGTGGCGCACCTATTTCCTGCGCATGGCCGAGCTGGCCCGTACCCGCCTCTATGACGTGTGCTCGCACTTCGACATCGTCAAGCGCTGCGGCATCCACGCCCCGATGGCGCTCATCGCCGAGATCGTCCCCCCCGCCCTCGATGCCGTCGCCGAAGCCGACATGGCCATCGAAATCAACACCAGCGGTATCGACCACGCCGCCGCCGAAGCCTATCCCTCGGCCCCGATCCTCTCCTGGATGAAGGAGCGGAACATTCCCATCACGTTCGGGTCCGACTCCCACAATCCGGACCAGCTTGGGCGCCACTTCGAAACGGCCATCGATCTCGCCAAGGCGGCGGGCTATACCCACCGCGCCGCCTTCCGCCGCCGCAAGAAAACCCTCGTGCCGATCTAGTTTCTACGATCCCCACGACTTCTCCCTCGGCACCCCTCCGCGCCCTCTGTGAGAGAAATCACCTCTCACGGAGGTCACAGAGAAACACAGAGGAGCCCCTCCCCAAAGGCAAACCCCATCACGCCGCCGAAGCCTTGCGCTTCAAGCGCCGGACCAGCGCCAGCGCGCCGAGGCCCAGCAGCGAAACCGTGGATGGCTCCGGAACGGCGTTCACGGCCGATCCGGGCGAAGCGATGTTGCCCAGGGCATTGGCCGACGTGTAGCTCGTCTGCCCCGTCACCACGCCCACCGTGCTGACAATCGCGTCCGCGTTGGGACTCGTCACCGGATTGCCGTCGGCGTCGTAGGCGTAATAGAAGCTGGAACCGGTCGTGGCGGCCCCGAACGTCACCCGCGGCGTCTGCTCCGTTCCGGTGGAATCAAACACCACAATTCCGTCGCCGGAAGCGCTGAGTCCGATTCCGCTGCCGCTGTAGTATCCGATTTGGATCGACTCGATTCCGCCCCAGAATGTCCGGAAGGCCTCAATGTCGGCCCCTGCGGCGCTATCCAGGAAGATCACGGACTCCCCCGGCGCAATACTGGAAATGCCGCTCAACGCAAGCGAAGTGGCAAACGAGAAACTGCTGTCGTCTACCGTCCAGCCCGTCAGGGACTCCACGGTCAGCCCGTAGTTGGTGAGCTCAAACCAATCGCCCGTCCCTCCCGTCCCGCTGCTGGACATCGCCTCCGTGATCCGCAGATCGGAATACTGGGCATGCGCCGCGCCAGACACCGCCAGAAGAATTGATAGAGCCATCGCCTTCGGAAAGTTTCGGGTCCATGTGTTCACGTTCGATCCTTTGGTTGTCCGGATTCCATCCGGATTGTTTTTCAAAATCGCCTGCCGACGTCACTCACCGTGTCCATTGAAACAGGAAGCCCGGCAAAAATCCACTCAATTCTCCATAAAAAAACGGTTGAATAGCCGTTTCGCCAAGAATCCCGCCCTGCCCGCCTCAGGGAGCCACCAGGCGATAGGCCCGCTGGGACCTGGAGACCCAGTTCGTATCGCGGACCTCGCAAGTTCCATCCACAAGGGTATAGCTTCCCACGTCCTGCCAGACCGGGGCATCCAGCTCCTCGCAAGCTTGCACGATAATCGTCTGTCCGCTCGCCCATTCCACGGCAAACGTGAAGGCGTTGGTCTCCACAACGGGGGGCATGGCTTCCGGCGTCCATGCCTCGGCTTCCGCGCCGCCAAAGGTGTTGGACCAGCTCGCCGACGTCGACAGATAGCGAACCACGACGTCTTCCGTGCCTAAGAACACTTCGTCCCCAACCGTCGGCGCCGCTCCGATGAAATGCACGTCCGTCAAGGTGCTGCAGTTGGCGAAAACGCGGTCACCGAATGAGGAAACGCCCGCCAGGAAATCCACCCTCTCCAACCCATCGCAACCCGCAAACGCATCGGTTCCCACGCCCACCAGCGCCATGTCGAAGGAGAGCGCGCCCAACCCCAGGCAGTTGTAGAACGCCGCCGTCCCGATGTTCGTGGTGCCCGCCGCCCAGCCGATCGAAGACAAGGACCGGCAGTCATAGCAGAACTGGTTGGGAATACTGCGGATCCCCGCAGGAAACACCATCGCCGGCAGCGATCGGCAATTCAGGAATACCGCCTCGCCGGCGCCGGACAAGCCTGCGGGAAGAGTCTGCGCGGCCAAACGGCGGCACCCCGCAAACGCCGCCGCGCCGATGTTCGTCACGCCGCTGGGAAGGATGGCGGAGACCAGCCCCGTGCAGCCATAGAACAACCCCACCGGCAGGGCAGTCAATCCGCTCGGCAGCGTCACCACCGACAGCGACGTGCAATCCTGGAAGGCCGCCGGTCCCAGATTGGTGACGCTGGCCCCGCCGGCAAACGAAACCCGCGTGATGTTGGTGAGCCCCTGGAAGGCCGACCTCCCCACCGCTCCCACCACGTAGCTGCCCAGAGTGGACGGCACAACGATCTCGCCGCTGGCGCTGGCCAGCACGTTGGTGATCACCGCCCTCCCGTTCTCGACGGAATACCGGAACAGATTCGTGTCGGAAGCCCCCTGCGTCAGCGTCAGGTTGTCGAAATACACCTGGCGCGATTCCGCAAACTCGTCGTTCGTCACGCCCGAGGCATAGAAATGGACGTTCGCCACATAGCTCGCCACGTTGGTGAGGAGGGTCGCCGCATAGGTTTCGGCCCCCGCGCGCCCCGTCGCATACACCGCCACCTGCGTGGGCGACACCTGCGTGAACGTCCAGTACATCGTGTTCACGCCGTAGTTGGTCAGGGCGGGCACGCCGTTCACCGTGATCGTCTCCGATCCCGCCTGGTTCACCACCGCGATTTCGCGGTTGTCCGCCGTGCGCAAAACAAATCCCTTGTTTCCGCCGCTGCCCGAATCGAAGTTCAGCCCCAGATCCAGGCGGAAGGTGTCCCCCGCCGCCAGCGGCTGGGTGAACGCCCGGTCCAGCGTGATTGAGGATCCAGCCCCTTTCGCGATGAATCCAAACGATTCCCCCAGATTCAAGGACGCGTTGGCGCTGTTCCAGATGCCGTTGCCCGCCCACCCTTCGCCCGGAACGGCGGAAATGCTCCACGCGCCGAAGCCCCCGCCGCCGTTTGAACCGTTCGTCCACGCACCGCCGTAATTCGCGGCCGAATCCACGTTCACGGACGCCACCGCCGTGCCCGCCCACGCGCAAAACCCAAGGAATCCGGCCAGTCTGTTCAGTTGTTTCATGTCCATCTCCTCAGTTGACCGTGGTGAGCATGCTGGAAGCGGTGAAGGTCTTGGACGTCTTGCCGCCCGTGACGGTCGCGCCGGTGTAATAGCCCCGGAATTCGCTCCCGCCCGTCACCGTGACGTTGGTCACGATGTAGTAGGTGGCATTGGTCAGGGCCGGCACGCTGAACAGCATTGTCATGCTGGCTGTCGATCCGCCGCCCCCTCCGCCGGAATAGGTTCGCGGCAACCGGTAGACCAGCACGCTTTCGGTGGCCGACTTCACCTGCACCACCGTCCCCGAGGATCCCGTCGCCTTGTAGAGCACCGACCGCTGCGTACAGCTGGCCGCCGTCGGCGAACTGCTCGCACCGCCGGTGCCGATCATCGTTCCGCCGCGGATCGCGAAGTTGTTCTGGTCGCAGTCGAACCCCTCTTCCGGCGCCATCGTTCCGGAAGCCACGATCGTCCCGCCGTTGATCGCCATGTTGCCGTTGGAATCGATGGCGTCGTTGCCCGTGCTGTAGCCATAGATTTTGCCGCCGTTGATCACGACGTTGCTGGCGGCGTTGATGCAGTCGTCGTAGGCGGTGATCTCCAGATCCCCGCCGTGGATCGTCAGGACATTCTTGCTCTCCAGCCCTTCGCCGCCGTCATTCTGCGTCGTGGCCCGGAACGTGCCGCCGTTGACCGTCACGTTGCCCTGCGCGGAAAAGGTCTTGGGATTGGAATAATCCGCGCTGTTCCCCGAACCCGAAACCAGCACCTTCTGCCCGCGCGTCGCCGCCTCGATGTAGGGAGTGTTGGTAACGCCCAGCACGCCGATGATGGCGTCCCCCTCCGCCGAAATCGCATCCCCCGCGTTCCCCGTGCTGACGGCCCGCAGGGTCCCGCCCAGGATCCGCAGCGTTCCGTCGGCCTTCAGGCAGTCGGCCCCCGCCACGTCTTTGGCCTGCAGCTCGTTGGTAAAGATCGCCGAGCTCCCGCCGCTGGTGAACAAGTCCAGCGTTCCGCCGTTGATCGTGATGTCCTTGTCCGTGGAAATCCCCTTGCCCGCCAGGCCCACGTGCGTCACCGTGAGGGTCCCGGCATTCACCGTCAGGTTGCTGTCGCACTTGATGCCCGTGCAATAGGACGGATCCACATAGCGGTTCGTCGTCACCGTGGTGCCGTTGGTCGTGACCACCGCGTTCGTGGCCAGAACCACCCCGCCCGACAAATAGCACATCACCGTGCCCCCGTTGATCGCCAGGTTGACGCTCTTGAGCCCCTTGGACTGCATCCCCTTCACGTTCACATTGATCACGCCTCCCTCGATCGACATGTCGCCATCGCACTTGATCCCCTTGGTGTCGTTCGTCGCGCTCAGGATGGAAACGGAACCGCCGTGGATCTGCACCGTTCCCGCATCGATCCCATCCCCGCCCGCCGCCAGCGAAAGCATCCCGTTGTCCATCCGGAACGTCCCGGCATGGATCGCATCCGACGCCGCGCGCGGCACCACGATGTCGCCCCCCCGGACGAGAAGCGATCCCGCGCAACTGATGCCGTGCTTCTTCATCCCGCTCACTTCCAGAAGCCCCAGGCCGCTCACCACCACCGGCCCGCTCGAATAGAACGCCCCGCCATCCGCGTTCACGCTGCCATCCGCCCACACCTGCTTCGTGCTCTTGCCCAGCACCACATAGCAGCGGTTCGTGGACCGGATGCTCACCGCCGGCCCGTTGGTGCTGGTGATTCCCCCATCACCCAGCGCCAGCTTGAGAGGATCAAGACTGGCGATTTTCAGGGAGCCGCCCGCCGCCGTCCCGGACACGCGGTATTCCACCCCCGCCACCGTCGATGTGATCGCCACATTCGCCCCCTCCAGCCCCACGGCCACGCCCTCGCCCGCCCCGTTGGATACGCTGGCCGCCCCCCCCGAAAAGACAATCGCCACCGTCTGGGTAAAGGCCATATTCTCCACCTCGTCCTCGCTCGCCGCCTGCGCCACGCCCGCGGCGGCAAGCCACGCCGCCACTGCCAAAATCCGGTTCCGCTTGTTCATCGCCTTTTCCTTTTTTCTCCGGGGATCCTTCCAGTCAACGCCCGCACTTTGCCACCCCCCACATGAAGGGCTCATTAAATTTTATTACGTTTATGTAAAAATATTTTCGTCCCTCTTCACCACACCTTAATCAACCCTCCGGCAGGATGCGCGCATGAGAAAACACCTCGTCGCAACAGGCCCGCGCACGGTTTTCCACACAATGGAAAAATGTTTCGCGATTTTTCCACACAATGGAAAAAATGTTTCCACACTGTGGAAAACTTCTGGCGCTCCCGGAGTGGCCGCCCCATGAACACGGAATGGAATCCTCCTTGTGCCGGCCTTGTCCCGGATGATATGAAACCCCCTGCCATGAAAATACTCGTTGTGGAAGACGAAGTGCGCCTCCTGCGGAACCTGGCCAAGGCCCTGCGCGAAGAAGGCTATGCCGTGGATACCGCCACCGATGGCGAAGAGGGCCTCTACAAGGCCGAAAACAGCGACTACGACGCCATCGTGCTCGACATCATGCTCCCGCGCCTCGATGGCTGGCAGGTGCTTGAACGCCTGCGCCGGACCCAGAAGACTCCCGTCCTCTTCCTCACCGCCCGCGACACCACGGGCGACCGCGTGCGCGGCCTCGATGGCGGCGCCGACGACTATCTCGTCAAGCCCTTCGACCTGTCCGAACTGTTCGCGCGCCTCCGCGCCGTCATCCGCCGCAGCGCCAACCGCCCCAGCCCCGAAATCCGCATCGGCCCCGTGGTCCTCGACACCCGCGCCCGCACCGTCGCCGTGAACGGCCAGCCCGTCACGCTGACGGCCAAGGAATACATGATCCTGGAATACCTCGCCCAGAACCAGGGCAAGGTCATCAGCCGCACCGAACTCTATGAACATGTGTTCGACGAGCGCGCGGACAACCTGTCCAACCTGCTTGACGTCCACATTTTCAACATCCGCAAGAAATTGGCCTGCGAGTTCATCGCCACCCGGCGCGGCCACGGCTACTGCGTCGAGTAGGGCCGCATGCCCCAGAAGTCCATCCGGTTGCGCCTGCTGCTGTGGTTCGGATTTTTCCTGGCCGTCCTGATTGCCGGCTTCGGCGTCTCCGCCTACCAGCTCCAGAAAAACGCCCGGCTGGAAGACATCGATGCCGAACTGGCGCGGCTCGTCGACCTGGTCGGCGCGGCGTTCCGCCAGGGCGACCACAAGCCCCCTCCGCCGCCGATGGACCTTCCGAATTTCGGCGGCGAAAAGAACTTCCACCACCCGCCCATGCACGGCCTGGAGCCGCCCCTGCACAGGCGCTCGCCCGTCAAGCTCCCGAAGTCCGTCGCCAGCCAATTCACCAACGGCACCTATTTCGCCGTCTGGGGCCCGTTCGAAAACACCCTGCTGGCCCAATCCTCGCCGGACGTGTCCGCCATTCCACTGCCAACAACCTCTCCGAAGCAAACGGTGCTGCGCTACCGCACCCGCGGCACCCACCGCGAGGCGTTTCAATTCACCGAACGCCAGGACGGCGTGCTGGCCGGATGCGACATCGCGCCGATCCTGGACTCCCTGCGCCGCTTTGCCTGGCAGATCGCCGCCGTGGGTGTGCTGATTCTCCTGCTGGGACTCGGCGGAGGCGTCATGGTCTCCTCCCTCCTGCTCGACTCCATCCGGCGGATCAGCCAAACCGCCCGGCGCATCTCCGAAGGCGCCCTGTCCGAGCGGATCCCCACCCGCGACATGGACCGGGAGCTGGCTCAACTGGCCGACGTGCTCAATGCCACCTTTGCCCGCCTGGAAGCCGCCTTTGCCCGCCAGCGGCAGTTCACGTCCGACGCCGCCCACGAACTGCGCACCCCCCTCGCCGTGATTTTGTCGGACACCCAGACCGCGCTCCGCCACGAACGCAGCGCCGAAGAATACCGCGACACCCTCCACGCCTGCGAGGAATCCGCCCAGAAGATGCGGCGCCTCTCGGAATCGCTCCTTCTGCTGGCCCGGATGGATTCTGGCGCCGACCAGGGCCCTCCGGAAACCGTGGATCTCCCCGGATTGATCCAGGACAGCCTCGCCCAAACCCGCCATCAAGCCGAACGGCGGGGAATCCGCATGGAACTGGATTTGCAGCCCGCAGCCGTGTCCGGCCATCCGGAACCGCTCGGCCGCGTCTTCACCAATCTCCTCGTCAACGCCATCGACTACAACAAGCCCGGCGGCACTCTCCGCCTCGCAACCCGCACCGAACCCGCCGCCGTTGTCGCCACCGTCGCGGACACCGGCATCGGCATCCCGCCCGAATCCCTCCCGCGCATTTTTGACCGCTTCTACCGCGTCAGCACCGCCCGCTCCCCCGCCGAAGGCCACTGCGGACTTGGCCTCGCCATCTGCAAAAGCATCCTGGACGCCCACGGCGCCACCATCGAAGCCACCAGCCAGCCCGGCCAAGGCTCCACCTTCACCCTCCGCTTTCCCAAGGCAAACAGTTCCCATTCCGCATCGTAGTCCGAATCACAAATGGGTTTCGCCCCGGATTTGAAGACGGAAGGGGGCAGCGGGTCTTCCCACGCAGCCTCTTCGCATTTCTTCTGCATCCGGCCCCAAATCGACATCCTGATTTTCCCCAACTCATAGATGAGGAATGGGTTAAAAAATCGTAAAAAAACGCTTTACCAAAACCACATCTTTGAATACGATCCGACATTGTTGTAAGCTTCTGTCCAGAAGTTCGGCCGTTTGCTTAATCAGACCTCAGGGAGTGTGTCCATGAAATCTGTCGCCTCGTTCGCACGCACCGCAACGGTGCTGGGTTGTCTACTCTTCACCGGAATCGCCCAAGCGGAGGTCATGCTCCAGTGGTTCGAAACCGACTGGGACGAAATGTACCAGAAGCTCCCCAAGGTCGCCGAAATCGGCTACGACCAGCTCTGGATTCCCCCTCCCACCAAGGGTCCCGTGGGCACGAGCGTCAAGTGGGCCAACGTCGGCTACAACCTCTATGACCGCTTCGACCTCGGCGATGTTCCCCAGCGCGGCACCCGCGAAACCCGCTATGGAACCCGCGGCTCCCTCCGCGCCATGGTCGATAACGCCCACGGCCTCGGCGTCAAGATCATCCCCGACATCGTCATGAACCACAACGGAAACGGCCCCGACTTCCGCGAATATCCGGGCATGACGGCCACCGATTTCCATGTGCAGTGGGCCGAGAGCTATTGCAACACCCTGAACTTCATGCGCGCTCCCCGCATGGACCAGTGGTATCACAACGAAGGCTATGGCGGAACCATGTGGCAGGATTTGGCCAATCTCGTCGACATCCGCACCGAAGACCACCCCCTCAACCCCGATCCCAAGCGCTTCACTGGACAGAAGAAAATCGAGGGCAAGGACTTCAATTTCGTCGACGGCACCTCCTATCTCCGCCACGTCGGCCAATACGACCGCTATCCCTATTATCCGTCCGGCTACACCAACGAGAATGCCGCCCAGATGCTCTACCGCTGGATCGCCTGGCTCGGCAATGCCATGGACTACGACGGCCTTCGCCTCGACGCCGGCAAGCACACGCCCTACGAATTCTTCGGCTGGCGCGGCTCGGGCTTCCTCCACGAGGCCCAATGGAACTACACCCAGCGCCGCGGCTACGCCTTCGGCGGAAATCCCACCGACCTCTTCTCCAACGACCGCGACCGCACCAACGCCTTCATCTTCGCCGAAATCCTTTCCGAGTGGAAAGAAATCGAATACTGGTACCGCCAAGGCACCGGAAATCCGATGCGCTTCCTGGACTATCAGATGAAGAAAACCGCCGATGGCGCGTTCGGCGGCAACCTCGCCGGCCTCGGTGCCTATGGCTCCGATTTCGGCCCCGCCACCGGCATCACCTATGTCTGGGGCCACGACGAAGCCCTCAACGCCAGCAAGCCCCTCCTCGCCTATGCCTATATCCTCTGCCATGTCGGCGTGCCCATGGTCTATTACACCGGCAACAACATCACGTGGGACGATTATGGCCGCGATCCTTCCAAGAAGACATGGATGATCCCCGGCTTCGATGCCTACGCCCTCGGCGAAACCAGCGGCGGCGCC
This sequence comes from uncultured Verrucomicrobiota bacterium, assembly GCA_964397035.1. Taxonomy (GTDB): domain Bacteria; phylum Verrucomicrobiota; class Kiritimatiellia; order CAIQIC01; family Lenti-01; genus Lenti-01. Next base: position 12,336 of record CAYNHA010000029.1, read on the forward strand.
ATCCCCAACCTCGTCTGGATCAACCAGAACTTCGCCCGCGGCAACGAAGTCAAACGCTGGGACAACGATGGCGACTTCTTCGCCCTCGAACGCTATGACGACCTCAACGGCAACGGCACCGCCAATGCCGGCGAAGGCATCATGATCCTCGCCCTTAACGATTCCGGCTGGGACATCACCAAAACCCTTTCCTGCGCCTTCCCCGACGGCACCGTCCTGAAGGACTTCACCGGCAACAACGGCGACACGGTCACCGTCAACGGCGGACAGGTCTCCATCCGCGTCCCCGGCATGAGCGGTCAGGGCTGGGTCGTCTATGCCCCGCTGTGCGCCGATGGCGTCAATGTCGTCGTCAAGGAAAACGGCAATCCCGTCGGCACCATTCCGTGGGTCCACCCCGGTGGCGTCCACGCCGCCAGCACCACGCAGCAGATCCTCCGCGTCACCGCCGACACCATCACCGTCGAAGCCGAAGCCACTCAGGTTCCCGCCGGCATCACCGTCGACAACATCATGCTGAAGTGGGGCGATGGCAAGCAACTGCCCGTCACAAACTTCTTCGATGCCGGCCGCGGCCGCGTCTCCGGCCGCTTCCACAACATGAACCGCCCCACTTCGGGCGGCACCTATTCGCTGACCTTCTCCACCACCAACCTCCCCGAAGGTCTCAACATCGTCAAGGCCCGTGCCTTCACCCAGCGAAATGCGTCCTATTCCGCCATCTTCAACACGGCCTCCAAGGTCATCTATGTGGACCGCCACGGCCCCGATTTGGCGCTGCAATGCCCCGACACCTTCAAGGGCGATGCCCTGCTGACCATCAGCAACCGCGATTTCACGGCCCACCAGGTGTTCGTCAAGATCGACGGCGGCACTGAACAGCAGGCCGACATGAAGATGAAGGGTACCTTCCGCTATGCCCTCTCCGGCCTCTCCGCCGGAGCCCACACCATTACCGTGCGCGCCACCGAATACAACTACGCCAATCCCCGCGCCCAGATCAACGAAACCACCACCACCAAGAACATCACCGTTCAAAACAAGACGGCGGCTTCCCTGGCGCTGGCACTGAACTGCCCCGACAAGACCCCCAGCGATTCCACCGCCGAACTCCCCTTCTTCAAGATGGCGGCCGCCGGCGCTTCCGCCTCCGTCAAGCTCTATTGGGATGGCTATGAACTGCCCTGGAACGGTGGTTCCTTCACCAACGTGTTCGATGGACAGGTCGTCCAGCGCGACGACGCCGGCCGCGTCGTCACCAACCGCCTCTGGGGCGCATTCATCAATGGCGCTCACTTCTTCGAACTGAAGGATGGCCAGGATGTCGTCGTCAAACGCATCGTCCTGAACCTTTACGGCGGCAACCACATCGATTCCGATGGCGATAGCCTCCCCGACAATGTTGAAATGCCGTACTTCAACGACGGCAAGCCCGGTCCCGACGTCTCCTGGCCCGGCGATTCCAACAACAACTTCATTCCGGACAACGGCGAAAGCTGGGGCAAGCTGAATCCCTACAACCACTCCACGTTCTATTCCGCTCAGTGGGATGACCGCCAGGACTTCGATGGCGACGGCTACTCGAACTACGACGAAGTCTATGCCGGCTATGTGGAGGACGGAAACGTCTACAAGTACGACATCTACAGCTCGGCTTCCAAGCCCTCTGGCTCGCCCGGCACCATTCCCTCCTCCACCTCCGCCACCCCCAATCCCGTCAATCCGGGACAGAACGTGGCGATCACCTACTCGCCCAACGGCGGCGCCCTCTCCAACGCCGCCCAGGTCGTCATGCACATCGGCCACTCCAAGCGCACCATGGGCGACTGGCAGGGTGTCATCGACACCAACATGACCCATGTGGGCTCCACTTGGACCGGCAACTACTTCGTCCCCTCCAACGCCACTTCCGTGGATGTCACGTTCCACGACGGCGGCACCACGTGGGACGGCACCGACTGGCAGTTCTCGGTGGCCGGCGCCAGCGCCTCCAAGTTCGTCATGGATGCCGCGCTCGACAGCCCCAACTTCGAAATCGCCGCCTACAACGGCATGAAGATCTGGGCCGCCGTCCGCGGCACCAAGCTCTATGTCGCCACGTGGGGAACCGGCACCAATGGCACCATTCGAAACGACCACTTCCTTGTGCTGCGGAATGATCTTGGCGATGCCACCCCCTCCCCGTGGGCCAAACAGGGCTTTGTGTTCCTGGGCACCAACTACCCCTACCTCGCGGCCGAAGGCGGCAACAACTGGAGCGGCTGGTTCAACGCCACCAACGGCACCAGCACCAACTCCAACCTGAACGCCACCTACAACTACCTCGAAGGCGAACTCGATCTCGCCGACAACTTCGGAACCGTCCCCACGGCCCTCTACATGGCCGTCGGCGTCTATGGTAACAACGATGGCGATGCCATGGTGGCCCAGGTCCCCGCCATGTGGGATGAGAACAGCAATATCGAAATCATGGAACTCCTCCGCGTCCCCGTCGCCTCCATCCGCGATGAAAACGCCGATGGCAATTTTGATGGCGGCAATCCGGAAATGTGGACCGTGGTCAACGGCAACACCAACAGCGCCAACTACGGCCTGCGCCGCTTCTTCCTCGACGAGCTCAAGGGCGACCAGGAACAGATCACCGTGATCCTCGAACCCAAGGTCGGCGGCACCAACACCCTCACGGCGGTGGAACTGTTCAGCAATCTGAACCGCCGCGATTTCGCCAAGATGCCCGGCGATGAAAATCCCGACTCGGTCACCTCCACCTCGCTCGACACCTACTACCGTGCCTGGCCCATGACCAGCCTCGGCTCCGGCCGCTACTCCGTCACCGTGCCCGTCAATCGTTGCGGCGCCTACCGCATCAACGCCCGCTGGAAAATCAACGGCGGCGCCTGGCGCTATTACACGGACAACGGCCTGCGCCGCGACTGCGCCGTCGTGGTTTCTCCCAAGAAAGCCCTGAACACCACGCTCTATGAGCTGAATCCCCTCACCGCCGAGGCCACCTCTGACCAGTTTGCCGGACGCTCCACGTTCCGCAACATGTACCTCGACGACACGAACCGACCCAACGCCATCAGTACGAACAAGCTCAAACAGCTTGGCGTCAACATGATTTGGCTCCAGCCCATTCACCCCATCGGGACGGTCGGCCGCGAAATCGATGCCACCACCAGCCAGCCCTACGATCCCGGCTCTCCCTATGCCGTGAAAGACTACTGGCAGGTCAACCCCGCCCTCGGCGATCCCAACACGGGCACCCAGGCCATGAGCGAGTTCACCAACTTCGTCGCCAGCTATGATGCCCACGGCATCGGCGTCATGCTCGACGGCACCTTCAACCACTCCGCCTGGGATTGCCAGGTGGGCCAGATGGCGGTCACCATGGATCTCAAGAATTCGCAGGGCGTGACCGTCAACCCCACGAACCTGATCTCCACCGTCCGCCCCGGCTGGTACTCCAAGAAGGACAGCTACGGCGACCCCGCCAGCTTCTTCACCGCCACCAACAACACCGATATCGCCGTGGCCCCCGACCGCATCGATTTCGGCAAATGGGCCGATGCCGCCGAGTTCCTCTTCGGCAAGTACGACTGCCTCGTCCAGAAGCCCGCCGCCAACACCAACTGGACCTGGGGCAGCTCCTGGAACAACCGCTTCCTGCGCGAAGACGATTATTTCGAGGGCTTCACCTCCGCCTCCACCCGCGAGCTGTGGGAATACTTCGCCGCCTACCCCGTCTACTGGCTGGAGAAAACCGGACACCCGGCGGGCACCCCCAAGGACCAATCCTACAAAGGCATCGACGGCCTCCGTTGCGACTTCGCCCAGGGCCTCCCCAACCTCTTCTGGGAATATGCCATCAACAAGACCCGCAGCGTGAAGTGGGACTTCCTCTTCATGGCCGAATCCCTCGACGGCTACCGCACCGTGGACGGCACCTCCCGCCACGGCGTGGGCTACCGCTCCTCCCGCCACTTCGACATCCTCAATGAAAACATGCTCTATCTGTGGCGCGATGATTTCTTCGACTACCGCACCTATGCCGACCAGACCAGCAATGTGCCCAACCGCACCACCGCCCTCATCTGGAACGCGTTCGACAAGCGCAAAAACGCCTTCGAGCTTTCGCCGGTCCTGCTGAACCTGATCTCGCATGATGAAATCTTCCCGACCGACGACCAGTGGTCCCTCATCTATGCCCACGCCATCAACGCCGCCATGGATGGCGTGCCCATGATGTTCTACGGACAGGAAAGCGGTGCCCAGAACAACCTCGGCGAATACGGGTTGCGCAGCGATTACGGCATCGACGCCAAGAACAACTTCGCCCGCTACGAGACGAACTTCGGCAAATCCATCCCCCACTTCAAGCGCTACAACCACATGACCAACATCTGGAATGCGGCCACGTGGAAGGATGGCATGCGCGACGTCTACTGCCGCCTCAACAACGCGCGCCTGCGCTCTCCCGCCCTGCGCTCCCAGCAGAACTACTTCCTGGCCGACGCCTCCACAACCAACTGGAACGCCGACATCTTCGCCGTGGCCAAGTTCCAGCAGCCGGGAGTCTCTGCGGCCACTCAGGATGTGGTGTTTGCCTTCATCAACAATAACTTCCGCGCCAACCAGTCCCGCGCGGCAAGCTTCAAGCTGAACGCCACCACCGCCTCCGGCGCCAACTGGTTCGGCATCCAGCCCACCCACGTCTACAACGTGGTGGATCTGGCCGCCACGAATCCCGCCACCCTCCTCTGGGGCGGCGGCATCACCGGCAGCACGCTCATCGCCAACGGCATCTACGTGGGCTTCCAGACCAATGCCACCTTCAGCGGCGGCCAAGCCCAGTTCATCCGCCTGCTCGACACCACCGCCGGCATGACGGCCACCAACGTCAACGACATGTTCCTGAACGAGGCCCGCATCCCGGCCCCCGTCATCGCGCCGATCTCGAACCGGATCGTCAGCGTCAGCAACACGTTGGCCTTCGCCGTCAATGTCACGAAGGATCCCTCCGACAGTGTCACCCTTACCTGCCAGAGCACGCTGGCCCCCACCCACTGGACCTTCACCGCGCCCAACAACTTCTCGTTCACCCCGACATCTGCGGACACCGGCGTGCACACGTTCCTCTTCACCGCCACCGGCATCGATGGCTTCGACGAGGAGCTCATCACCATCACCGTCACCTCCTCGCAAGAACCCTCCGCCTATGAACAATGGGCCGAAACCGCGGGCCTCGATCCGGAAGCCCCTCAGGGCGGCCCCTCGAATGACTTCGATGGCGATGGCATCCCGAACGAGCAGGAGTTCTGGGCCGACACCGATCCCACCAGCACCAACTCCTATCCGCAGTTCAGGCAGATTTCCTTCACCGGAAACGACCTGAACCTCAAGATGGACAAGAATTCCCTGGCGCCCCGCGCCTATGTCATCCACGCCGCAAACCAGCTCAACGGCAGCAATTGGAATTGGTCCGTATTGGGCACGAACCAGAGCACCTCGGGAGATCTGAACATCATTAACGCCACCAACCCCGTTCTGATGTACAAGGTCACCATCCCCGCCCAATAGCGGGAAGGTTATCCCCGGCCCGGCGGTATCCCCGCCGGGCCTTTTCGTTGCAGAGGGTTTGGGTTGTTTCCCCTTTTCCCTTGGAGTACAGTCCCGCTCTATGAAAACGACACTTCATTTTGCGCTTATGGTCCTGATCGGCTCTTTCGCGTTGGACAGCCTTGCCCAGGACGCCGTTCCCATCCATTACTCCGTGGAATTCAAAGGTCAACCGGTGGCCACCCAAACCGTGCTCATCGCGAACACCGAGGGGCGAATCCTCCTCACCACCTCCTTCGAGGCCGAATTGCCTGTGTTCACCGCCCTCCAGTCCTACTCGGAAAAACTCTCCGCCACCTTCCGTCCCGATGGCACCGTCGAACGGTTCTATTCCATGCGTCACGATGGTCCTCCCACCGAGGTCCGGGGCGAATTGCAGGAAGACGGCCGCCTCCAAATCATCCGTTCCGACGTTCACGGCATCACCACGAATTCCATCGAACGTTCGGATTACGATTTCAATTCCCTGGCCCTATACGGAACCGACCCGGTCGACTTCCTGCCCACCAACCACATCGCGCGCGTGCTCTCCGTGGCCGAAGGAACCGTTCAGAACATCGCCATCCAGACCATCTCCGAAAGCGAAACCTTTGAGCGGCAGCATCTCGTTTCCCTTCATCTCGTGTGGACGGAAGGCATCCACACCTCCCACTCCTGGCATCCCGAGCGTTTCAGCCACTTGCCCCGCCGCTATATCCGCCAAACCGAAAACGGCGAATTCACGTTCACCCTCCAACGCTAACCCCGCCACCCCCGCCCCCGGAGACGCCGCATGACAACGCCAGCGCCCCCCGCCCCCGCCTTCACCCTGCTCCGGCCCCTTCCCAAAACAGCCATTTTTTACAGGGATGCCGCCATCTCCTACTCCGACCTGCTGACCCATTCCGCCGCCTTGGCTTCCCTCTACTTTTCCGTCCCCGGCGAACGCGTCGTCGTCTTCTCGGAAAACCGCCACGAATGGATTTCCATCCTCTTCTCCATTTGGCGCAACCGCTGCATCGCCGTCCCCGTCGATTCCTTCAGCCCCGCCAATGAAGTCGCCTACATCCTCGACCAAACCGAGCCCGGGGCCATCTTCTGTTCCGGCAAAACCCGGCCCGTTGCCGAGGAAGCGCTTCGTTCCCTGCCAGCCCTGCATTCGCGCCTCATTTGCATCGACGCCGAAGACTTCCCGCACATGCCCGCCGGCGCCATCGCCCCCGCCCCCATTTCGGCCGGTGCCAGCGACCAGTTGGCCGCCATTCTCTACACCTCCGGCACCACCGGCGCGCCCAAGGGCGTCATGCTCACCTTCGGCAACCTGCTCACCAACCTCGAATCCGTCTGCGAACGCGTTCCGATTTTCAATCCCGAGGGCCGCGTATTCTCGCTCCTTCCCGCCCACCACATCCTGCCGCTCATGGGCGCCATCCTGGGTCCGCTTTTCGCCGGTGGCTCCGTCATCATGGCCCACTCGCTCGACCCCGCCGAAATGGTGGCCACCATCCGCCGCCACCGAGCCACCCTCATGATCGGCGTGCCCCGCCTCTACACGTTGATCCGCAAAGCCGTCATGGAAAACCTGTTCAAGTCCCCCGTCGGCCGCCTGCTTTATCGCCTCTCCGCCTCCATCCACCGACTCTCCGTCTCGCGCGTCCTTCTCTTTCCTGTTCAGAAGAAATTCGGCGGTTGCCTCCGCCAGCTCGTCTCCGGCGGCGCCGCGCTCGACCGCGAAGTCGCCCGAGACCTCGCCGTGCTCGGCTTCGAAATCCTCGAAGGCTACGGCATGACCGAGTGCGCCCCCATGATCACCTTCCCCCGCCCCGGCGCCGTCCGCCTCGGTTCCTGCGGCAATCCCTGCCTGCCCGGCTCCGTGCGCATCGAGGAAGGCGAGGTGCTGGCCCGCGGACCCCACGTGTTTGCCGGCTACTGGAAAAATCCGGAAGCCACCGCCGAAGCCATTCAGGACGGCTGGCTCCACACCGGCGACCTGGGTTATCTCGACAGCGACGACTATCTCTTCATCACGGGCCGCAAAAAGGAAATCATCGTTCTCCCCAACGGCAAAAAGGTCAACCCCTCCGAACTGGAGGAAAAGCTGGTCACCCTTTCGCCCGACATCAAGGAAATCGCCGTCACCCTGCACGATTCCCTGCTTCACGCCCTCATTGTTCCCGTTCCCGGATTCCTCGACGGCATCCCGGCACAACAAGCCGACCATTTCCGATGGAAGCTTCTGGACCCCTACAACCAGTTGGTCCCGCCCGCCAAGAAAATCACCCAGCTCACCATCGTCGCGGGCGATCTGCCCAAAACCCGCCTCGGCAAGCTCAAGCGCCACGAACTGCCTGCCATGGCCGTCGGCACCTTCAGCGGCGACATGCCCCCCGCGCCCAGCCCCGAAGAGCTCGGCCCCGCCTATGCCGCTTTCGACCACTTCCTGCGCACGGAACTCGAGTGCCTGCGCGTGGCCCCCCAATCCCACTGGGAAATGGATCTCGCGCTGGATTCCCTCGCGCGCCTGTCCGTCCTGGTATTCATCGAAAAAACCTTCGGGGTGCGCCTCCCCGAAAGCGTCTTCCAGGAATTCCCCACGGTGCAGGCCCTGGCCCAGCACGCCGATGCCTCCCGCCTCTATTTCCGGGAAGGCGCCGGAAGCTGGGATTCCCTGTTGAAGACCCGCCCCGACCAGCCCCTTCCGCTGCCCCGTTCCGGCTGGATCCATCCTTTCCTCAAGAATTTCTTTGGCCTCCTGCTGCGCATCGCCTTCCGCGTCCGGGTGGAAGGCCGCCAGCACCTTCCTCCCCAAGGCTCCTGCATTCTCGTGGCCAACCACCAATCCTATATCGATGGGCTCTTCGTTTCGATGTTCCTCACCAACCGTTTCCTGCGCCGCACCTATTACTATGCCAAGCGCAAGCACGTCAAAAACGGCATCTTCGAATGGCTCGGCCGCAACAGCAACGTCATCATTGTCGAGGTCGGCCGCGACGTCCAGCTCTCCCTGCAAAAAATGGCCCAGGCCCTGCGCGAAGGCGGCAACCTGATCATTTTCCCCGAAGGCACGCGCTCCACCGACGGCCAGCTCGGCGACTTCAAATCCACCTTCGCCGCCCTGGCCCTGGAACTGAACATCCCCGTCATCCCCGTCGCCATCAGCGGCGCCCATCGGGCCCTGCCGCGCGGAAAAAGCCTCCCCCGCTTCTTCACCCGCGTGAACGTCCGCTTCCTCCCGCCGATGCCCGACGCCGACCGCGCCGACGAGCAGCGCCTCGCCGACGCCACTCGCGAAACCATCGCCCGCCACCTTCAGGACTAGCCCATCCCACCGGTACACGCTCCGCCTTCCCTGCCTGTCCGGACTATCACTTATAATTATAAGTGATAGTCCGGGTTTTCCACACAATGGAAAACTTTTCCGTGATTTTTCCACACAATGGAAAAAATGTTTCCACACGGTGGAAAACTTTTTGCCGCCTTTTCGCTTGCGCGTCCGGGCGAAGGGGCGGTAGCTTCCGCGAAACAGGCCATTCATGAAAAAGTATCTCGTATTTCTAGGATTTCTGGTGTTTCTGGCTCAGCCGGGGATGGCTTGGCGGCCGGCGGGATGGGTGTTTTTCGACTGGCCCTGGGTCTATGATGCCGCCACGGGCGACTGGCATTGGTTTTCTTCACCTCCCGTCCAATGGGTCCACGGCTATCCGCCTGCGGATGGCTGGCACCCCATGGAGTCGAGCCCCCTCGCCTCGGGCTGGTCGTTCCACCAGTGGCCGTTCGCCTATGCCAATGTCAACGAAGCCTGGCACTACATCAGCGAGGAGAATCCGCCTTCCTGCGTCAACATGCGCACTGGACAGTGGTCCGTGTTCGGCGCGGTCACCCCGGTCCTGCAGGCGCATGAAGCCTGGCGCTGCGCCGATGCCACCCGGGTTTCCGAAAACACCAAGTTAGCCCCGGGCCTGCTGGTGACGCCCAACCAAGATGGCGGCGCAACCGACCCTCGGGAGGCCAAGCTGGTTTTCAAGGCGCTGGCCAACAGCACGGGATACACCCGCCACATCCTCTTCACCCCGCCGGGCAAAGTGGAACTGCGCCTCCCGGATGAAAGCGCCTCCGCCTGGGTCCCCAGCGATGCCGAAGTCGAAATTCCAGGCGCCATTGATCAGGATTACATCCGGGATGTCGCCATGGCCCAGCCGGACACCTGGAGTGCAACCACCTCCGTGGAAATCGCGTATCTCGTCAAGGATCCAGAAGGGAACGTGGTGGCCTCCGACCGAGTCCGCCTCCTGCGTCCCGTTCTCATGGCGCTGGGCGATTCCATGACCTTTGGCTTCATGCGCTCCAGCACCGGCACCCGGATCACCCCACCCACCAGTTCCTACAGCGGATGGCAACACGCCAGCAACTGGAACGCCTACCCCGATGATTCCCAATGGGCCAGCCTCGAATCGCCCTGGAATGTGGTTGCGCACAAAAGCGATGCGGCCTACCAGGGATTCCGCGGAGTCCTCGCCGCCGAGCTTCCCGGCTTTGCATGGGCGGGTGAAAACACGCTGGGTCACGGCCCCCGGCACATGGGCTACAACGGCGCCGAAATCGCCACCCTGGTGGGCCGCGCCCCGGCGCAAGTGCTCCACACCGCCCCCTGCTATGCCATCGTGGTCTACTTCGCCGGATTGAACGATGCCGTCGGCGGCCATTCCGCCTCCACCATGTATGGCGCGTGGTCCTCGGGCATCCAAACCATCCTGAACGCGCGCCAAGGCCATGGCAAAACCCTCGTGATCGGTGTCACGCTTCCCCGCATGGCCTCGTACTATTCCGGCTATACGAGCGAAAAGCAAAACCAGTTGGTGGCACTCAACAACTCCATCCGGTCCCACACGGTCTCCGCCGCCGCCGGCCGCTACCGCGTGGCCGATGCGGAAAACATCCCTCACGACACGGCCGCCGGCATGAAGGATGACGGCCTGCACTATTTCAACGGTGGCTACGGCCAGATCGGCAGCAGCGTGGCCGCCGCCATCCGGAACGGTCTCCACTAGGCCCTGCGCCATGCGCCCTTCCCTCCTTCGGCAGTTCGGGATTGGCCTTCTTGGACTCCTATGCGCCATCGGCTCGCCGGCCGTCGACGTCACACCCATTCCGCCGCTGTTCAAAGTGGCTTCCGGCCCGGACCTCGGTTTTGTATCCACCAACGGCGTCCTTGTGGTGGAACCCCAATTCGCGGGATGCGCCCGGCAATGGACCGAGGGTTTCCTCTGGGTTGTCACCTCCCACAAAGAATATTTCAGCGGCAATTTCATGGATGCCCGGGGCGGGTGGCTTCTACCGGCACCGGCCGGACGCTTTGCGGATGAAATCCTGCAGATCCCCCCCGCCTTCTGGCAGGGGCGCGCCATTCTGGAAACCGCCCCCGGAAAAATGGCTGTTGCCACCCGCTCGGGTCAAATCCTTCCCGGACTGGAGGGTCGCGATGCCGAGCTTTTTCCCTTCCTTAAAAACGGCCGCTACGGATTTCAGGACTTGTCCGGGCAACACGTCCTTCCTGCCCGGTTTGAAAAGGCCAAGCCTTTTCAAGCCTCTTCGGCCCCCGTCCAGCTCGACGGCCAATGGGGCCTGATCGACCGCGCCGGGCACTGGTTGAGAAAGCCGGATTGCAACGACATCACGGCAGGCGAAAATGGATTCTGGATCGCCGAACAAGCCGGACAACTCGGCCTGCTGGCGGCCGACGGGCAATGGGTGCATGAACCGGATTTTCTCGAATTCCGCCGCTGGGGCGCCCAGGCCGTCTCCGTACGCCAGGAGGATCAATGGGGTCTCCTGAACACAGCCAATGGCCAGATGGCCGTTCCACCACAATACGACGCCATCGAAGGCCTGGGCCGCACCGCCGCCTGGGCCCAAAAAGATGGCAAATGGAGATTATTGTCCTACTCCAACACCTTGCTCCAGCCCTTTGAATTCGACTCGGTCCTCTGGCTCTCTCCCGAGGCCGGATTGTGGAAGACTTTCCAGAATGGCCGCTGCGGGCTGGTGGAGGAATCCGGCGAAACCCTGCTGTCCTGCGAGTATGCGGCCATCGACAAAATGACCGATCGTTTTCTGGCCGTTGCCGCCGAAACCGGAACCGGCCTCTTTGATGCGGAGCAGAAATGCTGGGCCGTCGCCCCCTCCTACGATCAGGTGGTGTGCTGGCCCGGCTTCTCCGGCAAGAGCGCGGCCGTTCTCTCCGGAAATCGCTGGGGCCTCGTCCGTCTGGGCGACGAAAAAAAACTCCTGCCCATGGAACACGATGAACTGCGCCCCTGGCACGGGCTCCTGATGGCCCGCAAGGACGATCGCCTCGCGCTGTTCGACTCCGAAGGCCAGGCCGTTCTCCCCTGGAACGCCGAAACGACGGAACTCCCGGACGTCTGGACCGGCATGGTCAACGGCCTCGGAAAAATCGTCTGCAAAGGAAAGGCGGGACTGGTCGATGCCCAGGGCGCCGTCCGTCTCCCTTGCGAATTCCAGAACGTGGGGATCTACTCCGAGGGCATGGCTCCGGCACAGCAGGACGGGAAGTGGGGATTCGTCACCCTGGCCGGAACATGGCGCCTGCCTCCCCAATACGCGCAGGCCAACGCCTTTTGCGAAGGCGTCGCCGTTGTTCTGCACAACGGGAAATGGGGGGCCATCGATACCGCCGGCAACGTGCGCATACCCTTCCAGTTCGACGGTGCGGGCTATGCCTTCAACGGACGAATGCCCGTGGCCGAGGAACAAAATGGCCGCCTCCTCTGGGGCCTCGTTCGCACGGACGGAACTCCGGATCTCCCGCTGGAATTCGATGCGCTGGAGTGGATCGACTTCCCTCCCCGCGTCACCCAAATCCATGGAAGGATCACCTGGCAGGAATGGGGACCGAAACCGCTCGCGCCGCAACCCGGCGCGGAGGTTCGCTGAATCAAAGCTGGAGCAGTTCCTGCACGTCGTCCCACGTGAGGTTGTGGACGTCCGTGGCGGAGTCGTCGTCCTCCAGCGTGGCGTTGTAGAGTTTCTGCTTTTTGCGCTGGAGGGCCAGCACGCGCTCCTCGATGGAATCCTGCGCGATGAGCTTGACGCTGTACACGGTGCGCTTCTGCCCGATGCGGTACGCGCGGTCCGTGGCCTGGTTCTCGACGGCGGGATTCCACCACGGGTCGAAATGGATGACCATGTCGGCGCCGGTCAGGTTCAGGCCTGTGCCGCCCGCCTTCAGGCTGATGAGGAACAGCGGGATGGAGGCATCGCGGTTGAATTCCTGCACGATCTTGAGGCGCTCCTGCGTGGCGCCGTCCAGATAGCAGTGGCGCAGGTTGCGGCGGTTGAGCTCGGCACGCAGGATCGTCAGCATGGAGACAAACTGGCTGAACACCAGCACACGGTGGCCGGCATCCATCGCTTCGTCGAGCAGCTCGAAGAACAGGTCCATCTTGGCGGACGGCTCCTTGGATTCGAGCCCGTTGAGCTTGAGCAAATCCAGGTGGCAGCACACCTGCCGCAGCCGCAGCAGCGTGTTGAGAATCTCGAACTTGGCGCGCTGGAATCCCTGCGCGGCCACCAGATCGGCGATCTTCTGGCGGGAATCCTCGAGCAGGGCGGTGTACACTTTCTTCTGGTCGGCGCTGAGTGCGCAGGCAGCGATGCGTTCGATCTTGGGAGGAAGCTCCTTGGCGACATCGCGCTTCATGCGGCGCAGCAGGAAGGGCTTGAGTTTCCGACGCAGCTTCCACTGCGCCAGCTCGCCCTCGGGGCCGCCCTGCTCGATGGGCTGCTGGATGTTGGAGCGGAAGGAATCGTGGCTGCCCAGATAGCCCGGCATCAGGAAATCCATGATGCTCCACAGGTCCGACACGCCATTCTCGATGGGAGTGCCCGTCAGCACGAAGCGGTGCTGGGCACGCAGGCGCTTGGCGGCAAGGGAATTCTGCGTGGACTGGTTCTTGATGTGCTGCGCCTCGTCGAGCACCGCGGCCATGAATTCGATGGGTTCGTAGAGGTCGATGTCCCGCCTCATCAGCGCGTAGGAGGTGATCACCACGTCGAAGGAATGCAGATCCTTCCAGCGGGAATGCCGGTCGGCACCGGTCATGGTCCCGATTTTGAGCCACGGGGTGAAGCGCGACGCTTCCGCCGCCCAGTTGTCCACGAGGCTGGTGGGGCAGACGATCAGCGCCGGCTTGCGCGAGTCGCCCGTGCGCGCGGCGGCGGCCATCGCCAGCCACACCAGCATTTGCAGGGTCTTGCCGAGACCCATCTCGTCGGCCAGGATGCCGCCGAAGCGGTTGCGCTCCAGGAAGCGGAGCCAGCGCACACCCTCCTTCTGATACGGACGCAGCAGGCGCTCGAATTCGGGATCGAGGGCGTCCTCCCCCATCGGCGCCAGACGGTTCTTCTGGGCCGCGCCCTGGATCCAGGAAGGCGGCGCTTCCACATCCACCCCGTCGAGGGCCTGCAAGGCGCTCGCGGCGTAGGCGGCGTAGACGGGCGCCAGCCGGAAACTGCCGGGCTGCTTGCCTTCGCCCGAGGCGCAATCGTTGAACACGCTTTGCAGGGCGCGGATGGCTTCGGCATCCAGCAGGATGGTCCGGCCCTGGTGCTCGATGAAGGAATCGCCCTTCAGCAGGGCCCGGTGGATTTCGGCGGCGGAAAGCCCTTCGCCGCCGCCATCGTCGTAGTCGAAGCGGACATCGAACCATCCCTCGGTGCCGACCTGCGTGTCGATCCTCACCACGGGCGTCGCGAACGAGGCGGTCTCCATCGTGGCGCGGATGCGCCCGTCCCACTCCAGGCGCCAGCCCTTCCGGCGCAGCGCGGGAACGGCGCTTCCCAGGAAGTTGAGCACCTCGCGCGTGCCCACGATGGAATTCAGGGCCGCCCCCGTTGGGCCGGCCAGCCCGAACCGCCGCAGCGAGGCCAGGGCGGCCTCCTCGGCCGGCATGTCCCGCAGCGTGTAGCGCAGGATGTCTCCGGGGTCCGGATGCGCAAACGAGCCCTTCACGGAAGCCTGGGCCGCCGCCAGCTCCACATCGCCATACACCGCCATCAACTGCACAGCCAGACTGGCGGGACTGCCGCGCACCACGAGGCGGAATTCCGGCTTCTCCGGCTCGAAGCTGAAGACATCCGGCTCGATTTCGGCTTCCATGCGGATGTGCGCCGCCAGCCGCGGCATTTCCTCGCGCAAAAAGCGCGGCACATCCGTGCGGGGAATCACCACCGGATGCCGGTAGATTTCCCAAAGCGGCGGCGGCAACAGCTTGTCCAGCGGCCAGAAGTGCCCCCCGCCAAACACCCAGCCGCTCTTGCCCGCCACGCAATATGTGGGGAACTCCGCCCCGCGCATGAAGGGCAGTTCCGTATGCGCCACCAGCAGCAATTCGCCATTCTCATGATCCAGGTCCACCCGGAGAACGGACGAGACGGTTGTGGAATTCACCGTCAGCTCCCGTCCGCCTTCCTCCAAGAGCGAACGGCCTTTCAGCAGCGAAAGGAGATTGATGAAATCGGCCATGCCCACCTGTACCTCGTCGGGAACCGCGCCCCCCACGATCTCCTCGAGGACAAACAGCAGCGCTTCGTCCTTTGCCGTCAGCCCCAGCACCGCATCGCGGGACACCTCGCTCACGGGATGCCGGACTCCATGGTGTTCCATGAAAACCCGCACCGGCACCTTGCCATCCGGCGCCGCATCCCTCCACGCGCGTGGAAGGCCAAGCAACAGGTCCACGTTCAGCGCCCCCGGCGTCCCCAGAGCGGCCCGGCGGAAAAAGGCCTTGGCCTCCACCTGCCGCAGATGCTGGGCCCGGCGCTCCTCTTCCTGCAGTTTGCGGGCGCGCTCCGGATCGTTGTTCCGGGCCAGCAGCGCCAGTCCCAGCGCAATGACATGCGCGCAGATGATCCCCCGCTCCACGTTGTCGCGGCAGGGGCACAGGTTTTCGCAGGAGTGGTCCGGCAGGATGTTCGCCGCCGACTTGATCGAGCGGCTGCCCCACGAAAGCGTTCCCCGCATGACCGGCTCCTCGTAGACCGCGTCCAGCACCAGGCCGCGCTCGAACAACGTGAGCCCGTCCCGGTACGTGACGGCCCCGCCCCAGTTTTGCAGCATTTTTTGTGTGAAGGGTAGTTTCACGAACCGGTCCTGATCCAAAATCCACGGCACCACAAAGGGGAGAAAGTACAGGTTTCCCACCAGATGGCAACCCCCGTTTTCTGCGCCTGAAATTCCCGCTTGCCCGACACGCCTCCGGTCCGTATGCTCCTGCCCCAATGTTTGCCGCCCGGGTTGGCCCGGACGGACGTGATTCTCATTTGTGGAAAGAGAGACCGCCGATGACCATGATGATTTCTAAATTCCATCGTTTGATCCAGTCCCGCCTCCTGTGGGGCGCGTTTCTGATCATCATTGTTTTTTCCTTTGTCGTCTGGGGCATGGTCTGGCCCTCGGAAATGGACAAGGCCGACCAGGCGAATGCCGCCGGCACGCTCAACGGCGAGTCCATCTCCCAGGAAGCGTACCGCTCGGCCTACCTCAGCACCTACATGGCCCGCTCCCTTTCCTCCGGTCGCGATGTTCCCTCCACGCCCGAAAACGACGCCATCCTCCGCCGCCTTTCCTGGCAGCGCCTGGCCACCCTGCGCGAGGCCGCCAAGCTGGGAATCGTCGCCTCTGATCAGGAACTCATCGGCGCCATCCGCTCCAACTTCGCCGAAACCAACGGTGTCTACAATCCAGAACGCTATCAGGCCTTCCTGCAGAACATGATGGCCCCCATGGGCTTCTCGGCCCCCCAGTTCGAAGAACATCTCCGCGAGGAAATCGTCATCCAAAAACTCGCCAGCCTCATCGGCCGCCAGGCCCATGTCACGCCCCTTGAAATCCGCCGCACCTTCGAGACTCTGCTCGATACGTTCATCGTCGAATACGCCGCCATCCGCGTGGAAGACGTGGAAAAGAAGGTCACCGTCACGGAAGAGGACGCCCGCAAAGCCTTCGATGCCGATCCCGCTTCCTTCACCATCCCCGCGCAACGCGAGGTTTCCTATGCCGCCTTCCCCATCGCCGATTACTCGGACGATCAGGCGGCCTTCTCCGACGACGACATCCAGGATTACTACGAGCTGCACATCGCCGACTACACCACGGTGGAAAAAGGCCCCGACGGCAAGCCCCGCGAAAACATCGCCGAACTCGACACGGTCAAGGAGGACATCGTGAAGGCCCTCCGCCAGGAAGCCGCCCTGGCCAAGGCCGATGCCGCCGCCGCCGAACTAGCCTTCCACGCCATCCCCGACCGAGATGGCACCATCCCCGATTTCGCCGCCGAAGTGGAAAAGACTGGCCGCACCGTCCAGAAACTCGCTCCCTTCTCCCGGTTCGATGTCCCGATCGAAGACGCCGGCGCTGCCTTTGCCGCCGCCACCTTCGAACTGGCCCCCAACGCCTTCGACCGCGTCAGTTCCACCATCGCCGGCGAAAAAGCCGTCTATGTGATCTACCTCGAAAAGGAACTGGTTCCCCGCGTCCCCACTTTCGAGGAAGCCAAGGAGCGCGCCATGGCCGCCGCCCGCCAAAAGGCGATTTTCGAAGCACTGACCGCCGAAGCCACCCGCGTGAAGGAGACCGCCGCCAAGGGCCTGGCGGAAGGCCAGACCTTCCGCGATTCGCTCGCCAAGCTGGATGTGAAGGTGGAGGCCGCCGAACCTTTCACCGGCCTCTCCGGCTCCTCCTCCACCAACGAGGCGGTCCAGGCGCTCGTGCAATCCGTCGTGGCCTACAATCCCGGCGAAGTCACCGATCCCCTGCCCAGCGGCGACGGCGTCATCGTGGCCTATCTGAAGGCCCGCACCCCCGCCGACGAGGCCAGCTTCGATTCGTACCGCGAAGAGATCTCCAACGTCATCCGCAACCGCCGCGCCCAGGGCCTCTTCCGCGATTGGCAAACCAGCCTGCTCGCGCCCGAACATTTCACCGACCTGCAGAGTTCCGTCCCCACCGACGATGTCGAGGAAGACGGCGACGGGGAACCCGTCCCCACCGAACAGGAACAGATTTAGAGAAAGCAAACCCAGGAGCCCGCCATGATCGTTACAACCAAGGAACTCTTCGCACACGCCTACGGCAAATACGCCATCGGCGCCTACAACATCAACAACCTCGAACAGACCATGGGCCTGTTCAAGGGCAACGTGGACAGCAAAGCACCCTTCATCGTGCAGCTCTCCAAGGGTGCCCGTTCCTACACCCACAAGCTCATGCTCGAAGCCATGATGAAGACCGCCAACGAAATCTTTCCCGAGGCCGTCTTCGCCATCCATTTGGACCACGGCGATGAAGCCACCTGCATGGATTGCATCAAGTCCGGCTACTCCTCCGTCATGATCGACCACTCCCACGCCTCCTTCGAGGAAAACGTGGCCGTCACCAAGCGCGTCGTCGAAGCCGCCCACGCCAAGGGCGTCGTCGTCGAAGCCGAAATCGGCCAGCTCAAGGGCATTGAGGAAGACATCGTCGCCGCCGACCACGTCTATACCAAGCCCGAAGAGGCCGAAGCCTTCGTCAAGGCCACCGGCTGCGACAGCCTCGCCTGCGCCATCGGCACCTCCCACGGCGCCTTCAAGTTCAAGGGCGACCAGAAACTGCGCTTCGACATCCTCGAAAAGATCCAGAAGCTCCTGCCCGGCTTCCCCCTCGTCATGCACGGCTCCTCCTCGGTGCCGCAGGACGAAGTCGCCCGCATCAACGCCGCCGGCGGCAACCTCAAGGGCGCCTCGGGCGTCGATGCCTCCCAGTTCCTCGGCGCCGCCAAGCTCGGCGTCACCAAGATCAACATCGACACCGATGGCCGTCTGGTCTGGTGCCGCGTCCACCGCGAGTTCTTCCGCGACAAACCCGAGAAGTTCGACCTGCGCGATCCCGGCAAGATCTTCATGCCCGAATACGCCAAGTTCATCGCCGCCAAGAACGTCCTTCTCGGCAGCGCCGGCCAGGTCGATGACGCCCGCGCCTACATTCTGGCCCACAAGAAGTAATCGGCGGTTCTGCGGTTCAAGCCAGGGCCGGGGTTTTCCCCGGCCCTTTTTCTTTTCTCCACCCCGGCCCGCTACGGAACCAGCGGACCGCCCGCCAGCGCCTCGAGCTCCTGGGCGAGCCGATGGCATTCATGTTCGGCCCGCATCCGGATGCGGGCATAGCGGACGAACTCCTCACGGGCCGCCAGAATGTCCTCTGGCGGCACCGAGGGTTCTTCCGCCAGCGCGTCGATCTTGGCCGCCATCAATGCCTCCACTTTCCGGTTTTCGGCAACCACCCGCTGTCGATCGGCGCACGCGCGCACATAATCCTCGCGCACCGCGCCCAGCTCCGCGCGAATCCTCTCCCGGAGATCGCGCAGCCGGGCATCCGCCGCCTCCTGCCGGGCGCGCGCCAGGCGGATTTCCTTGCCGTCCCAGTCGAACACCGGAAGGTTCACCGCAAACCGCAACTGCCACTCGGAGGAATCCCTCTTCCTCGCATCGTAGCCCGTCGTGTAGTCCTCGTAGGCGCTACCCTGGACACAGTCGCCCGCATATGCACCTTCGACATAGTCAAACCAAGGCAGCCGCTTGGCTTTGGCGGCGCGCAGCCCGTGGACGGCAACCGCGCCTTC
>CAYNHA010000030.1:0-12681 GCA_964397035.1 uncultured Verrucomicrobiota bacterium
GCGAGGGCCGCGTGGTGGAGCTGGATGGCGATGAAGACGGCCAGGAAGATTCCGGAGGCGATGGCCAGCAGGAGGGGAAACAACAACTGGAGGGAAAACGTCATGGCTTGGCGGGGGAGGAAAAGATGGATTCGTCGAAGGAAATGCCGGCGGCGCGGATGACTTCGATGAAGGTAGGGGTGACGCCGGTGTATTCGTAGTGGCCGAGGATGCGACCGGTTTCCTTTTGGATGCCGGTGCGGCGGAAGAGGAAGACGTCGCGGAGGGACAGGTCCTCGCCATCGGGGGTGGGAACGACTTCGGCGATGGAGACGATGCGGCGGGAGCCGTCGGGGAGGCGGGACTGGTGGCAGACGATGTTGACGGCGGAGGCGATCTGCTTGCGGATGGCGCGCTGAGGGAGATCGAGGCCGGACATCATGGCCATGGTTTCGAGGCGGGAGATGACGTCGCGCGGGGAGTTGGCGTGGAGGGTGGTGAGGGAGCCGTCGTGGCCGGTGTTCATGGCCTGGAGCATGTCGAGGGCCTCGCCGCCGCGGCACTCGCCGACGACGATGCGGTCGGGGCGCATGCGCAGGGCGTTCTTGACGAGGATGCGGATGGGAATTTCGCCTTTGCCCTCGATGTTCTGGGGGCGGGATTCCAAGCGGACCACGTGGTCCTGGCGCAGGCGCAGTTCGGCGGAGTCTTCGATGGTGACGATGCGTTCGTCGGTGGGGATGAAGGAGGAGAGGATGTTGAGGAGGGTGGTTTTTCCGGAGCCGGTTCCGCCGGCCACGATGACGTTTTGGCGGTGGTGGACGCACAGTTCGAGGAAGGTGGCCATCTGGGGGGTGAGGGAGTCGCCGCGGACGAGGTCGTCGATGCCGAGCTGGTTGGCGGTGAACTTGCGGATGTCGAGGGTGGGGCCGTCGAGGGCGATGGGTTCGACGACGGCGTTGATGCGGGAGCCGTCGGCGAGGCGTCCGTCCACGATGGGGGAGGATTCGTCGATGCGGCGGCCGATGGGGCCGACGATGCGTTCGATGATGGCGCGCAGTTCGGCGGGGTCCTCGAACTTGCGGTCGGCGAGGGTGATGCGGCCTTTTTTCTCGACATAGATGCGGCCATCGCCGAGGCACATGATTTCGGAGATCTGGGGATCGGCGAGGAGGTCGTCGAGGAGGCCGTAGCCGAGGGCAAGCTGGAGGAGGTCGCGCCGGAGGGCTTCGGTCTGGACCTTGGCCTTCTGGATTTCCTCGCGGTTCTCCTCGAGGAGGGAAAGGATGAAGCGGTCGGTGCGCTGGCGGAGTTCGTCGGAGGATGTGGATTCCATGCCGCGCAGGTTCATGCGCTCGATGAGGGCGGAATGGATTTTGCGTTTCAGGCGCTCGTAATCGGTGAGCGAGGATTCGTCGCGGCGTTTCTTGGCAAAGTGGTCGCGTTGGGAGGAGGCGTCGCCGGAGGAGGAGGCGCCGGGGTCGTCGAAGAGCAGGGACCATTCGCCGATCTGGATTTTATCGCCGGTGACGAGGGGGTGGCCGTTGGCGTCGATGTACTGGTCGTTGACGAAAACGGAGGACTTGGGGGAGAGGGGGGCCAGGGTATAGAGGCCGTTGTCGTTGGCGATGCGGGCATGGCGCGGGGCGATGCCGTCGGCGGTGAGGCGGATGTCGGCGCTGGTGGCGGAGCCGATGACAAAGAACTCGCCGGGCTTGAGGGCCAGCAGGGAGGACTGGGTTTTATCGGGATGGATAAGGGCTGGCATGGGGGGTTACTTCTTGTTTTTCGGGGCGTGTTTCCGGGCGACGGAGGCTTCGCGCTTGGCCTTCTTTTCCGCCAGGGCGGCTTTCTTCTGGGCGGCGGAGTCTTCGATGGTGACGTTTTCGATGCTGGCCTGGATGTCGGATTCCTCGAGGGTGTTGCCCAGGGTGCTGACGCGCGGATCGGCGTTTTGCATGCGGAGGTTGTGGAGTTCGTCGTTCATGACGCGCGGGGTGATGATGGCGATGATTTCGGAGTTTTCGAAGGTGCGGGTGGAATTGGAGAAGAGGAGGCGGACGAGGGGGATGGAGCCGAGGAGGGGGGTGTGGGAGTTTTGGTCGTTTTCGATTTGTTCGGCGATGCCGGAGATGATGATGCTCTGGCCTTCCTTGCAGACGATGGTGGACTCGATGGTGTACTTGTCGAGGGAGAGGTCGGAGGTGCCGCCCTGGGTGACGGGGAAGGAGAGGGTCATGGTGAGGGTGTTGCAGATGGTGTTGTTGGCGAGGAACTGGGGAATGACGCTCAGGTCGATGCCGTATTCGACGCTTTCGAGGTTGCCGGAGACTTCGCCGGAAACCTTGTAGAACATTTCTCCGCCGGACAGGAAGCGTCCTTTCTGGCCGAGGCGGGTGCCGATGCGGGGGCGGGCGACGACTTCGGCCTTGCCGGCATCGACCAGCGCATTGATGGTGGGGGCGACGGAGGCGGACCAGGTGACGCCGACGGCCACGGGCGACCAGGCGTTCTGGGCGTAGTCCTGGGAACCATCGACGCCGGCCTTCATGCTGATGATGTCGCTGCCGTCGAGCAGGTTCTTGCCCCAGTTGTGGCCCTTGGATTTTTCGGCGCGGATGAAGAGGACTTCGGTTTCGATCATGGTTTCGCGCACCTCGAGCATGTCCATGATGTTGGCCACCTGGGTTCGGGCGAGGGCGAGCACGTTGGAGCGGGCGGCTTCGTTGGGGACGGCGCCGCGCATGTAGGCGGTCTCGCCGAGGATGGAGATGTCGAGGCCCTCGATGCCGGCGTTGCGGCGGATGAAGTCGGCGATGACATCGTTGGAGGTGCCGGTGTCGAGGCGGGTGAGGTTGAGGACCTGGTCGCCGAAGGTGTCGGAGATTTTCTTGATGCGGTCGACGTCGGAGACGCTGGAAAGGCGACCGTCGAGGACGATGCGCTTGTTGGCCTCGTAGACGCTGATGCCGGGGATGTCGGAGACGAGGTTGTAGATTTCGAGGGCCACGTTCTTGAGGGGCGGGAGGACGATGACGAGTTCGGAGACGGGAGCGTCATTGGTCGTGCGGTAGGTGAGATAGGTGCGGCCCGGGGTCACGGCGGTAAGGACGATTCGGTTGGAACCGTCGGTTTCGATCTGGGCCACGGAGGGGTCGAGTACCCGCGCGGAGGCGGCGTTGTCGAGCGTCCGGATGGTTTGGGCGCCGACGAGGGTCCGGATGGTGGAGACCGGCTGGACCTCGAGCGATTGGGCTGGTGCGCCGAGGGGGGACAGGGCCAAGGCGAGGAGGAGGACTCCGATGGAGCGGGGCCGGAGAGAGAGCATGTTCATAGCCGCATTTCCTGTTCTGGATGGTTTTCCGGGAAAGGGGGGTTATTTCTGGGTGGAGGTTTTCAGGAAGCTGGAGATTTCGGCGGGGCCGACGAAGATGGGGCCCTTTTCGACGTCGGATTCGCCCACGTGGCGGAGGAGGAGGTTGATGGAGCCGCTGGCCATGGAGTGGACCAGGATGCGGGCGGATTCGGGAGCGAGCATGAGGGTGATGGTGTTGTAGACGGCGGCGGGGGAGCCATCGGAGGGCGGGGTGGCCTTGTCCTGGTCGCCCACGGCGATGACGAGCACGTTCTGGAGAAGGACGGTGGTGACCTTGGTGGGTTGGCCGGCATTCTGGGAGACTTGCTTGCTGGTCTTCATCATCATGTTCTGGATGTCGGCGGCGGAGGGGGGGGCCTTGGAGTCGGCGGTGTCGGCGACGGCATCGGCCTCCGGTTCCTTGGGTTGAGGGGGCTGGACGAAGGTGGAGTCGCCGGTCCACAGCACGTCGACATACATGCCGGGGCGGAGCATGCCGTTGAAACTGCTGATCTGGGTGATGGGGATGGTGACGGCGCGGGTATTGGCGGCGAGGGAGGAGGCGATGCCGACGGCGGTTTCGATGGAGAGCTGCACATCGGTCCACATGATGGGTTTTCCGCGTTCGGCGGCGACTTTCAGGACGCCGCCCAGGACGATTTCGGCGGCATCGGGGGTCAGGACGCGGCCGGAGATGTATTTGGAGGGATAGGGGCGCGAGGCCGTGTTGTCCTGCGTGAGGACGGTGCCGGCGGGCAGGTCGGCGCTGGCGACGAGGACGGTCTGCATGTCCCAGCCCTTGGTTTTGGCCTCGGTGGTTTTCTGGATATAGCTGAACATGAGGGCGGCGGCGGCCACGCCGAGGAGGAGCGAGAGAATGAGGGCGATTTTCTTATTCATGTGGGTTTTCTTTCTTCTTCAATGCTACAGGGGGAATTACCAACTGATGGTGGCGGCCGCGATGGGGGCGCTGCCGGAAAGGGTGGCGGACTCCTCGCCGATGGCGACTGTGGCGGAAAGGCGATACTCGGTGTTTTGCGGCGTGAGGGAATGCTGGCCGATGCGGCCCACGACGACGTTGGTGCCGTTGGTGGAGTGGGTGCGGACGACCTCCATGGGGATGGCGGCGATGGCCACGGCGGAGATTTCGCCGGAGAGGCCGGCGCACTGGAGGGAGAAGGTGGCCACGGTGCTTCCGGCGGGATAGGTGTTGCCGGAGATCGGCTCCATGACGGCCGGGCCGGTGGCGGTGCCGGAGTAGGTTCCGCCGTTGTTGTCGCTGGCCTGCACGCTCCAGGTGTTTTCGCCGGAGCTGGTGGCGGAGAGGCTCAGGCGGGTGATGGCCGGTTCGGCGGGGGTGAGGGTGGTGGTGACGTTGGTGGTGCTGCCTTCCACCTGGGAGGTGACGCTGGTGACGCCGCCGCTCACGTTGGTGACGATGACGGTGGCGCCGCCGGTGATGTTGGTGGTGCTGACGGCGGTGTCTTCGGGTTCGTAGCTGGAGCGGACGCTGTAGGAAGCGGTGGGGTTGAGGGTGCAGGTGGCGGAGGCGGAGTCGGTCCCCTCCACATCGCCGCAGCCGCCGAGCGCGAAGAGAAGAAACGGGATCGCGCCCAGCGCAAGAGTGTTCGTGAGACGGGCCAGGAAGAGGCGTGGCGACTCAAATGCTTTCATTCGTTGCAGAATACCTATTGGAGTTGATTTAGACAAGCTTCGTTCTTTCTGTTTTCACGGGGTGGGCAGGGACGAGGGCCATTGGAGGAAGGTGCGGAGGATGAACGTGTAGGAATGGGCGGGTCCGCCGGGGTCGGTGGAGGGGGCCGGGGTGTGGAGGATGGAAAACTGGGAGGCGTTGCGGTGATAGACGCGGAACACGTTTTTCATGAGGGTTTCCATGAAGAGGAGGCGGGCGCGCGAAGCCTGGTTTTCGGGGTTCACGCCGGGGGGGATGGGGGGGGAGGGCGGGGTCCATCCGGCGGCCACGAGGAGGGATTCGGTCTGGGGCAGGAAGAGTTCGGGCGGGGTGTTGGAGAGCCAGGTTTCCATGCGGGTGGTCTGGGTGTCGCTGGCTTGCAGGGCGGTTTGGGAAAAGACGGCGTCGGCGAGCGGCAGGGGGAGGTCGGCGGTGAAGGTTCCGGCGCGCGGGGGGACGGCGTTGGAGGGAAGGGGGAAGGAGAGCGCGAGGGAGGCGGTTTCGCCCGGGGTATAGACCAGTTGGATGGGATCGAGCGACCAGGATTTCACACCGCTGCCCAGAAGCTGCAGGAGGGCACCGAAGGGCTGCTGCAACTGGGCCGTGGGGGCGAGGGCTTGCAGGCGCTGGAGGGAAGCGGCGGCGGCCGGGGAGTTGTCGAGCTGCGGTTTCCAATTGCGCGCGGCCAGCATGGCGGAAAATTCGTCGAGTTCATGGGCTTCGAGCGGGCGGGTCCATTCCACCACGTGGAGGAACTGGTCGGGGGTGGTGACGGTGGAGGTCTGGCGGATGGCCAGGCCGGGGGCGTCCGGCAGGGGGAAGGGGAGCTCGGGGGGGGCGGTCAGGTCGGCGCGGGCGGCGGCGGCGAGGAGAAAAAGGGCCGGGAAAAAAGTTTTCCACAGTGTGGAAACATGTTGGCTTCGGGCCACGTTTGGCCCTCGTCCCGTTGGGACTTGCCTTGCGGCAATCCGTGCGCGGAGCGCGCGCTTTCCATTGTGTGGAAAAATCTCGAAAAAGTTTTCCATACTGTGGAAAAGCCGGCGGGGCGGCGTCATCCCTTGGTGTATTTGGAGATAATTTCGATGAGGTCGTTGATGAGCCAGAGGGCGGCTTCGGCGATTTTTTCGAAAATGTCCTCGAGGAAACTCAGGCCCAGTTTGTCCATGAATTTGCCGAACCAGCCGGATTCGCCGATGATCTTGCCGAGGGAGCTCATGAGCTTGACGAAGCATTCGCTGATGGCGATTTCGATGCCGGCCTCGACGAGGAGGTCGGGGCGCAGGACGGTGAAGGCGAGGAGGGTGAGGATGACCATCTGGGGCTGTTCGCCGCAGTAGTTGCGGACGACGACGACGGGGTGGGTTTCGGCGCTGGCGAGGAAGTCCATGAAGCCGGATTCGTGCTGGCCGGGGGACTGGGGGGGGGCGAAGGGGAGGGCGGGGATTTTGGCGGAGAGGGTGATCTTGTGCTGGTTGTCGTTGGGGATGGCGGTGAAGATGGCGCAGTAGCTGACGAGGTTGTTGTGGTATTCGGCGTAGGTGGAGGCTTGGCGTTCGGCCTTGATGGTGAGGGTGGCGTTGGTGGGGAAGAAGGGGGTGGCGTATTTCTTGAGGTCGGAGTCGGAGGTGTTGAGGGTGGCGCGGGCCCAGGCGACGTGGCGGGCGGCGAGGATGCTGCGGGTCTGGGCCTGGGAGAGGAGGGCGTGGTGCCAGAGGGCGAGGAAGAGGGAGAGGAGGACGGGGATGAGGATGCAGGCTTCGAGCATGGCCTGGCCGGAGTCGCCGAGGCGGGGGCGGATTCGCGGAAGATGGAAAAGGGGTTTCACGCGGATTAGTGGAAAATGAGTTTGTCGGTTCCCTTGACGGCGGTTTTTCCGTAGTCGCTCAGGAAGGTGACGGGGGTTTGCTCCATCTGGAAGTCGCCGCCGTAGCCGTAGAAGAGGCGGACGAGGGGGAGGGGCCAGAAGGAGAAGGCGAAGACGGGGGTGGAGAAGTACCAGCGGGCGGCATCGGTGGTGCCGGCGTCGGTGAGGCGGCCGTTCTTGAACTTGACGCTGGAGACGGCGATGTTGTCGTAGTCGGTGTCGAACCACTTGGAGACGAGCGGGAGCTTGGAGTAGTAGTTGGTGGAGGTTTCGCGGATGGCGAGGGTGTAGGTGGTTTCGGTGTGCTTGTTGGCGCCGCCGTTGAGCTCGGAGGAGAGGCGCACGAATTCATCGTCCCAGTCGATGAACTGGAGGAAGAAGACGGAGCAGACGAAGGGCCAGTAGAAGTGGGAGCGCATGGGGCTGAAGAGGCCTTCGGGCTGGGAGCCCCATTCCTTGAATTTGGTGAGGGAGGAATAGGAGAAGGCGGCTTCGGGCTTGTAGGAGGGGGAGAGGGGCCAGGCGTAGAAGTCGAAGGGTTCGCTTTCGAATTCGATGAGTTCTTCGATGGCTTCGGCGATGAATTCGCCGATGATGGGGATGGAGCCGATGATGCCGCAGAGGACTTCGTACCAGCGCTTGCCGGCTTCGCCTTCGGCCAGCCACTTGCGGACTTCCTTTTCCTCCTCTTCGTATTCGGGAGGCGTGAGGCCGAGGGTTTCGAAGATTTCCTCGAGGTCCTCCTGGGAGGCGATGGGGGCGGCGCCGTTGAGCTTGGCGGTGGTGTTGGCTTCGGCGAGGGCCAGCTGGGCGTAGCCGGGGTGCATGGTTTTGCGGGGGAACTGGCTGATGAGGCGGCAGTAGCCCGTGTAGCGGTTGACGTCGGCGATTTTCTCGATGCCTTCGAACCAATCGATGATGATTTCGATGGCGGCGAAGATGTTGCCTTCGCAGACTTCGGCGACATCCTTGATGATCTTGGCCATGTAGATGTAGGTGGTGATTTCGACGGCGAGGACGGAGGCGGTGTAGATGTCGTACTGGAAGCCGTTGGCGGCCTGGATCATGTTGGCGCCGCGGGCGAACCAGGTGCCGGCGGAGAGGGCGGCGAAGTCGGCGGCGTTCTGGGCCTGGATGCGGCGCTGGACGGCGTTGCCGACGGGCATGATGGAGGTGGCGAACATCAGGAGGGCGAGGGAGAGGATGCCGACGGCGAGGAGGGCCTGGCCGGATTCGTCGCGGCGCAGGCCGGCGTGCCGGAGGCGGAGGCGGGTCAGCAGGGATGGTTTTGGGGCGGGCATGGGTCAGCGCTTGCCGAGGAGGCATCCTTTGATGACGGGGACGACGTAGAGGCCGGACTGCTGGCGGATGGTGTCGCAGCGGGTCCAGTAGTTTTTGGGGGCGGTGGGGGCGAGGGGGTCGGCGGCGCCGCCGAAGAGCGAGGAGGGCGAGGCGTCGGTGGCCGTGCGGTCCTGGAGGCGCATGATGAAGGCGGTGAGGACTGCAAGAGATTGAATGCGAAGGGGATATGTGAAGCAGACGCCGGATTTGACGTAGGTGAAGTCGGTGGAGGAGGCGGTCTGGTCGTTGCCTTTGTAGAGTTTGCACCAGGTGTCGGTTTGCCAGGCGAAGGAGTTGTTGATGCGGTTGTTGGAGCCGGTGATGGCGGGGGTGCGCTTGTAGCCGTGCTGGGAAAGGGTGGACCATTTGGAGGCGACGTCGGAGCGCTTGGAGGCGGCGGCGGCATCGGCGGAGATGGAGGTGAGGGAGCCGGAGTCGGCGTAGGGGACCATGGCGAGGGCGGCGGCCTGAGCGGCGGCGGAGTCATCGGCCACGAGGCGCGCGCGGGCGGCGGCGAAGGCGGCGTACTGGGCGAATTGGTTGACGTTGGCGTAGTGGGCGAACTCGATGATCATGAGGAGGAGGACAAGGACGGGCGGGAAGGCGAGGATGAATTCCAGCATGGCCTGTCCGGATTCGGCATCGGCGTGGCGGCGGATGCGGAACAGGCGGAATTTCACAGGAGTCCTCCGGCGGGGGCGGTGAAGATGACGAGGTAGATGCCGGCGACGATGGCGGTGCCGTAGGGGATGTTGGCGCCGCGCGGGGAGCGGGAGCGGAAGAGGAGGGTGAGCGCGACGCCGAGGGCGATGAGGCCGCCGATGACGGCGGAATAGAGCATCACTTCGACCAGGAAGCCCTTGCCGCCGAGAAGGCCGACCATGGACATGAGCTTGACGTCGCCGCCGCCGAGCCAGCCGAACATGTAGCAAACGTAGTAGACGCCGAAGGCGATGAGGAAGGCGACGGGGAAATTGGCGAGCTGGTCGCGGCGGAAGAGAAGGAAGATCAGCAGGCCGGCGAGGATGCCGGAATAGGTGAGGAAGTTGGGGATGCGGTGGCGGGTCAGGTCGAAATAGACAATCGGGACGCCCCAGAGAAGCAGGACGGCCGTGGAAAGGATGGTGTCGAGTCCTTCGGGCATGGTGGAGAAGAGAGCCAAACGAAGCGGCGGGCGGAATCCGTCCGCCGCTTCGCGGAATGAGCTGGGCTATTATTTATCGGTGTAGGAATTGACGCGGACATCCTGTCCGCCGCCCTTGTCCTGCATGGTGGCCTGGGAGGCCTGGCCGGCCGTCAGCGAGGTGTTGGCGCTCTTGAAGAGATTGCGGATGTTGGTGCCGAACACGCCGGCGACGAGCAAGGCCGCCACGGCGACGACGCAAATGATGATGACATATTCCGTCATGGCCTGGCCGGATTTACGATTCATTTTCTTCATGGATGTAGACTCCTGTTTATTTAGTTTTTTTCAAGGGATTACGGGCATGGGAGGGAGATGAACTCCACCGCACCATGGCATTGCTGGGTATATCCATCGATGAGGGAGGCCGTGGTATCGGTCCCCTTGACGGTCCATTGAACGTAGGGGGCGAGGGCGGCAATCACCACCAGGCAGGAAACCAAGGTGTATTCCAGCATGGCGGCGCCGCGTTCATCCCGGTGCAGGTTCATGGTCCCGGGCGTGAACGTTATTTTTTCTTCAGTTGCAGCCACACCAGCACCAGCATGACGGCGGTGAAAGTCTGGGCAATCAGGGAGAAAAACATGTATTCCTGGATATGAGGGATCAAGGCTTCCATAGTACGCGATCCTTTCGATTGGCTTGTGTGCCGGCGACATTGCAGACGCGCAACGTTCCAACGGAGAGGAAGGATAGCAGGTGGATCGAGGGGGCGCAAGAATTGGATTTGGGTGGACAACCGGGAGGGGAAAGAGGCAGTCTGATGAAAGGACAACGCATACATTATCTAAGGAGTCGCCCGATGAAGAGGAATTGGATGGCGTGGACGGGGTTGATGGTGTTTCTGGGATGGGGCGTGGCCGTGCAGGCCGAGGATTTGTTCACCTATTGGACGCAATTGCAGGCGGTGAATCTGACGCCGTACGACCTCAAGATCACGAAAGTGGACTGGCATGGCCATCTGAACGACGACGTGAGCCACGTGAAAGCGGGCGACATCATTCCCAAGGCGGATCCGAACAATCCCGAGCAGGAGCCCACCACGATTGGCGAGGTGCGGCGCTGGAGCGGCGGTGTGGATCTGGAAATCTGGTTCAAGCTGATCGGCAACGAAGGCCCAAGCGATTGCAATCTCAAGATCCACAATCCCTATACCGGCAACAACACGATCACTCCGGGCGAGACGTTTCCCACTTCGCAGTGTCCTAGCGTGACGCCGTCGGACATCCCGGATTCCCAGCCGTCGCCTCTATATCACAACATCGAATTGCCGTCGTCCGGGCACAAGCTGCAGCTCGTGGCGTTGCTGGCCTTTCAGAAACTGATTCCCGACGAGGCAGGAATGAGCACGTCCGACCAGAAAAAGGCCGCGGACGAAAGCCAGCAGCAAATCGACCAGTCGGAGAGCGATCGCGATAAATTCCGCCAGGAAACGGGCATTTACGTGCCGTAGCCGCCGTCTCCACCAGCACCCCCAAAAAAGGCCGTCATGCCGCTGCACTCCAAGAGGAGGAGCGGCGGTATTCATTTGATGTTGGGCAAGACCTGCTCATTTTCGGAAACGATGTAGTTGGGACGGAATCGGCTTCATGGTTCACCCAGAGGGTTCGCCCTACCGAAGGCCCGAATCCGTTGGCCTTCGGATAGGGCGAGATATCCCTGCCCGAGCCGGGCTGCTGTGGCCGATGCCCGCTACAGCTTGACTGGAACGTTCTATTGCGCCAGGAAACGCCGCCATAACGCAGACTGCGACATTTCTGTTACATAGCTATCTTATTGTTAAAATACGGTTAGCGGACCTGTTGTCTATTGATTGTCATATTTAATTCCGTGATAGTGGAGCGTTCTAGATATTCCTCATTTCAAATCAGAAATACGTTCTGAAAAGGCGGTTCTCCATGATGGTGAAAACATTGAAAAGCCCGGTGAGAGCTTTGTGGGTTTGCGCGTGTTCCTTGCTGATGGCATGGTCAGAAGGGCAGGCACAGCAGGTGGGTTTGACGGTGTCGGGACCGGCGCGGGCGGCGAACTGCGAGCGCGTCTTGGTGACAAATCGGTTCGTAAACAACGGGGCGACGGTGTCGGGGCTGTGGATCACCAACAGCCTGCCTTCGGCGAACTATGCCTATGTGCCGGGCTATTCCACGGTGACGTTGCCGAACGGGGCGGTGTTGACCGGGACGAATGCGGAGCCGGCCGTCAACAACAACTCGACGAATCTGGTTTGGGATTTCACCAACGTGGTGTCGTCCTCGACGGTGACGAACTTGCTGATTACGGAGGTGTTTTACAAAACCACCAAGAACATCGACCAATGGATCGAGATCTACAATCCCACGACCAACACCGTGGTGGCGAGCGGGTGGTCGTTGATGGATACGGCGCCGGGGCAGACCGATGCGCTGCCGGATTTCACGATTGCCCCCGGGGAATTCGTGATTGTGGCGGGAAGCGCGACGGAATTCCTCGATGACCATCCCGGCTATTCAGGGCAGGTGCTGGAAGTGGCGGATTTTGCGATTGGATCGGGGCTGAACAGTTTCGGCGATGGCGTGATTTTGCGGAATGCGGCGTCGAACTGGGTGGATGCGGTATCGTACGGGGCCTCGACGGCGGCGTTCAGTCCGTCGGTGCCGACGGTGGCGGCAGGCAGTTCGATCGAGCGCAGTCCGGCGAACAACGACACGAACACGCGCAACGACTGGGTGGGTCAGGCGACGCCGAACCCGGGATCGGGCAATCTGCCGGTGGGCATGCAGAGCGGGGACGCGATCGTGATTGTGTACGCGCTGGAAATCGATTGCGGGGCGATTTCGGGGCAGATTTTCAGCCGGGCGGGGTTTGAACAGCCTCCGGGAACGCCGCGGGCGGTTTCGGGGTCGATGTTCCTGACGGTGAACGAACCGGATCTGGTGGTGACGAAGAACCCCATTCTGCAGTCGGCGGGCTTCGGAGACACGGTGACGTGGACGGTGCGGGTGGAGAATGCGGGATTCGGCGGCGCGCCCAACGTGGCGGCGATGGATCGGATTGGCCCGGGCTTTGTGTTCACGGGGTTCAGCGTGCCGCCGACGGCGTCGACGGCATCGAACGCCATCTGGGATGCGGCGACGATTGCAGCCTTTACGAATCTGGCGGCGGGAGCCACCGTTGACATCGTGGTGACGGCGCGGGTGACCTCCTGCGCGGGGTTGTACAATCGGGCGGATGCCATCTGGGGCTGCGGAGATTTGGAGGTGCTGCCGAACGGGACGTGCGAGGATACG
>CAYNHA010000031.1:0-25479 GCA_964397035.1 uncultured Verrucomicrobiota bacterium
TTTATCCACACCCCTCCATACGCCCCCCTAGGTGACTCCTATGTTTGAAACCATTCATGGCCACACGATTTACACCCCGTCCCTTAAGGATGATTCTATCATCGTCGACCTCGGAGCCAATCACGGCCACTTTTCTCGCGACATGAAGCGCCGCTTCGGAGGACAATACTTCCTCGCGGAAGCCAATCCTGTCTTGGTTAGTATAATTCGCAGCCAAGGCGGTTTTCTCGTGTGGGAAAATGCCATCACCTCCAAAGCCGGAACAGTGTCTTTCAATGTTTCCCAAAACGACATCGGCAGCAGTATGCTCACTCTTCCGCAACAAAGTATTTGGAACGCCGTTCTGGATAAAACGATCGAAGTTCAGGCCATCACCCTGGATCAGTTAATGAATCTCACGGGAAACACCCGGATCGACCTGCTGAAAATGGACATTGAAGGATCCGAAATCGAGGTCATTCACAGCATTTCAAAACCGCTTCTGGATAATATTGGGCAGATAACTGTGGAATTTCACAGCGACCCTATGTTCGGTTTCAGCCTGGTCGAAGAGGTTGAAAAATCCATGGTCTATCTGCAAAGAAACGGTTTCTGGTGCATGGATTTCTCCGAAGGCACCCGTTGCAACGTCTTATTTATCAATCGCAAGATATACAAAATGCCATGGAGAATGCGAATAATGTGGAAACTCCGAACAAACCGCCCCTCATGGATATCCAAATTGTGGTTAATGATTCCAGGCTCTTGGCGATCCCGCCTGTACACGTTTCTCGGAAAAACCTGACGCAACAGCCTAACATAATCCTACCCCTTTTCCATCCCTACACCAAAAAGGCCGAGGCTTTCGCCTCGGCCTTTGCCACAATCATCGCACGTGGACTTATTCCACCAGGTCGATCAGGTTGCGAACGGCATCCTTGCTGTCGCCTCCTTCGGCCGGAGAACCTTCCGGAGCGGATGATGGCTCGCCCTCTCCCTCGGACTGCGCCTGCGTCGCCACATCGCCTTCGCGCGGCGGGCGGTTTCCACCGCCGTTGCCTCCACGATCGCCTCGGTCGCGCCGGGGTCCGCGGTCGCGCCGGGGTCCGCGGTCGCGGCGGTCGCCGCCACCATTGCCACCGCGATCGCCACGGTCTCCACGCTCCCCGCGGTCTCCGCCCGGCATTCCGCCTTGCAGGAACGCCTTGCGGAACGTGCTGCTGCACAGCACGGGAATGCCCGCTTCCGTTGCGCGACTTTCCATTGTCACGCCCGAACTGACCAGCATGCCGTTGTTCTGGCGGCACAGCTTCAGGGCCGTGGCCACAAGCTGCTCGGTATCCGACTCGAAGAACACCTTCAAGCCGCTGAATTCGCCGCCGTTCTCCACCTCGCGCAACGGGCGTTCGCTTTCGAACACCACCTGGATTTCAAGACCTTCCTGCTTGGCCACTCGCGCCAGCGCATTCAGCATCTGAATCTGTTCCCGAGGCGCCATGCGCCGACCTGTCTTCTCGTCCACCAATCGTGCTCCATCCACCACATACGTGCGTGAATTCCGGCGCGGCGCATCGCCTGCCGGAGCGAAGAACGATTTGATCGTCTCAATGAACTTCATCCGAATGTTCATCCTTCTTTTTCTTGTCGTTGTCCCGGGACGACTTCTGCCGCGGCCGCAATCCGAAACCACCCCCTCCCGATCCGCTGGTTTCCTCCCCGATGCATGCAACCGTCCGTCGCAAAGTCCTACTCTTTCCCGGACAAACTGGGGGCGATGCTACCCCGCTTCCCATGCCCCCGCAAGCATGGAGTTCGCAGGCTTCCGATTTCCTCTGTTCCCGCTTTCTTCGACCGCTAACCAGCATGCGGGTTCTGGTTGATTTTTCACCCGTCCGACGTCTATGATGTCCCCCCTAGCAATATTAAAGAAGAACTCCATACGGAAGGAATCATTCATGAGCAGAGCATTCAACTTCAACGCTGGCCCCGCCGCCCTCCCCCTCGAAGTCCTCGAGATCGCCCAGAAGGAGCTGACCGATTTCAACGGTACGGGCATGTCCATCATGGAACACAGCCACCGCGGCAAAGCCTACGACGCCGTCCACGCCGAAGCCGTCGCCAACATGGGCAAGCTCCTCGGCCTGACGGATGATTACCAGGTTCTTTTCCTGCAAGGCGGCGCCAGCCTCCAGTTCTCCATGATCCCCATGAACCTCCTCGGCGCGGGCCAGGTGGCCGACTACGTCAACTCCGGCGCCTGGGCCAGCAAGGCCATCAAGGAGGCCAAGAAGGTCGGCACCGTCAACGTTGTTGCCGACACCTCCAAGGAAATTCCCACCAACATGCCGGATTACTCCGCCTTGAACTACACCAAGGGCGCCGCCTACGTCCACGTGACGTCCAATGAAACCATCGCCGGCACGCAGATGCAGTCGTTCCCCGCCACGGAAGCCCCCCTCGTCGCC
This sequence comes from uncultured Verrucomicrobiota bacterium, assembly GCA_964397035.1. Classification (GTDB taxonomy): domain Bacteria; phylum Verrucomicrobiota; class Kiritimatiellia; order CAIQIC01; family Lenti-01; genus Lenti-01. The sequence goes on from CAYNHA010000031.1 coordinate 2,445, forward strand.
GATATGTCCAGTGACATCCTCTGCCGTCCCATCGACATCAAGCAATTCGGCCTGATCTATGCCGGCGCACAGAAGAACCTCGGACCCTCCGGCCTGACCCTCGTTGTGATCCGCAAGGACCTGATCGAGCGCGCCCCCGCCGCCATGGCCACGATGCTGCAATACCGCACACATGCGAAGGAAAATTCCCTCTACAACACCCCGCCCACCTTCGGCATCTACATCCTGATGCTCGTCACCCGCTGGCTCCTCGCCAAGGGCGGCGCCGCCGGAATGGAGAAGATCAACCAGGCCAAGGCCAACAAGCTCTATGCCGCCATCGACAACTCCGGCGGCTACTACCGCGGCAGCGCCGTCAAGGCCTTCCGTTCCACCATGAACGTCACGTGGCGCCTCCCCAATGAAGCCCTCGAAGAAAAGTTCATCAAGGAAGCCACCGCGCTGAAGATGATCGGACTGAAGGGCCATCGCGATGTCGGCGGCTGCCGCGCCAGCATCTACAACGCCTGCCCCGCCGAAGCCATTGACGCCCTCGTTTCCTTCATGGCCGACTTCAAGGCCAAGAACGGATAATCCTCTTTCCAGCCCGAAAGAGCCACGCGCCGCAGAACTCTCTGCGGCGCGTTTTTGTTGTTCCCCTGCCCACCCTCTGGCTATCACTTATAATTATAAGTGATAGTCCGCATTTTCCACGCAATGGAAAAGATGGTGGACTTCGGGCCACGTTTGGCCCTCGTTCCGAAGCGGAACTTGCCTTCGGCAATCCGTGCGCGAAGCGCGCGCTCCACACTGTGGAAAACCATGCCGGCAGGCTTTTCCGCTAATAATCCCGCTTCCAGAACAGGCCGATGCCCGAGCGCATTTCCAGGCCGCTTTCGGCCTCCACCACGATGTTGGGCCAAAGCTCGTGCTCCATGTAGAACCGGGCCCGGTCGGTGGTGTCGATGGCGGTGGCCCGCCTCATCTCGATGTAGGACCGGTCGCCCAGGTACTTGCCGACCGCCACTTCGCTTTGGGTCGAATCCTGCCCGTTTTCCCGGATCTCCACGCGGTCGATTCCCACGGCGGATTGCACTTTGCCCAGCCACCCGGCTCCGCCGCCCACTTTTCCAAGGCTGGAGGCTTCCGAGGCCAGGGAGAGGGCCTGCAAAGGGGTCAGGCTGGAAACGTCTTCCCCAAACAAAATCCGCGCCATGATTTCATCCTTCGGCAGAGGCGGCTCCGAAGTCAGAGTCAGTTCTGGATTGCCCACCGATCCGATGAGCTGCACGCGGGCGCTCAGATCAGCGCGGCTGAAGGCAGCCGTAAGGCGCAACTGCGGCTCCGGGGGCCAGCGATGATCAAAATCGATCCGCCCTTCCTCCAGCTTGAATCGGCGCTTCAGCAAAAGCAGCGTCCCCCGCCGCGGTTCCAGATATCCGCTCAAGCCCATCCGTCCGCTTTCCTGTTCCAGCACGAGATTCCCCGCCCAGGCGGAATCCAGTTCGCGGCTACGGACATACAACGTGCCCGGAATGGAAAGGGCCAGGCGCATCGAAAGGGACTCGTCCGCCGGCGAGACTTCAACCGCCGTTTTCACGTTGGAATCCGGCTCCAAAACGGCGGGAGCGGGCATGCGGAGGTTCCGCAGGTCCACCACAGCGTTGTCGAGCTGCAAATCGCCCTTCACGTCCAACCGCGACAAGGATCCATCCGCCATCACCTTTCCCGTAACCATGGCTTCGGCATCGGGTCTCCGCAACAGGCTGGCTTTGCGAAGGTCCAAGGCGAACTCGTAGGGAAACCCTGCTGCGGGATTCAACTGGACGCGGCCCTTGAGCGTAAGCCTCCCCTTGCCGCCATCGGTGGCGCTTCCGGATTCCATGACCAGCGAATCCCCGTTCGAGACCCATCGCATACTGGCCTCGCGAATCACCGTTCCCAGAACGTAGTTTTCGTATTCGCCGCGCGCAAGAACGCAGGTGCCGGTGACGGTTCCGCCTTGAAGGGGGCCCTGATGTGCCACCGACAAATCAACCTGCCCTCCCATGCGGCTGCTCGCGAAATATTCGGTATCGTTGAACAGGGAGAGGTTCAACCCCGCCTGGAGGTTCAGGCGGCAATCGCCATCGGCATCCGGATTCAGCTCCCACGGGACCATCGAAAAGGACAGGGGCATCTGCGCCTCGGCCTGGACATTCCCATGGGGCCCAGCCTGAATCGATGTGGAAAGACGCCACACGCCGCCCGAAACGGATGTTTGGCACGAACCTTCCACCGGCGGCAATGCCGCCCATGCACCCGACCGCAGAACCACCGGTCCCCAGGTGGCCTCGCCCCGGATTTCCGGCAAAGCCAGCGTCCCGCCCAACCGCACCTTGGCGGCCAGTTGGCCTTCCGGTCTTTCTTTTCCAAGACCGGTGAACAGGGTGGCCACATCAAAAGGCTCCACCGTGGCCTCCCCCCGGATGGAGGACTGATCACCCTGCATCTGGACTTGGATCGGTTCCGTCAAGTGCGACCGCATGTCCGCCCAGCGGGCCGTGGCCTGGTTCAGCTCCGCATCCCATCGATCCCCGCCCCACTGCAAGCGTCCCCCTGCCTCCAGCGCAAAGGCGTGGACGTAATTTCCGACGGCCTTTCCGGAAATATCGAAGTTCCCCCAAGGACCGGCCACGCGCACCTCCGCGCCAGTCACCACGACATGGGCAATCTGAAAATCCTCCAGTCGGGAATCGGCTTCGATCCTCAGAACTGGCTCCTCGCGGGAACGCTTCACTTGAGTCGACACGGTGGCGGAACCGAGGAACATCTCGCCCAATCGTAGATGGGTTGCATCCAAACGGATCTGGGCCACTTCCTGCCCGTCCCGCTGCGGGGCGCAATTCGCGCTTGCCGTCACTTTTTCAATCGTCAAGCCTGGATAGGGATTGGAAAGAAGCCCGGAAGTTCCCTCCACCTCGGCCAGCACATGCCCCGTGGGCCAAGTCCCCCTGCCCGGGAACTGAACCTGCCCCGAGGCGCGGAACCCATCCCCCTCCAGGGAACCGGACAAATCGAAATCGGCACCGGAATAACCCAGCCGGAGGTCGGCCGCCACATGGTTCAGCGTAGTGGTGTCCACACCCACGCTCTGCGCATGTACCTTCACACCTACGCCCACGGCCCCGCTTCCCCCTCCCTCCACACGCCCCCGCAAGTGCGATACGGCAACCGGAACACCCGCCACCCCCGCCAACAGCCGCACATCGGACACCTCCAATTCCTCCACGGCGAACTCGGGAAGATCCAACGGGAAATCCTCCTCCGATGTTGTTTCGGACGCGGCAGGCAGGCGCATCCAATGGAACTGCTCCACGCGCAAGGAACGGAGTTTCAACCGCCCCGCGAGCAGGGATCGGAGCGCCCAGCGGGTTTCGATGCCGCGCATTTCCAGCCAACAACCCGCCGCATCACCTGCGGCCACCCGGCCCACCGCCAAACGCATTCCGCGCGCCAAATGGATTTGCTCCACCCTCACGGTTTGGGATCCGGAAGACAGTGCGGCGGAAATCCGGTTGGCCAGCCAGTGGCGTCCCGGCGAAGTCCCCAGAACAAATCCAACGGCCCCAATGACGGCACAAAGAAACAGGAAGCATCCCGCCGCAACCCATTGCCATCTTCTTGCACGCCGCGTTCTCATCAAAACGATTGCCCCAGGCTGATGTAGAGTTGGAAATCATCGTCCACGCCGTCTCGTGCCTGCAAGGGGAAGGCAATGTCCATGCGGAATGGTGCAAACCCCAAATAATACCTCACCCCGCCGCCGGCACCCCACAGAAAAGGCACGTCGAAGTCCGGCTGCGAATCGGGATAGGTCGTGCCGCCATCCATGAAGAACGCCAGGCCGATCTTGGGCGTCACCTGCACCCGCCACTCGGCGGAAACGGTGGCCATGGATTTCCCACCGACAGGCTCGCCATCCACCCGTTCGCCCACTGACTGGTATTTGTAGCCCCGGATGGTTCCTCCACCGCCCGCATAAAACCGTTTGTCGGCCGGCACATTCGCGGCCTCGTCCCCGGTGATTGTTCCCAGCGCAAGCCGGGAGGCCAGCACCATGCGCGGCAGGCGTGACAACGGCACGTAGACGCTGGCCTCTCCCACCGACTTCAGGAACGTCAGATCCGTCGCCGTGTCGAGGTAGGGCGTTGTGGACAGGAAGAAGGAGGTACCCCGGAACGGATCCATCGGATCATCCCGTAAATCCAGGCCCGCCGACAGAGGAAGGGATCCCAATCCAAAACGGGAATAATCGCCATTCTCCTCCACTCGATCGAATTCATAGGCCACTCCGCCTTTCAGCGTCAGTTGATCCCATAAGCGCTTTTCCAGCCAGAGCGATGATCTCCACTTCCGGCTTTGATAGGCGTCGGGATGCTCGTCGCCCACGCTTTCCTCCACGTGCAAATCCAGGTTCCGCGAAAATAGGTCCGGCCGCGAAAATCCAACCTTGGCCTCGTACAGAATCTCCGAGGCCAACAGCGTGAGCCCCACCTTCTCCGCATGCCCAAACAGGTTCCGGTTTTCCCAACCGGCTTGCCCGCCGAATCCTTCGTCGGTGTAATAGGAAACTCCCGCCCGGAACGTGCGTCGAGCGCGCTCCTTCACATCCACCCGCACCGGAAGATTCCCTTCCTCGTCCGGCTCGCTGGAAACCGTGGTCCTCGCAATCGAAAACAACCCCGAACGCAACAGGTCTTTTTCAAGGAGCTGCAGGACTTCAACGTCATAGCCATCCCCGGGCGCCCAGGACACGCGGTTCTCCACGTAGCCGGACTGCAACCGCAGCAATCCGTGGATGCTCGCCGGACCCAGCGTGGCCGAGGTCCCCGGATCCACCGTGCACACCACATCCACCCGTTTACGGACATCGTCGCGAATCACCTCGCGCTTCAGAATCCTGGGCCTTGGAAATTTGCGAGTTTGCAGAAAATGCAAGGCCGCCTCCTCGGCCGCTTCCACCTGCTCCACCGATGCGGCGCTGCGCAGATTCCAGCCCAGACGGCCCGGCACCGGCGGCACCTCTTCCAAGGAAGGCGCATAGTCCACGCGGAAGTCGCCGATCTTGTAGAGCGGCCCCTTGCGAACCCGGAACGTGACCCGCACCGGAACGCGGTTCGTCTCGATTTCCAATTCCAGAGAGCCCGCCAAATGGCCCGAAGCCTTCAGCGCCGCCGTCATGGAGGGCAAGTCGTCTTCCGCCCGCTTGCGAAGCTGGCGGATCGTGGCGGGCGGGCGCCCCACCAGCAGGATCGTCAGCGATTGCTCCTGCACCGCTCTTTTCAGCTCTCCGTACCAAAGCCCCTTCACCCGTGCCCGGTAGGGAACGGAAGGCTCTCCATCATCCGGCGAAACCGCACCCCACCCCGCCGAAACCATCCCCAGCCAGCACAACCACAGGATCGCCCCTCTTCCAACGGTACGCCATTTCATTTGGGATCTTTTCGAAGCGTGAAGAAACGGTTCCCGCCCAGCAACCCCTGGTGATCGTCCGGAATCCGAACGAAATTGCCCCCCGGATTATAGTAATCCATGCCCGTCATCCACGAGTAGGCCCGCCCGGTCACCGGAATCTGACTCACCACAGTCAGCCCCGCAAAACGGTCCGCCTCCTGCACTCCCCCCTTCACATAGGAACTGGCCAATCCCTGGACATAGTTCAACAGGCTCGCAAACCGCCCCGGCTTCCCGCCGCTGTTGGCAATCTGGAGCAAATTCTGGATGCGCGCCTCCACGCGAGGAGAGGCCGCAGGCTTCCCGGCCGCATCCTTGAAAAACCCTTCGCACTGGTTCTTCGCGGTGATGACCTCGATGATGTTCTGCGAGCGGATCGCCGCAATCTCCTCCTGCTTGTATCCCGGCGGGATGTAATTCATTCGGGAATGCAACACCCACAGAATCGACAGCATGGTGGCCTTCGTGTCCGCCTCGCTCACAAAACCGCGCTCACCCGGAAACGGCGACTCGTTGGTCAGCAGCCGCGCCAAATAGCCCGGGGTGGTCGATGCCGGCTCCAGCTTCGCAAACTGCGCCGAGGCCGCCTGCACCGCAAATAGCCCTGCCGCCGCTAGAAGGAAAACCTTTCTTTTCCATCCCCGGTTCCCGCTCCGGACTCTGTCCAGCCTCTTTGTCATTGCCGCACCAGTATGGTCGCCCCACCCCGCTTTGCCAAGCCCGCAGGCACGCCGCCTTTCCGGCCGGGTGCATCCCGGATTCATTGACTTGGGCTCATCTCTGATTCACTGACCTAACGTATCCGTCCTCCAGCCCGTTCACAGTTGGAGAAAAATCCAATACCCAATGTTCAATATCCAATCTTCAGGTGTGGTGGAAACCGGCCCTCCGAACACATCTCCATGGCTGGATTTCTGCCACGGAAGGGACATCGTCCGCATCGTCCGGATTCGTTTTCATGATGATCCAGTTTTTATAAAAACTAGTCAAACGCGTTTCTCCGGCTGCTCAAGGGGATATTCTGTGCCACAGAGCCCCCACCGAACGCACGGAGAAGCGCAACTTCCCGGAAAGGTCCACAATCCCACCTTATGAATCCGTGTCCATGGGTATTCATCCGTGGTTCATCGCCACGAGGCTTCCGTTCCTATTGCGTCGATGGCGGTACAAAGCCAACGAAGCTCAGCGAATCGGTAATCCGCCCCTTCCGTCCGGGGTTTTTCACGGACACGAAAACTTTTCGCTTGCCACCGCCTTGTACTATGTGCGACAAGGTACCTTGTTCAGCATAGTAGCTTGGCTGGAAACCCCGGATTCACGGAAACAAACGAACATGAGCGAAAACACATCCTACATCGCCCAATGGATGGCGCAGATGCGGCGAGGCTGGCTCGAAACCTGCATTTTCAACGTGCTGGCCAATGAGGAGCTTCACGGCTACGGCATCATGAACCGCCTTCAAGACATCCCCGGACTCGGCATTTCCGAAGGCAGCCTCTATCCCCTCCTCTCCCGCCTGCGTCTCCAGGGGCTTTTGGCCGTGCGCCGCATCGAGGATTCCCCCGATGGACCTGCCCGGAAAATCTACGGCCTGACCCCGCGCGGGCGCCAAGTCCTCTCCTTGATGAACGACTATGTGGAAGAAATGCAACGGCAACACAAAACCGCCCAGAAACGGAGCACTCCATGATCACCTGGTCTCCCGACGCCCTTGACCTGTTCCTGCGCCACTGCGAAGGACGCCGTGGCTCCCTCCTCGCGCTCGGGGCCGATCCCGACGAAGTCTTTTCCGATTGGAAGGCGCTGATCGAATCCCATGCCGTCGCCGCCGGCGAAACCGCCGTTTCCCCCGCACGCGCCCAAACCGAATTGAACGCCCTGCGTTCCGCCGCCGCCGAGGTGCCGCCGCTGGAAGCAACACCGGCACCCTCCACCGCCTTTCCTTCCAGAATGCGCGTCTGGTTTGCCCGCATCCATACGGTCCTGCTCTGGTTGCTCGGAGTCGCCCTCCCCCTCGGCGTGCTGCTCTTTGAGCTCACCGCCGGTTTCTGCGCGGAGATTATTTTCGACCCCCTCCCCACATGGATTCATATCCTCCTCATCGCCCTCGTACCCGCCGCCAACGCCTGGGCCCTGCTGGCCGCCGCGAGAGGAAAAACATCCCGCGCCGTCGGCCTCCTGAACGGCTTCGCGCTTGGAATCTCGGCCTATTACGCCCTGCAATTCGCCATCGTCACGCCCTTCGCCGCCATGGCCGTCATCTACTTCGGCATCGGCCTGATTCCGCTGGCTCCGCTCGTTTCCTTCCTCTGCGCCCTCGCCCTGCGCCGACGCCTGCGAAAAACCGCCGTGGCAACCGCCTCACTCCCGCCTGGGGCATGCTGGCGCACCGCGTTGCCGGCCTTCGCGCTCCTGATCCTGCTGGGCATCCCCCAATCCGCCGTTCAAATCGGCGCCGCACGGGCCAGCGATCCCGACCCCAGCGTTCGCATCCACGCCGTACAACTCCTGCGGGCCATCGGCGACCGCAACACCTTGCTGCGCAAATGCTACCGGACCGGCGAAAACATGGATCTGACCGCCTTTCTCTTGTCCCGCGTTTTCGGATGTGACCCCGGCACCGCCGATTCCCAACAAGCCTATTACCGCGTCACGGGCACTCCCTACACCGCCGTTCCTCCGCCGCAAATCAAGGGCTTTCGCGGCCAATCCCTGCTGGATGACGACTGGTTCGATCCCTCCCTGGGTGGCGACCAGGTCGCCGCCCGCGTGAAGGGCCTTTCCCTTTCCCAGTCGCGCCTCGATGGCCGGATCGATTCCGCCTCCGGAATCTCCTACCTCGAATGGACCCTCGAATTCCGCAACACCTCGAAAGCCCAGCGCGAAGCCCGCGCGCTCATCGAGCTGCCGCCGGGAGCCGTGGTATCGCGAGTCACGCTCTGGATCAACGATGAGCCCTGCGAGGCCGCGTTTGGCGGACGCTCGCAGACCAAGCAAGCCTATCAGCAAGTCGCCGTCCGCCAACGCCGTGACCCCGTCCTTGTCACCACCGCCGGGCCCGACCGGGTCCTGGTTCAGTGCTTCCCCGTGCCCGTGGACGGCACAATGAAAACCCGCATCGGCATCACGGCTCCGCTCGGCATTTCCCAAGCCAAGCCGGCGGAAGCCGTCCTGCGGCTCCCGGTCTTTGTTGAACAAAACTTCACCGCCGCATCCAATCTCTCCACCTCGGCGTGGCTGGAAAGCGATACCGAACCTTCGGGCACCTCTTCCTCCCTGCAAACCCTCGCGCAGGATTCGGGCTTCGCCATCCGCGGTAAACTCCCTGCCGACTCCTCCTCGCCAGCCGGATTTCTCCGCGTGCCCCTGGCTGATCCGATTCTCCCCGTGGTTTCCCGCGACACCCGCCTGCCGCAAGACGAAGCCATCCTTCAATCCCTTGTGCAACCGGATTCCGCCCCCGCATTTCCTCCTGCACTGGCCATCGTCATCGATGGTTCCGCCCGCATGGGCTCATTCCAGGAAGCCATCACGAAATCCATTTTGGACCGGATTCCGCCCGAAACCACAACCTTCACCGTCCTCGCGGGCGACGAACCCCACGTGATCGACGGTCGTTCCCTTTTCGGCATGAAGTTTGTGGGCGGGTGCGACAACGTTCCCTCTCTCGTCCAGGCGGCCGAGTGGGCCACGGCTCATGGCAACGCGCCCATCCTTTGGCTCCACGCCGCCCAGCCGCTCGATTCCACGGAAACAGAATCCCTCCGCCAAATCGCGGATTTCGCCCGCGGCAAACTGGTCATCCATTCCCATCAATTCGGCCCCGGCGCCAACCGCGTTTCCGAAAAGCTCGTCGATCTCCAGTTGATTCACCCTTTGCCTGTCGTCCACTCCCCGCCGTCTGAAATCGTCGACCTGCTCTCCGGAACTGCAGCCCATTGGCAGCGCGAGAAAATCAAATCGGAAACTCTACCCGACGGGATTGCGGAAGGATCCTCCCACATTGCCCGCCTCTGGGCCGCCGATGAAATCACCCGTCTCACCGCACCCCATCGCAAAACCGGACACGACGAAGCCCTTGAACTCGCCCGTTCCTTCCAGCTCGTCACGCCCATCTCCGGCGCCGTCGTGCTGGAAACAGCCGCGCAATACAACGCCAATAACCTGACCCCGGCGGACCCTGCATCCGCTCCGGGCATCGTTCCGGAACCCTCCACATGGATGCTACTCCTGACGGGCGCACCGTTTCTGCTGGCCTTGCGACGACGCCAGGCGGCATAAGACAAGCGGCATTTCGCCATTGCCCCAGCAAAAAGGGCTGCCCGAAACCCGGGCAGCCCTTTGCGCGCCAAGACTCAAGCGTTATTCGTCGTCACCATCGCCCGAGCCGTCATCGTCGTCAGAACCGCCATCGTCCTCATATGAATCCTCATCTTCGGAATCATCGTATTCGCCCTCGTCCTCTTCCTCTTCGGCATCGTCCGAGTCGTCATACTCGCCGTCATCTTCGTCAGCATCGTCGGCGTCTTCCTCATCCTCATATTCGCCTTCATCCTCTTCCTCGACCTCTTCCTCCTCGTCGTACTCGCCATCGTCCTCTTCGTATTCGCCGTCATCCTCATCGTATTCGCCGTCGCCCTCTTCGTCTTCGGCATCGCCTTCATCGTATTCCCCGGAGTCGCCGTCTTCCTCTTCGGCATCTTCGTCATATTCCCCATCGTCATCTTCTTCGGCGTCGTCGGACTCATCATACTCGCCTTCTTCCTCTTCGTCTTCGGCGTCCCCTTCATCGTATTCCCCGTCCTCGGCATCTTCCTCTTCGGCGGCGTCTTCGTCATATTCCCCGTCTTCATCCTCGTCCGACTCATACAGGCTGGTGTCCTCGTCCGGATATTCCTCTTCCCAGGCTGCAATCACCTCTTCCGTGTCGAATTCCTCCATGGAATCCCAGTCTTCTTCCTCGGCGTATTCCACATACTCGACATACTCCTCGTCCGCCTCGTCCGAGTACTCCACCGTGCTCACATCCCACCAATCCAGGTCCACATCCTCGTAATCGTCCACGGTGAACGGATTGATCACGAAATCGACGCCGCGTCCATCATCCGTCACCGGCTCATCGTCATCAAACCACGTGTCTTCCGGATCCAGCAGCGGAGTCTCTGGAATGAACACCCAGCTATCGCCCCCGTTGAATTCGGGATTCATCAGATAGTTGTAGGGCATGTAGCAATAGCCCTTGTCGCCCCACTGGTCGCCCCACGAATTGCGAACAATGAACACCTTCTCGGAATCGGAATATCCCACCGCGCACATCGAATGTCCGCCGTGGGAGGAACGGCCCACATCCTTGGGACTCGGCATGGGCACCACGCCACCCCGCTGATTGCATTCGTCGAACGAGTCAAACAACAGGCAGCCAAACACCACCGGATATCCCGAGGCCAGCGCCTGCTTCCATGCCTCAAGCTCCAGCGGAACCTGCTGCATTTCCTTGATTTTGAATTGCGAAGCCTCCTCATAGGCCGTGCGGTTCGGCTTCTCCAGCAGCAGCGGCTTTTCAAAGGGCCACGTCTTTTCGGCGCAAGCCCCCAGCTCCTTGAGCGCCTCCATCGCCAATTGGATCACGCTTCCCCCATCTTCGTTCTGGTCCCCGTTGCGCCAGCGGGCGTTGTAGTACATGAACAAACGGCTCACGTCGTAGTCCTGCTTGCTGTCCCTGCGCACCCAGTATTCATAGGCGCCGGCCAACGCATTCGCCACGCAGGAACTCGTCTGGCCCTGGTCTTCGATCTTCGTCATGTGCGCCCGAAGATCCACCTTCTTGGGCAAATCGACTTTCGCAATCTTTTCCGGCGCCTGGAATTTCTTCGAGCCGGGCGCCGCTTTCATCGGCACATAGCCTTTGGCCGAATGCTCGCGCCCTTTCTTGTCCACCGATGTGACGGTGTTCTTCTTGGACTTGCCTCCTCCCTTTTCTGAAGCAAAGGCATCGAGGGGCAAACAGGCCAGCACGCCGGCCAGGGAAAGGGACAGAACCGGGATCCAACTCTTCATGTTTCAGAACTCCTATGGGTTGTAAGGTCGTGACTCTCTCGTCCGAGAAATCCTACACAACCCATTTCCATTGTCAAAAGGATTGCCGTCCGGATTCACTTGCACGCATTGTCAAAACCGATGGAACGGTTTTGACTAGTTATTATAATAACTAGTTGATTTGATGTGGAGTGGGTTCCCCCTCTTGTCATGAACGGGCCCATCCTCATGCCGATCCATCCATTTTTCCGCTGTTTTTCAAAATTTCCTGTCGGGTTTCCCGGCGCACCTGCTACATTGGAAGCGTGCACCGTGCGTCCAGAATTCCGGGAGAACACCATGCAGGTTGTTGCCTTTGACTTTGCCGCCAAGCAGGAACAGACGATTCCGGAAACCGGGTGGAATTCCATTTCCGCCACGGGTCCGTTCTACTGGATCACGGCGTCTTCCGCCGAATCCACCCCGATGCAAACCCTGTTGACCCGGCTGGGAGCCAGTCCCGCCATTTCCGGGATCCTGCAAAACCCCCAAGCCGAAGCCAGCTATGAACTCTACGAAGAAGCCATCCACTTCACCCTCTCCGAAGTCCGCATGGAAGGCCCCCTGCTCAAATCCAGCGTCCTGGCCTTCTTGCTGGGCGAAAATTTTTTTGCCGTTCTTCTGCCCGATGCCTCCCCCGTCATGGAAAAAATTCAACGCATCTACCGCGACGATTTTCGGAAGTTTGCCCGCTCCTCCGGATTCCTGCTCTACGAGCTGGGCTCCCACCTTTTGGAATCCTATCGCCGCATCTTCCAGCACTACACCGCCGAGGCGGAACGCGTTCAGCTCCGCCTGTTCGGCAAAGTCACCGACGACATCTTCGCGGAAGTCTCCGACCTCACCAGCGACATCCTGACCTTTCGCCGCACCGTTCTCTCCGCACGCGACCTCTTCAACGACCTGGCGACCCGCAAATCGGCCTTCGTCAGCGAAACCACCCAGCCCGCCCTCGACATCCTCTCCGACCGCATGGAACGGCTCGGCGGCGACATCGCCGGCGTGCGCAGCGTCCTCAACGAAACCCTCAACCTCTACATGGGCATGGTCAGCCACCGCACGAACCGCATCGTGAGCCGCTTGACCATTTTCAGCATGATTTTCCTGCCGCTCAGCTTCCTCGCCGGCGTCTATGGCATGAATTTCAAAGTTCTTCCCGAACTCGACTGGCGCTATTCCTACCTTGTTTTTTGGGTTCTGGTCCTTGCCTTTGTGGGAATCTTCATCGCACTGGTCCGCAGGAAAAAGTGGCTCTGAGCCCCGGGCAGGCCACCCGTTCCAAAAACAAAAGGACCCCGGAACGCTCCGGGGTCCGTCAACAGTGGGCCTGATCAGATCGGAGTCAGCAACCTGAGAATGAGGTCAAATGAGAACTTCCCGCTGGCCGGACCGCTGGCCCCGTTGGAATCCTTGGCCCACACGCGCCATTTGTGGGTGCCGAATTCGGGAATGGGCAGGGTTTTCGTGGTTCCGGCAACCGCATGCTGCGCGCCATCCACTTCGAGAACATACGACGACGCACCCGGCACCGCCGTCCATTCGAAGTTCACGTTGAATCCCGGCGCCACAATCAGGAACGTGCTGTAGCTCGTCCCGTCCGCCGGGGTGACCAACTGCGGCGCAACCAGGGATTGTGCAGCAACCACATTCGTCACCACCACGGTGGTCCCCCCCACCACATTCGTCACCACCACAACGGTGTCGTCGCTGTCGCTGTCATCCCCCCCGCCGCAGGCCGACAGGGCCATGGCACACCCGGTCAAGAGAAGAACGATGCAAACCCATTTCAGTCCGTTCACCACGCTCATGGACATCCTCCTGTTGTGTTGTATGTTGTTTCCTCAGCCGGGCCCAGCGTACCTCCCTTTCCAGATGAAGACAAGATGAAGATTCCGGAGAGAGCCCATTTTGTGCAAGGCCCCATCCCGTGGAAATTCCGGTCTTCCCCGTTCCTTCGCCTTGCGCTATCTTGCCCCCCATGCTGACGCTGTTAAGAGTTAAAAACCTGGCCCTTGTCGAAGAGGCTTCCGTTTCGTTCGAGCCGGGCCTGAACATCATCACCGGCGAAACGGGCGCGGGCAAATCCATCCTGATGGGCGCGCTGTATCTCCTGCTCGGCGAGCGCGCCGACACCTCGGCTGTCCGCACCGGCGAAACGCAATGCCTCGTCGAAGCCACCTTCCATCTTCGCCACCCCAGAATCATCAATGCCATCTTGCAAGAATCTGGCTTGGATCCTTGCGAAGACGGCCAACTCATCCTGCGGCGCACCGTGAAAGTCGCCGGAGGCGGCCAGGCGTTCATCAACGACGCCCCCGTCACCCTTCCCCTCCTGAAGCGCCTCGGCGCTCTCCTCGTCGATCTGCATGGACCCCACGATCACCAATCCCTATTTCTTCCCGCCTCCCAGCTCGACATCCTCGACGCCTATTGCCGCGCCGAAAAGGAACGCGCTCCCTATGCCGAAGCCTATGCAAAATGGCAGGCGCTCCTGGCCCGCCGCGAGGAACTGTCCGCCGACGTCGGCGACCTCGATGCCCAGATCGATCTGCTCGCCTACCGCGTCAAGGAAATCGAAGAAGCGGCTCCCGTCGAAGGCGAGGAAGACGCCGTCCGCTCCGAACAGCTCACCGCCGGAAACGCCCAGCGCATCCTGGAACTGGGCCAGCTCTTCGTGCAGGCCGCCACCGATGACGAACAATCCGCCCTCTCCATCCTGGCCCCCGCCCGCAAGGCGCTCGAGGAATTGTCTCGCCTGATGCCCGCCGCAAAGGAGTGGCCCGAAGAATTGCGCGTTCATACCGATGCCATCGCGCGCCTTTCCGTCGCCATCCAGCGCGAATTGTCCACCATCGATTCCGATCCCGCCCGCCTCGAATGGCTCGACACCCGCCTGGCCACCTACGACAAGCTCAAGCGCAAATACGGCCCCTCGCTGGAAGACATTCTGAAGACCCTCGAAACCTCCCGCACGCGTCTTCATGACCTGCGAAGCCGCGACCGCCAAAAGGCCGAAATCGCCAAGGAAATCGCCACCGCCGAAAAGCAGTTGCAAACCCTCGGCCTCGCCCTCCGCAAGCGGCGCGCGGAGGCGGCCGAAAAACTGGCCCCCGCCATCACTGCGGAACTCAAGGCGCTCGGCTTCGAGCACGGCTCGTTCGGCATCCAGCTCCTTCCCGCCGAAATCCCCGCCGCCTCCGGCATCGACCGCGTGGAATTCGGCTTCGCGCCCAATGTCGGCGAACCCATGCGCCCCCTGCGCACCATCGCCTCCTCCGGAGAGATTTCCCGCGTCATGCTCGGCATCAAGGTCGTGCTGGCGGAAGCCGATCAAATTCCCCTGCTGGTGTTTGACGAAATCGACGCCAACGTGGGCGGCGAAACCGCCCACGCCGTCGGCAAAAAACTCGCTCAGGCCGCCCGTCCTCGCCAAGTGGTCGCCATTACCCATCTGCCGCCCGTCGCGGCCTGCGGCGCCAGCCATCATGCCGTACGCAAATTCGTCAAAGACGGCCGCACCCACACCCAAGTCGTTCCCTTGGACCAAGCCGCCCGCATCGAGGAAATCGCCCGCATGCTGGGCGGACGCGACACCACCAGCGTCGCGCTCCGCCACGCCAAGGAACTCCTCGAAGCCGCTCAAGGTTCTCGATCCATGACCGAGAATCGGTCACGGACCATTTCTTCTGAATCCTGAATTCTGGATTCTGAATTCAGCTCCGCCTTATCTTATGACGGAATATATTCCCCCATGCGCATCCCCTCGCGCTGGCGCGAGGCCCGGAAGGCATTGCGGATTTTCTCCTTCGCCTCCAGGGGAGCCGGTATGCCCGCCAATTCCAGCCGGGGCGTCGTGTCATCGCTCGACAGCACCACCACGTTCCCCACCCCCAGGAGCCGCTGGATCATGCCCTGATGGAGCGTGACATCTTTCACGCGGAAAAGTTCCACCTCTTCCAGCTTCTTCGCAATCAATCCCGTTTGCACAAACAACCGCTGCGTCGTCAGCCGGTAGCGCGTGGACGACACCAAATACCAAACGCGCAGCCACAGCAAAGCCCCCAGCAGGAAAAACGGCAGCAACACCAGTCCCCAAAACAAGGTCCCCCAATAGGCCCGGGCCGCCGGCTTCATTTCGCAAATGGGTTGTTCCTCCAAAGGCAAAGGCGGCATGGAAGTATCTGCATTCATGTCATCGTCCTCTCAAAACCCTTTTGTCTTCGCGGCCATTTCCCGGGCAAACTGCGGCAGGCGCGGATCGCGCGCGCCCATCACCAACAGCGTGTCCCCTCTCTTCGCCTCTCGGATCATTCGCGCTCCCAGATCATCGTAGTCCCCCGCCCATTCCACCGTCACGCCGCGCGCCTTCAGCCTGTCCACCAGCACCTCGGAATTCACGCTGCGATCGGCTGTTCCGCCCGCATCGTACACCGGCAGAATCCACAACCGGTCCCCGGCGCGGCAAACCGAGGTAAAGGCGTCTGTCAGCGGCTCCATCATGGCGCGCAACGGCCCGAAGCCGTGGGGCCGCCATGCGCCCAGCACGCGATTCCTCTCCGTGCTCACCGCCGCCCACGCTGCCGCCAGCTTCGCCGGGTTGTGCCCGTAGTCATCCACCACCCGCACGCTTCCCCCCGCGTCCACGAGCTCCAGCCGCCGCTGAATGCCGCCGAAACGCGCCAATGCATCGGCAATCTTTCGAGGATCATGTCCCAGTTGCGCGCACAGCTCCGCGGCCATCAGCGCATTCCATGCGTTGTGCGCGCCGGGCTGGCGCACCTCCAGTTGTTGTCCGCGCCACGCCACCGCAAATCCGTTTTCCGTCTTTTCCGGACGCCCCATCCCTTCAACCACTTTCGCCTGCTGCACGCCCAGCACACCAGCCACCCCCTCGCCGCACACCAGCCCCTGGCGAACCTGCCCCGCATAGGTGCGGAAAAGTGCCTGCACCTCCTCCAGCGTGAAATGATCCTGCGAAATGTTCGTCAGCACCGACCACTCCGGAAAAAACCGCAGCAGCGAACGGTCGCTTTCATCCACCTCCACCACCCAAGGCGAATCCACCCCTCCACGCCGCACATTGCCCACATGCCGCGCATCGGCCCAATCCACCAGCGCACCCCCGTTCACCACGGTCGGGTCTGCGCCCAGTTGCTCCAGGGTCCATCCCAGCATGCCCGTTGTCGTGGTCTTCCCGGCCGTGCCGGCCACCGCCAGCACCGTGTGGCCCTTCGCCAGCTCCGCCAGCACCGCCGCGCGGTGCTTCAATGGAACACCCGCTTTTTTCGCCGCGATGAAATCCGGATTTCCCTCTTCGATGGCCGTGCTATACACCACCGCTTCGGTGCCTGCCCTCACCGCCGCCCCATCCTGTTTCACCAGCTCCACCCCCGCCGAACGCAACGCATCAAAAATCGACAAGTCGAGCCCCTGGTCGAAATAGCGATCGGATCCCGTCACCCGCCCGTGGGTCCAGCGCAGGGCCTGAGCCAGCGCACTCATCCCCACCCCTGCCACTCCCGCCACATGGATGTGCCCGCCCATCGGAACGATCATTCCTCCTGCGCCGTCGTGCCGGCCTGCGGCCAGATGAACACGCGGGCCGAAAGCCCCCCGCCCTCTTCCACCTGCAAATGTCCCCCCCGAACCGTGCCCTTCAAGTGCCCTCCCGCACGAATCGAAACCAACCCTGCCGCCTCCACATCCGCCTCCAGCGAGCCGAGCAATTCCAGCTGGTGCACCTGCAGCTTGTACTTGAACTGCATTGCCGCCCCCGCCGCAATCCGCAGGTTGCGCATCGTGATCTGCCGGGGATTCGGCCGGGCCTGCCCCCCCAGCTCCAGCCATTGTGAACACTCGATGGATGAGTTCTCATCCATGTCGCCCTCGAAGATCACATTGCCCGCCAGGATGCGCACATTCTCCAGCCGCCCAGTCGGCCGGACAATCACGCTTCCCCCGGTTTTGATCTCCTGAGACCACGGACGGTCGATCACGTAATCGCCCAGGTCGATTTTCTCTCGGCACTTCGAGCAGTAGATGGTCTTGGTCGTTCCCGCCAGCAGGAATTCATATCCGCACTTGAAGCATCGGATCGTGCGCTTGGTGGGCTGGATCGTCTTGACAATGTGCGGATTGTCCCCCGGCATCGCCGTCGGAGGCGGACGCGACGACAAGTCCTCCGCCGCCCGGCGCGCGCCGGGATGCGGCAAGACCCCGTCCTGCTTCGCTTTCGCAAGCGATTGCACGACGGAATAGCCGTCCATCATCTTGGTTCGTTTGTCCGACACGCCCATTCCTTCCGCCCGCGGCACTCCGGAAACATCCGGCGGCCCCGAACGAAATCAAACGCCTAACGCTGCGGAATGCTCGGCGGCACGGGCGCGGACGCGGCGTTCGGGTTAACTTCCGAACGGCCCACGAAGGTCACGCCATCCTCCACCGAGAGGCGGCGAGCCTTGATGTCGCCGTTGACCGTCGCCGTCGCCTTCATCTCGATCTTGTCCTTCGCCAGGATGTTGCCGCTGATCTTGCCCTCGATCGAAACCGAGGTCGCCGTGACATTGCCCTTCACCTGCGCGCTCTTGCCCAGAATGGCATTCCCGCCGCACAGCAGCTCGCCTTCCAGCTTGCCATCCAGACGGACCGTTCCGTTGCTCTTGATCGTGCCGATGATTTCCACATCCGCGCCGATGACCGACTCGTGATTCTCGTTGCTCATGGTTGAACTCTCCTGGGTTGGATCCTTTTTTCTTTGCGCAGAGTATGCCTTCCCAAGGCCATTCGGACAAGTGCCACTTGCCGCCCCTCCAAAAAACGGTAGGATCCGCCCCATGAAGCCCCGTTCCATCGCCAGCCTGGCGACCGGCCTGTGCCTGCTGGCCCTCGCCGCCGCGCAAATCCCCCGGCCTCGCGCAAACCCACATCCCGCCCTTCCGGAAATCCCTCCCTTTTCGTCCGGCGACCGCATTGCCCTCGTTTGTCAGGCCCCGGAAGACATGGCCCCCCTTGCCGGATTCGCCCTCCTCCAGCGTGCCCGCGCCGCCGGCGCCGAAGTGGGCACATTTGCCCCCGGCGAGCCCTTCGGCAACTTCTCCCCCACCCGCCTCTACCAGACCGCCCCCTTTCCCGGCACCCCCACCGGCTACCACCCCGACCAATGGCCCCTTCCGCCTCCGGAAAACGCCGCCCCCTGGCTCATGCTGACGCTCACCCCCCAAGAAACCGCCGCCAAGAACGCCGCCGTCCTTGCCGCTGCCCGCGCCCTGCGCGACAGCCTCACCGATGACGCCCCAGGCACCCGCGAAGCCGCCCTCCTCTCCCTCGCCCGCCGCGCCGAACTCTACCAGCCGATCCCTCTATAGCGAGTACACCGTCTCCGCCGCCAAAACGGAGATGTCCGACTTTTTCAGCGCCGCAATAGCTGCATCCAGATCCTCGAAGCGGAACACCACCACGGCCTTTTCCGTCGCGCGGCTCACAAACGCGTACATGTATTCCACGTTCAGCCCCGCCTCCGACAGCGCATCCAGAATGCCCGCCAGTCCGCCCGGACGGTCCGGCACCTCGATAGCCAGCACCTCCGTCAGCGAAACCGTGTGCCCCGTGTCTCGAAGCGCCTTCACGCATTTGTCCACGTCGTCCACGATCAGCCGCAGGATGCCGAAGTCGCTCGTGTCCGCCAGCGACAGCGCGCGGATGTTGACCCCCGCCCGCCCCACCTCTTTCAGCACGCTGGCCAGCCGTCCGGACCGGTTTTCCAGGAAAATCGAGATTTGACGCACTTTCATGATGTCCGCTCCTTTTTGTTAGATCAACTTCCGCAGGTCCTGCACACGCTTCGCCTTGCCCAGTGTGCGCTCGATGGTCTTGGGCTCCACCAGCGTAATCTTCGCGCTCACATTCAGCATCGTCTTGATCTGGTGGTGGATCTTGTCGCGCAGCGCCTCCAATCCGCGCACCTGATCGGTGAAGAGGTTTTCGGTCACCTCCACCTTGATCTCCATCGTGTCCAGATTGCCCTGCCGGTCCACCACGATCAGGTACTGCGGATGCACCCCCTCGATCCGCACCAGCACATCCTCCACCTGCGACGGGAACACGTTCACGCCCCGGATGATCAGCATGTCGTCCGTCCGCCCCATCAGCCGCGCAATCTTCCGGCTCGTGCGGCCGCACGGGCACGGCCCCTCGTCCAGGATCATCGTGATGTCGCGCGTGCGGTAGCGGATCAGCGGCACGCCCTGCTTCGTCAGGCACGTGAACACCAGCTCGCCCTTCTGCCCGTCCGGCAGCGGATCGCCCGTCTCCGGATCAATGATCTCCGGATAGAAATGGTCCTCGAACACATGCAACCCGTGCTGCTCCAGGCATTCGTTCGCCACGCCCGGCCCCGCCACCTCGGAAAGCCCGTAGATGTCCAGCGCCTTCAGCGGAAATGCCTCTTCAATGTGGCGGCGCATCGCCTCCGTCCACGGCTCCGCCCCGAAATGCCCGCTCTTCAGCGGCAGCTTGCGCAGATCCTCGCCCATTTGCTTCGCCACTTCCGCGATCTGCAGCGCATAACTCGGCGTGCAGCACAGCACCGTCACCCCGAAATCCTTCATCAGCATGATCTGCTTCTCAGTGTTGCCCGACGACATCGGCAGCGCCGCCGCCCCCAGTCTCTCCGCCCCGTAGTGCATTCCCAGCCCGCCCGTGAACAGGCCATAGCCATACGCCACCTGCACCGTATCCTCCGCCGTCGCCCCGCCGCACCCCAGCGACCGCGCCGCGCACTCCGCCCAGTTGTCGATGTCCACCTTCGTGTAGCCCACCACCGTCGGCTTTCCCGTCGTCCCCGAGCTCGCATGGATCCGCACGATCTCCTTCTGCGGCACCCCGAACATCCCGAACGGATACTGCTCCCGGAATTCCGGCTTCAGCGTGAACGGCAGTTTCGCGATGTCCTCGATGCCGCGGATATCCCCCGGCTTCACCCCCTTGGCCTCGAACTTCGCGCGGTAGAACGGCACGTTCTCGTACGCCCGCCTCACCAGATCCTGCAATCGCTGGCCCTGCAGCTTCCGCAATTCCGGAACCGGCATGGCCTCTTCTTTGGGATTAAACATCGTCGAACTCCTTAACTCTCTTTCACCGGAAGAATGCTGGACCGCCCCCCCGTTTTTTGTCGAGCCAAAACCCCTTCCCCCTTTTACTTTTTTGCCCCCGCCTCTCGCTCCACCAACGCCTCCACCATTCGCTCCACCACCCTCCCCACCTTCTCCAAACTCTCCGCCGACACCTTGTCCATCGAATCCTCCGCCGTGTGCCAATAGTCGTTTTTCCCCGGCGCGCTCCCAAAATGAAAATCAATCAAATCCACCGCCGGCACCCCTCTCTCCAAAAACGCCGTATGGTCATCGCTGACCATCCCCGGATACAACCCGAAATGCTTCCGCACCCCCTCCGCCCGCGCCGCCTCGAACGCCAGCGCCATCAGCTCCGGCGTGCCGTTCCGCGGAATCGTCACCGTCAAATCTCGGTCCCCCACCATGTCCAGTAATATCATCGCCACTACGTTGGAGAGGCTCCCGTCCTCCGCCATGGTCTTTGCCAAATACCGGCTCCCGTGAAAGCCATCCTCCGGCCCATACTCCACCCGGCATTCCTCGCCATCGAAAAACGCAAAGCGGATCTCCAGCGCATGCGGCCCATTTTGCCCCAGCACCCTCGCCAGCTCGATCAGCAGCCCTGTCCCCGACCCCGAATCATTCGCCCCCACAAATCCCTCGATGCCCGTTTTCGTGTCGGTATGCGCCCCCAACAAAATACACTGATTTCCCTTCCCCGGAATCCGTCCCAGCACATTCCGGAACGTCAACACCCCCGCCGGCGACGCATCCTGAAATTCCTGAATTTGCGCCTCCACCCCCGCCTTCTGCAAACGCGCCACCAGATGCGCCGCCGCACGTGCCGCCCCCTCCGTACCCGGCTCCTTCGGCCCCAGCTCCACGAACCGTCGCACCTCCTCCAGCGCCGACGCCCCCGAGACCAGCACCCCCTCCCTTTCTTCCGAAGCCGCCGACGACGGCAGCGGTCGTCCGCATCCCGCCGCCGCACACAGCGCACCCAGCAGAATTCCCGTCCTCCACCATTCCCTCGTTCCACTCATGCCGCCCATCCTATCACGCCCCAAGGCGAAGGGGTCAGTCCTATGAATTAATGTTTTTGACCTTGGAGAAGGCCCGCTCCCCCCACTCGCCAGGCTTCGCGGATTCCAGTTTTCGGAGTCCTTCCGCAAAATTGGTAGCCTTGCCCATCTGGAGTCGAGCCTTGATCCACCCCGGGCGGACACTGGTGTTTTTCCTCACCAGCCAAGCCAACGCATACTTCTCCGGGCAGTTCTTGATCATTCCCCCCAGGTCTTCCTCCTGAAGCCCCAGAGCCTTCAGACCCGACGCGATCCACTCCTCCGCACGGGTCAAGCCATGGGCCATGACCTCTTCGCCGCTGTACGACTCCCTCTTCCCCCTCTTCATCGACTTTCCAATCCGCCCCAGCAATTCCGTCCGGAATCCATCGCCGCCGAAATACCATCCGCGCCGAATCCTCCCCCAGGCTTCATCCGCCTTCCATGGCTGCCGGCTGTGACGCACCTCCCCCACCCTCCCCTCCATGTAGTCCGCATACCGCCTCCGGCCATCCCGGCTGGTCGCCAGCCCGAGAGCCTCCAACACCCGCGAAACGCAAAGCCAATCCTCTCCCGGCACTTCCCCGGCATAGGCAGGATAGCTACTCCACTGAAAATCACGCAGGCTGTTTCTCTCGAAGTCGTACTTCCTCACCCGCACCGGATTCAGGTGGATATAGGTCGCCATCGCCAGAAAGGCATCACCGCCCGGCTCCACCGGAATCGCCTTGTACCTCCCCTGGAACAAATGCCCCCACTCGCGGTGCCGCGCATTGAACCGCTTCGTGTACGTGCTTTGCAGCCACTGCATCCCTACCACCAGATTTGCCTCGGCGATTTCCAGCAACAGGTGGTAGTGATTCCCCATCAGGACATACGCATGAACCTTCCACCCCGTCCGGCCACACACCTCCCCCAGCGTGTTCAGGAACATCTCCCGGTCTTCGTCCGTCCGGAAGATCGCCTGCTGCCGGTTCCCCCGGCTCATCACGTGATACACCGCCCCCGCATACTCCACTCTTGGTTTTCTTGGCATGCCCTTATTCCCACCACATCCGCCCCCACCCCGTCAACCGAAAACATTAATTCATAGGACTGACCCCTTTATTTCCACAGTATGGAAAAGGTTGGGCTTCGGGCCACGTTTGGCCCTCGTTCCGAAACGAAACTTGCCTGCGCCGATCCGTGCGAGAAGCGCGCGCTCCACACTGTGGAAAACTTTTTTAGCCGACCTTTCGCCTTGCCGCGCGCCCGCCAAAAATCTACGGTCTCCCCCCTATGACAGCCCCAGCTCCCAAATCCCTGACTCTCGTC
>CAYNHA010000032.1:0-4625 GCA_964397035.1 uncultured Verrucomicrobiota bacterium
CCATTGGCGCTTTTCTTTTCTGGAAACTCGGAAAACACGTCATGGGAATCATCGCTTGGTGCCTGGCCACCGTGGTGCTGGTGTCGGGATTCTTCATTCCGCGCTTGTTCGCCGCCATCGAGCGCTTTGGCAAACTCCTGGGCAAAGGAGTGGGGGTTTTCCTGACCTGGGGCCTCCTCGCCCCCTTCTACTACCTCTGCTTCTCTACCATGCACCTCGCCCTGAAAATCCGCGGAAAAGATCCCCTGCAACGCCAATTTCCCACCCGCGAACCCACCTATTGGATCTCCCGTAAACCCGTTGCCGATTTGTCCCAGTACAGAAAGCAGTTCTAAATGAATATCCTCGGCATCAGCGCATTCTACCACGACTCCGCCGCGGCCCTGGTGCGCGACGGCCACATCATCGCCGCCGCGCAGGAAGAGCGATTCACCCGCAAGAAGCACGACCCCGGCTTCCCCGTCCAGGCCGTCCGCTATTGCCTCGCGGAAGGCGGAGTCGCCCCCGACCAGCTCGATGCCGTGGCCTTCTACGACAAGCCCATCAGCAAATTCGCTCGCATCCTCGAAACACACATGGGCGTGGCCCCGAAGGGACTGCGGACCTTCATGATGGCCCTTCCCGTTTGGCTCAAGCAAAAGCTCTGGATCCCGCCTGAAATCGAAACCGCTCTCGAAAAAGCAGGCATCCGCATGCCGCCGGAACTGTTTTTCCCCGAGCACCACGAATCCCACGCCGCCAGCGCCTTCTACCCGTCGC
This sequence comes from uncultured Verrucomicrobiota bacterium, assembly GCA_964397035.1. GTDB lineage: Bacteria > Verrucomicrobiota > Kiritimatiellia > CAIQIC01 > Lenti-01 > Lenti-01. Next base: position 760 of record CAYNHA010000032.1, read on the forward strand.
CCTACAAGAGCGCCGCCATCCTCACCATCGATGGCGTCGGCGAGTGGGCCACCAGCACCATCGGCCACGGCCGGGACAACAAGCTGGACATCCTCAGCGAGCTGCGCTTCCCCCACTCCCTCGGCCTCCTCTATTCCGCCTTCACCTATTTCACCGGCTTCAAGGTCAACTCCGGGGAATACAAGCTCATGGGCCTCGCCCCCTACGGCCTGCCCAAGTACGTGGACGTCATCCGCGACCATCTGCTCGACCTCCGCGACGACGGCTCGTTCCGCCTCAACCTCGACTACTTCGGCTATCTCGACGGCCTCACCATGACCAACAACCGTTTCGCCGAACTCTTCGGTGGCCCCGCCCGCCCCTCCGAATCCGACCTCACCCAGCGCGAAATGGACATCGCCGCCTCCATCCAGGTCGTCACCGAGGACATCGTCCTGAACATGGCCCGCCACGCCAAAAAAATCACCGGCGAAAAGCACCTCTGCATGGCCGGCGGCGTCGCCCTCAACTGTGTCGCCAACGGACGCCTCCTCCGCGAAGGAATCTTCGAGGACATCTGGATCCAGCCCGCCGCCGGCGATGCCGGCGGAGCCCTCGGCTGCGCCCTCCTCGCCTGGCACCAGATCAAAGGCAACCCCCGCACCGCCGACGGCAAGCGCGACCAGATGAACGGCGCCTACCTCGGCCCCGATTTTCCCGACGCGGAGATCGGCGACTTCCTTCAGGCCAAGGGCTACCCCGCCGCCAAGCCCGCCGCCCAGGACTGGGCCCCCGAAATCGCCAAGCTCATCGCCGGCGACAATGTCATCGGCCTCTGCCAGGGCCGCATGGAGTTCGGCCCGCGCGCCCTCGGCGGTCGCTCCATCATCGGCGACGCCCGCTCCCCCAAGATGCAGGCCATCATGAATCTCAAGATCAAGTATCGCGAATCCTTCCGCCCCTTCGCCCCTTCCTGCCTCGAGGAAAAAGTCTCCGACTACTTCGAACTCGACCGCCCCTCCCCCTACATGCTCCTCGTGGCCCAGGTCCGCAAGGAACGCTGCATCGGCCTGGAGAACAGCGACAAGCTCTCCCCCCGAGAACGCATCAACCAGATACGTTCCGACATCCCCGCCATCACCCACGTGGACTATTCCGCCCGCGTGCAGACCGTCAACCGCGAAACCAGCCCCCGCTACTACGACATCATCAAGGCATTCGACGATCTCACCGGCTACGGTGTCATCATCAACACCTCCTTCAACGTCCGCGGCGAGCCCATCATCTGCACCCCCGAGGATGCCTACCGCTGCTTCATGCGCACCGAGATGGACTATCTCGTCCTCGGCGGCTACATTCTCAGCAAGAAGGAACAACCCCCCTTCCAGGACAAGGCCGATTGGCGCAAGGACTACGCCCTGGACTGATCTGCCCGCTCGAGAAGGAAAACCATCCCATGAAAATGTTGAAATATCTCGGACGCCTCCTCAAGGAACTGGGTCAGTTCGCCATGCAAAACAAGGCGTGGTGGATCGTCCCCATCGTGGTCGTCCTGCTGCTGCTGTCCGTGCTGATCTTCGTCGGCTCGTCCGCCGCCCCCCTCCTCTATACGTTCTTTTAGCCTGTAAATTCGCATCGACGGAAGGGAAGCCTCTCCGCCATACTGGCGGGATTCCATATGAAAAGACGATTCCATCCGTTGGCGTGCGGACTCCTGCTCGTATCCGTTGCCCTGCTCGGCGTTGTTCTCTTCGCAAGCCGCGGTTTGCAGACCGCCCAGACAATCCCCGTCCTGATGTACCACGACATCGCCGACCAGCCCGGCGATGATGTCTGGTCCGTCTCCACCGATGAATTCCGCCGCCAGGTCGCCGGCCTCAAGGCCGCCGGATACCGGACCATCCTGCCGAAAGACATCTCCCGCTTCTACCGCTGGAAATTCTGGCTCCCCCGCAAGCCGGTCCTCATCACCTTCGACGACGGCCTGCTCAGCGTGAAAACGAAAGCCGAACCCATCCTCCGGGAGGCCGGCTTCCAGGCCGTGGTCTACCTCATCACCGGCTTCATCGCCGACACCCCCGCCGAACGTATGAAATACCGCTCCTACGATTGCCTCACCTGGGAAGAGGTGAACGAAATGCTTTCACGCAAGACCATCGCCTTCGGGATCCATTCCCACTCCCATGCCCCCAATCCTGCCCGCCTCGCGCTGGAAGTGGGAGAGTGCCGCCACATCTTCAAACGCAAAACCGGCGTCCGCACCCGCGACTTCTGCTATCCCTTCGGCGCTGCCCCCGACGTCCTGCGGCAGGCCGTCACCAATGGCGGCTACTGGACCGCCATGATCTGCGAGGACCAGCTCTTCACCAATGCCCCCAACGCCGATCTCTTCCGCATCCCGCGCGTTTCCGTCTACGGCGGAACGCATGCCTTCACCGTCTCCGCCGGGACGATCTCGGAAAACCACGAATACAGCGCCGAGGTTCAAAACAACGGCATCCCCCTGCCCGTCCGCGGACTCTTGCGCCATGTGTCCTCCGGACGTTCCTGGCCCCTGCCGCCCTCCGAACGTCTGGGACCCGCCCCCCAACGCTGGAGCTGGCCCCATCTCCCACCCGATCTGGATGCCTCGTCCCTGCAAGTTGAAATCTGGGAGCAAAACGGTTTGTTCCGCTACTTCCCCGAATCCCCATTCCACCCATGAAAAGACCGCGTCACATTTTTTTCGTCATCGCCCTGCTGGTTCTTTTTTTCTCCGGCCTGGTTCTCCGCTACGCGGGCCTCACCGAACCCTTCCAGCTCCATCCCGACGAACGCCTGATTGCCAGCTGGATGAACCGGATGCATGAAACCCATTCCCTTCTCCCCAAGGTCTACGCCGGCGGATTTTTCGTTCTGGCCGACGCTGCCCGAAAAACCTGCGAATGGATCATCACCCGCACCACCCATCCGTGGGCCTATTTCACCAGAGCCACCAACCAATTTTCCCCCTCTTTTCTGGATCCCTTTGATTTCGGGCGGCCGTTCAACGCCTGGCTCGGCTCCCTGATCATCCTGATCTCCGCCGCCTGGGTCCTGCGCATCACCCGCTCGCGGGCGGGTGCCTTGGCCGCCGCCGCCTTCATGGCGTTTGCTGCTTTCCCCATCGAGCACGCTCACTATCTGGAAAGCGATATCGCCATGCTCGCCACCCTCTCCATGTCCCTCCTCCTCATGGCCCGCGCCCTCTCCACCCGGCGCCCTTTCGATTATTCCCTGGCGGCCTTTTCCACCGGCTTCGCCATCGGCACCAAGTTCCCCCTCGTGATCCTCCTCATCCCCTTGCTGGCCTCCATTCGTCCGCCGTTCAGCGCAGTTCGCACCGGTCAGAAAGCAGCATGGTGCTCGGGCCTCGTCGTCCTGTCCCTCGTGCTGGTCGCCGCCGGTCTGGCCACCGCCTGCCCCGACCTTCTCCATTTTTCCGAATTCATGGCCGGACTCAAGGAGGGCGGTTCTTCCGTCTACGCCGAAACCGTCGGCATCCTCGGCAGCGCCATCGACGAACCCCACGCCCGAGAATGGATGAATCTGGGCAACATGCTCCGCTTCGCCAAATCCCTGCAACCGGCCTGGCTCTGCCTCGCCGCCCTCGGCCTTCCCCTCTGCTTCACCCGGCGCCTCCGCCCGTTCTGGCCCGTCACCCTCCTGTTCCCGGCCCTCTTCCTGTGGTACATCGTCTTCAAGGCCCCATGGTCCCGGTCGCAGGAATTCATGACGTTCATTCCCCATTTCTGCCTATGGGGCGCCCTGCCCATCGCCGCCCTCTGGAGTGCCCCACCCTCCTTCGCCAAAAAATCCATTGCCTTGCTGCTGTTCTTCGCCGCCGTCCTTTCCACCCTTCATGCCGG
>CAYNHA010000033.1:0-16521 GCA_964397035.1 uncultured Verrucomicrobiota bacterium
TCGTTGGTGGCGTTTCCGGCGGCCGGGGAGCGCAAGGGGCGAATGCTGGACGGGTTTTACCGGCCCGCAGGCCAGAAGCGCGCGCCCCTGATGGTGTTTGTTCACGGAATGGGGAGCAATTTCTACCGATCGTCGCTGAAAAAAGCCTTTCTGGATGCGGCGCCGCCCATGGGGCTGGGAATTCTGTCTTTCAATAACCGAGGGGCGGAGCGCGGAACGGAGGACGAGAAATTCCGGACCTGTCTGGGGGATTTGGATGCGGCGATGGATTTCGCGCGCCGCCACGGCCATCGAAAGGTGGTGCTGGTGGGTCACAGTACCGGTTGCCAAAAGATCGTGTATGGACAGGCGGTGCGCCGCTATCCGGCGGTGGCGGGACTGGCGCTTCTGGCGCCTGCGGACGATTATGCGGTTTTGAAGCGCGATCTCGGGCCGCGCTGGGAGGCCAAGGTGGCGTGGGCCAGGAAACAGGTTGCGGCGGGCAAGGGGCATGTGCTGGTTTCGGGACTGTATGAGCGCTTCACGGCAGGGCGTTTCCTGAGCCTTTCCGATTCGCGTGCGGTGGAGGCCAACGTGTTCCGGTATGGGGGGGCGCTGACCCAGTTCCGGCGGGTGAAATGTCCCGTGCTGGCGGTCTTTGGCGAGAAAGAGGAATTTGCCGCTATTCCACCGGCCGAGATGTTGGGGATCTTGCGCCGCAGGACCCGTTCGACCGATTACGACGAGATGCTGATTCCGGGAACGGGACACAGTTTCAAGGAGTGCGAGATGGAACTGGCGTTGGCGGTCTGCCGGTGGGCAGAGGAGATTGCGAGATGAGACTCACGGGCGGAGAACACAGCGGGCGGTTGCTGAAAGTGCCGGAGGATGGCACCCGCCCCACGCAGGACAAGGTGCGCGCGGCGATCTATTCCTCGCTGGCGGCATTCGTTCCCGGGTCGCGGGTGCTGGATTTGTTTGCGGGGACGGGGGCACTGGGGCTGGAAGCCTGGAGCCGGGGGGCGGCTTGGGTGGAGTGGGTGGAGAGCGGCAAGAATGCCCTGCGCGCGCTGAAGGACAATGTTCAGGCGCTGGGCGTGCCTTCCGACGTTGGCCGGGTGCTGGTTTCGGATGTGTTCAAATTGCTCGGGTTCCCGTGCGCGGGAAAGGGGTATGATCTGGTGCTGGCGGATCCGCCTTATGCCGAGGCGCGGGAGGGAAACTGGCTTGAAAAAATCGCCGATCGGCTGGCGGGAAACCACTGGGTCGGGGTGGGCGGCGTGTTTGTTTTCGAAACCGAGGGGCACGACGCCTTGCCGGTGCTGAAGGGGTGGAGGCTGGCAAGGGACAAGACCTATGGGTCCACGCGCGTCCTGATTTGGGTCCGTGAATCGCCGATGGCGGAATAAGGGCAACAAAACACCCCGCCGGTCCATGAAGACGGGCGGGGAGGGAGGGGCGGCGCGAGGCCGGAGAAAATTACTTGGCGGCGGCGGCCTTGCGCAGAAGAGCGCCCGCGCGGGATTTTTTCCGGATGGCGGTGTTCTTGCGGATGATGCCGTGCTTGACGCCTTTGTCGAGAGCGGAGCAGAAGGCGCGATAGGCTTCCTGGGTCTTGGGGGCGGCGGGTTCCGCAACCGCAACCAGCAGGTTCTTGCGCAGGGTTTTGACTTCGCCCTTGGTCTGCATGTTGCGTTGGCGGGACTTCTCGGATGTCTTGGCGCGTTTGGCGGCGCTCTTGATGTTGGCCATGGTCTCTACTCCTCTGATTTCAAAAAGTCCGGCCATAGTAGCGGCCGTTCGGTGGATGTCAACGGTTTTTGCGAAGAAATCCGATTCTTTGGGTTGCATCGGGCGGGAGGGGCTGGCATATTCCGCGGCCAAGCCTTTTGAAACGTGAACCGCAAGCTAAGGAGCAACGAGATGTCTGAATTGAATTACGGGTTGTCGGAACTGGCGATGGAAATCCGCAGCATGGTGCGCGAGTTTGCCGTGTCGCGCGTGAAGCCGGTGCGGGCGGAATTGGACGAGACGGGGCATTTTCCCACCGAAATCTTGCGGGAACTGGGGAAAATGGATTTGATGGGTCTGTATATTCCGGTGGAATACGGCGGGACGTATGAGGGCGACAGCTTGCCGAATCTGGTTGCGGTGGAGGAATTGAGCCGGATTTGCATCGGCGTTTCCGTTTCGTATGCCGCCAACGGGCTGGGGGCGGATCCCATCCTGATCGGTGCCAGCGATGCGCAGAAGAAAAAGTACCTGCCCCCCTTGGCCAGCGGCGAGAAGTGGGCGGCCTATGCGCTGACGGAGCCGAACGCGGGATCGGATGCGGGTTCCATCCGCACCACGGCCGTCAAGAAGGGTGACAAATATATCCTCAACGGCACCAAGCAATGGATCACCAACGGCGGCGAGGCCGACATCTATACGGTTTTTGCGGTCACCGACAAAAACCGCGGCGCGCGCGGCGTGAGCTGCTTCATCGTGGAAAAAGGCACGCCGGGATTCAAGTTCGGCAAGAAGGAAAACAAGCTGGGCATCCGGGCGAGCGCCACGCGCGAACTGATCTTCGAGGATTGCGAAGTTCCGGCGGAAAACCTCATTGGCCGCGAAGGCACGGGCTTTATCTGGGCGATGAAGACCTTCGATGTGTCGCGCCCGGGAATTGCCGCACAGGCGGTGGGGCTGGCGCAGGGTGCCTTGGACGAGGCGGTGATGTATGCCAAGGTCCGCGAGCAGTTCGGCAAGCCGATCATTGCCAACCAAGGTTTGAGCTGGATGTTGGCAGACATGGCCACCAAGGTGGAAACGGCCCGTGCGTTGACGTATGCGGTGGTCAAAACCATCGACAGCGGCGCCAAGGATTACTCCAAGTTCTCGGCGATGTGCAAGGTCTATGCCTCGGATGTGGCCATGCAGGTCACGACCGATGCCGTGCAGGTGTTTGGCGGCTACGGCTACATGAAGGAATATCCGGTCGAGAAGATGATGCGCGACGCCAAGATTCTGCAGATTTACGAAGGCACCAACCAGATTCAGCGCGATATCATCGGACTGGCGCTGAACAAGGAATACGGCGCGGTCGCCAAGTCCTAGGATGAATGGTTCGGTTTGATGAAGAGCGGGTCAGGGGCCTCCGCCCCTGGCCTTTTTCAGGAGAAGAAGATGCACATTGTGGTTTGCGTCAAGCAGGTCCCCAACACGACACAGGTCCGGATCAATCCCGAAACCAACACGCTGGTGCGCGACGGGGTGGAATCCATCATGAATCCCTTTGACGAGAATGCGCTGGAAATGGCGCTTCAACTCAAGGAAAAGCACGCCGGCACCAAAGTGACGGTGCTGACCATGGGACCCCCGCAGGCCGCCGAGATTCTGAAGGAAGCCGTGGGCCGCGGCGCGGATGCCGTGGTGCTGCTGTGCGACCGGGCCTTTGCGGGGTCGGACACGTGGGCGACCAGCTATGCCATCAGCACGGCCATCGCCAAGCTGGAAAAGGCGGATCTGGTGCTGTTCGGGAAGCAGGCGATCGATGGTGACACCGCCCAGGTGGGGCCTGGAGTGGCCGACTGGATGGGAATCCCGTGCATTGCCTATGCTCGAAAAATCGAGATTGCGGAAGGAAAGGCGCTCGTGGAGCGGGCCTTTGAAGACGGTTATGAAAAACTGGAAGTGGCGCTTCCCTGCGCCTTGACGGTGCTGAAAGAGGCCAATGTACCCCGGATGGCCTCGTTGCGCGGCAAAATGGCGGCCAAGAAACTGAACATTGTTCCGATGACGGCCGAAGCTTCCGGGGCGGATCTTTCCAAGCTGGGGTTGTCCGCCTCTCCCACCCGCGTGGTGAAGATTTTTTCGCCGCCCCCAAAAACCGGTGGCGTGAAGTGGCAGGACGAAGAGCCGTCGGCCATGGCGCAAAAATTGGTGGGTTTGCTCAAAGAGCGCAAGTTGATCTAGGAGGAATCGGTCATGGGCCTGAAAATTGATTTGGATGCCTGCGTGGGTTGCGGGTCTTGCGTGGCGGCTTGTCCTTTCTGCGCGCTGGTGCAGCGGACGGATGGAAAGGTGGATGTCACCGAAGCCTGCACCGCCTGCGGAGCGTGCGTGGAAACGTGCCCGGTGGGTGCGCTGAAGATGGAAGTGGCCGAGAAGAAGGTGGAGGCCGGAGCCTTGGATGCCTATCGCGGGCTCTGGGTCTTTGCGGAACAGCGTGGCGGCAAGGTGCAGGAAGTGGCCTTTGAACTGCTGGGCGAGGGGCGGGTTTTGGCGGATCGGCTGGGCGTGGAATTGTGCGCGGTTTTGCTGGGCAGCCAGGTCAAGGATTGCACCTCGACGCTGTTTGAACACGGCGCGGACAAGGTGATTGTGGTGGACCATCCGGCATTGGCCGCCTATACGGCTGAGCCGTATGCCGAGGCCATGAGCACGTTGATCCGGAAGCACAAGCCAGAGATTTTGCTGGCCGGTGCAACCAGCATGGGGCGCGGTTTCATCGCCCGCGTGGCTATTCAGGTGAACGCCGGATTGACGGCGGACTGCACGGAACTGGATGTGGATTTGGAGAAGCGACTTCTTCTTCAGACCCGGCCGGCGTTTGGCGGCAACATCATGGCGTGCATCATTTGCCCGGATCATCGGCCCCAGATGGCGACCGTCCGGCCGAAGGTGTTTAAGCACCCGGTTCCCGTGGCAGGGCGCAGGGGAGAGCTGATCGAAGAGTCGTTGGTCCTGAAGGATCCCGTGGTCAAGGTGGTTGAAGTGGTCAATGCCATGCAAAACGAAGTGAACGTGGCGGGTGCGGAGTTCATCGTGACGGGCGGCCGCGGCTTGGGTGCACCGGAAAACTTCAAGCTGTTGGCCGAGTTGGCCGATGCTTTGGGCGGTGCGGCAGTGGGGGCCAGTCGGGCGGCCGTGGATGCGGGCTGGATTTCAAGCTTCCACCAGGTCGGGCAGACGGGAAAGACCGTGCGCCCCAAAATCTACATTGCCTGCGGTGTTTCAGGCCAGATTCAGCATCTGGTGGGAATGAACAGCAGCGACACCATCATTGCAATCAACAAAGATCCCGACGCCCCCATTTTCGGCGTGGCCGACATTGGTATCGTGGGCGACCTGTTTCAGGTGGTTCCGGAGATGATCAAGGCCCTGAAGCGGTAGGCCAGGGGAACTTGTATTTCGTTTTGCTTGCCAGCAGGCTTTCCAGTGTGGCACGATGCCGCCCTGATATTTTAATCGTGAGAAAACTTCCACAACAGGGAGAGGGTTCGATGATGCGAAGAGCAAGTGGCATCTTGGGAGGACTGATATTAGCACTCGTTTTGGGGGCCTGTGCTTCTTGGAATGTGAATGTGGATAAGCTCCAGTTGGGAATGGAGCCCGAGGCTGTTCGGGAGGCTATTGGCCAGCCTTACACGATCCGTGCGGCGAAAGTGTACCAGGGTGAAGATTGGTCCGAGGTGTGGGAATACCTGCCGCCTTGGTTCACATGGACTCCCAAGACGTACTGGGTTTATTTCAAGAACGGCAAGGTTGTGCAATGGGGCGAACCGGGTGATTTCACTGGGCGGCCTGCGCCGGCGGTGATCGAGTACAATCCCAATAAATCATCAGATCGGTGACCATTTGGCCTGTTGCCCAGATGTTTCCTGCTTTTTCCGAAGCTGGTGACCCTGGATGGCGGGCGGGCCAGCCATGAGAGAAAACTCCCAGACGAATGGGCGCCCATGTCCCCCGGCTGAGCGGAAGTTCAAACTTCCCTTGGGCCGGGGTGTTTTTTGGGCGTTGATGGCTGGGTGCGCGTTGTTTGCCCAGGAATCCAGTTCCCAGACCTTGCGCTTGGGACCGTTTGATATGCTCCTTCAAGGCTCTGTGCTGGGGGCCTACGACAGCAATGTGGATGATGTCTATCCCGAGGAGGAAAAACCACATTTGCAGAAGGACGACTTCTATTGGATGCCGGGCCTGACCTTGAGCTCGAAGTCTGCACCGATGCGTCCGAGTACGACCGTGAATGTCGGGGCAGGACTGGCCTACCAAGATTACTTCGTGCGAAGTGATTTGGACACCGCGGTGTACAATGCGAACCTCAATTTTGAGACTACTCACCCGCGCCTCACTTTGAGCGGGATGGCTGGTGTAGACTATTCCGTGGATGGTGTCGAAGACGAATATATCCCGGGCGGCGTGAAGAGGGATCCGGTTTTGACCCAGGACGCCAATCTGTTGGCCAATTGGAATTATCGGAAATTGCGACTGGAGTCTTCCGCTAATTTTTCCAGCGAGAGGCATGACTACGAGGAATACAAGGATGGTGATCAGGACGAAACCATCCTGATGGTTGGCGCTTATTTGGACAATGTTTCCCGGCTGAGCCTTTTTGGAACCCTGCAGAATACCGATACGCTGTTTATTCGTAGCGATGAGGAAGAAGATGAAACAGAGCTCAATTTAGGAGCCGATCTTCGCCTGTTCAGTTGGGGGGGGCTCTACTACACGTGGACAAGAACGGAGACGGTCTATACTCCTTCGGGGGAAGAGACGGATGAAACGGAAAATGAATTCGGCGTCTCCGGCGCAATTCCCGTTGATTTGCTTGCCCATCCCAAGATTACCTATTCTTTGGGCATTGAATACAAAGAAGAGACCGCCGTGGATGGGACCGTGACCAAAACATGGGGGCCGGTCCATACCATTACGGTCTCCGACGAACTGCAACTGACCAAAACGGTGTTATTGGCGGGTAGTGCGGAGTGGACGGACGATCTGGATGAGGACGAAGTAAACTTCACCTATAATATCAGTCTATCCCAGCAGATTGGACCTCGTGCTCAGCATGCTCTGACTTTCTCTCAAGAACCTCAGTCCACATTCGGGTCTACGGCGGATACGGAAACGACGACCTATGGATATAGCTTTGGGGTTGAGGATCTGATTTTCTACAATCTTTCGATGAATTTGGGTGCCAGTTATGAAGAAAGTACTCCACTGGGCGAAGGTGGTGGTGAGACCGAAAAAACACCCATGCTAACGTTTGGAATGAATCATACCCGGCAACTATCGAGAAAATTGTCACGAATCATAGAGTATACCTATACCTACGAGGATTCCAACTTTCACCAGTATGGGCCCAATCAAAAATACCTAATCACCTATGGGCTGAACTACGATTTCTAGAAGCGGTTCAACCGGGGTGCAAACAAATTCAAAAAATCCACCATTGTCCCTGCGGATTGTTTCATGTAGATTTGGACCCATGAGTATTTGGAAACAACGACTTGCGGGGTTAGGTTGTTTTTTGGCCCAACTATGGCTTGGGTGCGTGTTGGTTAGTGTCGTTTGTGGTTCTGGAGCATACGGGGAGGGAGAGAAGCCGGAGACCTTCGGGCGGCGAATTCTGGCTGGGGACAGACTTAACATTTCGGTGCGAGAGCAACCGGATATGTCTCGCGTATATGCCGTGGCGGGGGATGGGTCGATTGACTTTGCTTTTGCGGGACGGGTGGTTATTGCGGAACTGACGTCGGATGAAGCGGCCAGAAAGTTGGAGGCCGTTCTGGAAGAGCGCTATTTCAAGGATGCCAATGTGTCCATTTCCATCGCCAATTTTGTGGAAGGCGATGTGCTGATTACAGGTGCGGTCCGCACTCCAGGCAGCCTGCCTTTTCGGGGAGATTCAATCCTCACTCTGATGGAGGCCATTTCTAGGTCCGGAGGTTTGGCAGGAAATGCGGCCGGTGACCGTGTCCGGATTTTGAGATGGGTCCCGGGGGGCAGCATGGAGCGGCAAAGCATAGAGGTGAATGTCAGTGCCATGCTGGATACAATGGACTTTTCCAAGGATCAGTATCTGCGGCCTCGTGACATTGTGGTGGTTCCCTCCCGTGGAGAGGAGGACGGACGGAATGAGTTTTTGGCTTTAGGGGAGGTGAAAACCCCCGGATTTCACCCCTATACCGACGATTTGGATGTCATCAAGGCGGTGACAAGGGTGGGGGGATTGGGTGAATTTGCGGATTGGAGCAGTGCCCGGATTCTACGCCTGCGGCAGAATGGGGAGTATTCCGTAATTCCCATGGATCTTGGGCGTTTGTTCAGTGCTGCGGATATGAGCATGAACTTGCCGTTGCAGAAGGGGGACATTTTTTTTGTTCCCTCCATCAACAACTTGGTGCGGGCGCAGGTGTATCTGCTTGGAGAGGTGAACAAGCCGGGGGCTGTTTCATTGAATCCTGGGCCCAATGCGACGGTTGCGCGTTTGATTTTGGACCAGGGAGGAGTGACTCAATATGCCAATCCATCCAAGGTCCAAATCCAGCGAACCGCTCCGGATGGAAGCAAAAAGACGGTGTTGGTGGACGTCGGGCGAATCCTGAAACTGGGGTCATTTGAGGAAGATGTCCCCCTGCAGGATGCGGACGTGGTGATTGTTCCGGAAAAAGGGCTGTTGGGACTTTGATATGCGTGACATGATTAAGCGACCGGATTCAGTAAGCCCGCCGCCTGCCTCCGAGATGGGAAGTCCGGATGCGGCACCCAAAGGGCTGGATATTCGCAAGTACTTCTATATCATTGCGAAGCGCTTGTGGCTTCTTCTTCTTTGCTTTATGACGTCTATTGTCATCATGTTGGTAATGATGGCTAAGCAAGTGCCAGAGTATCAGGCGACAGCAAAACTTCAGTTGGTTCAATCTGCTGTGCTTCCCGGAAATCTGCAATCACGGGATTTGGAAACGCTCATGGGTGATATTGCCCAGACCCAAGTCAACATCATCCTAAGTCGGGAGGTCATTCGTCGAGCCAGGGAGAAGCTTAACATCCCTCCTCAAGAATTTTCATCCAAGTATATCTCTTTATCTGTTTATCCAATTTGGCAGACGTCAATCATGGCGATCAGCGTGAATGGATTGGAGCCTGCGTTTTGCGCAAATTATGCAAATGCAGTGGCAGACGCCTATATCGAGTACAAATCGGAGGGGCGGAGCGGCACTTCGCAAAACACGGTCGATAACCTTTCCAAACAGGCGGGCAGTCTGGCTGAGAGAATTGCCGAAATGGAAGGCGAACTTCTGGCTTTTGTGCGAGAGAACAGCGTGGTGGGCATTCAAGAGAGGGGCAATGTGGCGGCTGGCCTGCTGGCTAAGCTGTCGCAACAATCGGCTGAATTCCGCACCAAAAGGATGCTGATGGAAGCGCAGCAGCCGCTGTTGGCACAGGCTTCTGATGAAGTGGTGTTGGCTACCTTGGAATATGGGTTGCCGGTGCCCGCAACCTCGACCCCAGCCGAGCCTGTTGTCAAAGAAGGGGAAACACCTGAGGAGGGGGCAGAAAGCTTGATTGCGCACGGGGTGGTTGAACAGCCGCACTGGGATGTTCTCAAGCGGGAGACTGCCATCATGGAGGCGCAGTTGATTTCATATCGAAAAAAGTACAAGGACGAACATCCCCTGATTCAAGAAACAATTCAGAAGTTACAGCAGAATGAGGATGCTATTCGGGTGGAAATTCAATTTGCGCTCAAGCAGTACTATTCCCAACTGGAGGCGCTCAGCATCAAGGAAAAGGCGGCCCATCGAGTCGAGGCTGAATGGGAGGAGCAGGCACTTGAAATCGACCGCAAGCAAAAGGAGTATGATGGCTTGCAGCGTAACTTGAAGCGGTTGCAAGGATTATATGATTTAATATTCAATCGCTTGCAGGAGGTGGATATTACGGCTGGCATTCAGATGGATTCCGTACGGATTCTGGAGCGAGCCATCATACCCGGGGGGCCGCTAAAACCACGGAATCTGCAAAGTCTTTTCATTGCGGCATTGATTGGTTTGGCCCTTGGGTTGGGTTTGATTTTTGCACTTGAGTTCATGGATGACTCGATTCGCTATCCGGAAGATGTTCAAAGAAGTGTTGGCACACCTTGCCTTGGATTAGTTCCCACGGCCCACTGGAAGCAGGAGAGCGACGCTTCGTACTGGGTGGGCAATGTGGATATGTCCAGCGGGTTTGCAGAAGCGTATCGAAACATCCGGTCTGCTTTGCTGCTGAATCCCTCGGGCCGTCCGTTCAAGATACTGGCGATTGCCTCCGCCGTTCCCAAGGAAGGAAAGACCACCACAAGCGCGAATTTGGCCACCAGTTTTGCGCAGACCGGGTACCGGGTGCTATTGGTTGACGTTGACTTGCACCGCGGCGGATTGCATCGCGTGTTTGGTTTGCAAGCCGGTCGCGGATTGACTGAGATCTTGTCTGGCAGTTGCCCGATGGAGCAGGTGGTGCAGCACACGTCCGTGGAGGGGCTGGACCTTGTCGGAACGGGATCGTTCCCCGATAATCCAGCCGAGTTGGTGTTGCGCCGCGAGATGAAGGAATTCCTGGCCGAAGCCTCGAAGAAATATGATCTGGTGGTTCTGGATTCCCCCCCGTTGCTGGCTTGTTCGGAATCGACGGTTATCGCCTCTCTGGCAGATGCCACGCTGATGGTGGTGTGGAGCGGGCGGACTTCCCGGAAACTGGTTCAGGCATCCTTGCGCCAACTGTTGACCCGTGGTTCAACGCTGGTGGGTTGCGTGTTGAACAACCTGGATCTGACCCGGATGGGCACCTACGGGGCTTCTGGCTACTACCACTATTATGGCTACGATTATCGATACGAGGAGGAGGCCCCGTCGACCCCGTCCGGAACGCAAACCCAGACGGGATGACGGGCGCTCGGCCTGCAAGGAGTTCCTGTGGTCGTTATTTTCCATCGTGGGTCGCGGATTTCCAGCCGCCACCTGTTTTTGACCTTGGGAGATTGGCTTATCATTGTCGGCTCCCAATTGGCTGCTGTCTATTTGCGGCTAGGCGTCGAGCCAGGTGAAAAATATCTCTTCGACAATTTTGGAGCCTTGATTGGTGCTGTTGCCATCTACATGCTGGTTTTCTATGCTGGCGGCATGTACGAGCCACCCACGCGAAGTCGGCGGGTCGATTTCGATTTCCTTCCCTTGGTTGTGGTGAGTATCGCGGCCGGCGTCACGGGTTTGGTTCTCTATGCCCGGCCTCAGATGGTCATCGGTCGTGGCATTTGGGCCATTTCTTCGGTTTTGATCCTGGGCCTGGCATATGCCTTGCGACGCTTGTTTCTCGCGTTGGTCCGGCGGGGGCTTTTCCTCAAGCAGGCCATCTTGCTGTGCGATCATCCGGACCGTGCGGCGGACATGTTGAGGCTCCTTCGGCAAACCCCTTCATCCTTGTACCGGGTGGTGGGGCTGGTGACTCGCGGTTCTTCGCCCGTCGCGGCCTATGCGAAAGGGCCGCCCGTGCTGGGAGCCGCCGAAAATCTCAGCCAATTGGTCGAGGAACACGACATTACGGTGATTCTCCTGTCGGTTTCCCCCATGCGAAGCCACGAACTGATGCCCCAGTTGCGCCCACTCCGCTATGCTGGAGTTGAAATCATGGATTACATCTCCATCTCCGAGGAGCTTGCGCAGGAGATTCCCCTTGCGCACATCAACGATGAATGGCTCATGACGGCGGCCCTGAACAGTTCCGTGATGCAGATCCGGAAAATCAAGCGAGTGGTGGACATCGCCGTCTCGCTGCTCGGACTGATTCCCGGAATTCCCCTGATTCTTTTTTCAGGTCTCCTGATCAAGCTGACATCGCCAGGGCCCGTGATTTTTCGTCAAAAGCGCGTGGGTCTTGGCGGTAAGTCGTATGTGTTGTTCAAGCTCCGCACCATGCAAGCCGATGCGGAGACCAGCGGTGCGGTTTGGGCAAGCAAGCGGGATTCACGGGTGACACCGGTTGGCTATTACCTGCGCAAGTGGCGGATTGACGAGCTACCCCAGTTGTTCAATATTTTGAAGGGGGAGATGAGTTTGGTCGGTCCTCGTCCAGAACGCCCTGAATTCACGGAAAAACTGGCCGCTTTCATTCCCTTCTACAACGAGCGGCACCTGGTCCAGCCCGGATTGACCGGTTGGGCACAGATCCGCTATCCCTACGCGGCCAGTTTCGATGCGGCCGCCCGGAAACTGCAGTTCGATCTTTACTACATCAAGAACATGAGCTTCTTGCTGGATGCTTCCATTTTGCTCCGCACATTCAAAACCATTCTGGTCGGTTTGCGCCACGAAGACGACAGTTTTCTCCTGGTCGATGACAAAGCGGAGGATCTGATCGTTCCGGCCGGCAAAGCCGGAACCGCCACCATGCCCACGGGAGGGAAATCATGAGCATTTCTTGCGAATTCGAGTATGCCAAGGCCACGACCTTGCAAGAGGCGTTGAAGTTGTTGGCGGGGACCGTGCCCGGCGGTTCCGTGCCTCTGGCCGGTGGAACCGATTTGGTGGCCTGGTTGCGCGATGGCGCCGTGAGTCCCGGGTTGCTGGTCGACATCAAAGGTCTCGCCGAGCTTCGTGGCATCCATTTCAAAGCAGGATCCCTGTGGCTGGGTGCCGGCACCCCGTTTGCCGAGATTGTGGAGTCGCCGCTGGTGCGCAAGCATGCCCCGTTGCTTGTGGAATCCTCGGGCATGGTGGCTTCCGTTGGTGTTCGGAACCGCGCCACCATTGGAGGAAACATCTGTTCGGCCGTCCCCTGTTGCGACAGTGGTCCGGCCCTTCTTGTCTATGAAGCCACCCTCCACGTGGCCACCTTGCGGGGAATCCGGAAGATTCCGGCCACGAAATGGTTTTTAGGACCCCGTCGCACGGCGCTGGCTCAGGGAGAAATCGTCACCGGCATTTCCATTCCAACGGGCAGACATGGCGGCGCTTTCGCCAAGTTGAAGCGCTATCGCGGCGAGGATCTGGCGCAGGCCAGCGTGGCCGTTCGGGTGGATTCAGCCGGTCTCTGGCGGGTGGCCTATGGCTCCGTGGCGCCCACTCCGATCCGAGGCGCCAAGGTTGAGCGATTGCTGAAAGGGATGAAAAATCCGCCGGACGAGGTGTTGGCACGGGCGGCGGAACTGGCAGAAGCCGAGGTGGCTCCCATCACCGACATCCGCGGATCGAAGGAATACCGGCGTCTCATGGTGGGAGTCATGCTCCAGCGGGCGGTGCAACTGGCGGCCGAACGGCTGGCTGGCCGCGGGGCGGACTATGGCGTGAACATCCTCGAGGAGGGCGAACAATGAAGGAAATAGCACTTCGGTTGAATGGCGAACTCCGCCATGTGTCGGTGCGTCCGAATGAAACGCTGCTGGATGTGCTCCGCGGCAGATTGGGCATCAAGACACCCAAGGAAGGCTGCGGACGGGGAGATTGCGGTGCCTGCACGGTCCTCCTGGATGGCAAGGCCGTGAGAAGCTGCCTGATTCTGGCGATTGAAACCGATGGCCAGTCGGTCACCACGCTGGAGGGCGTGGGCAATGGGAAGCCGACCGCCCTGCAAACAGCTTTTGTCGAGCGCAACGTGTTCCAGTGCGGATTCTGCGCACCGGGCGTGGTGTTGTCGGCCTCCGCGTTGCTCCACGAGAACCCGGATCCCAGCGAGCAGGAGGTTCGCGAAGCCCTGGCAGGGAATTTGTGCCGATGCACGGGCTACGAACCCATTGTGGACACGGTTCTGGCGGTGGCCAAGAAAAGCAAAAAGAAAGCCAGTGCGGGGAGGAGGCGGCCATGAGCGCAACCCGGATTGTTGGAACCCCGTCTGTCCGCGTGGATGGTCTCGCCAAGGTGATGGGTGCGGCCCAGTACGTGGATGACTTGGACTTTGGCGCTGGTTTGCTGCATGCCGTGGTGGTGGAGAGCACCCATGCCCATGCTAAGCTCAGGAAAGTGGACATTTCGCAGGCGGAAAAAGAGCCTGGCGTGATTCGAATCGTGACGGGCAAGGATTTCCCGTACATGTTTGGCCTGTACATGCAGGACCGCTATATTTTTGCGCAGGACCGCGTCCGCTTCGTGGGCGAACAGGTTGCGGCCGTCATCGCCGAGACCCCGGAGGCCGCCCTGCGAGCGGCCAAGCGGGTGAAGATCGACTACGAACCCCTCCCCGCCGTGCTGAGCCTGGGCGATGCCCTGAAAAAAGATGCCGTTTTGCTCCATCCCGATCTGGGCACCTATCAAAAGGTTCCGTGGTTCTTTCCCCGCCAGGGCACCAACATCGCCCACTGGCGCAAGACCCGGAAGGGCGATGTGGAGAAGGGGTTCCGCCAGGCCGATGTGGTTCTGGAGGACACCTACACGGTGCCGCGCTACGCGCACTGTCCCATCGAGCCCCATGCCGTGACGGGTCTGTTTGATCTTTCGGGCCGGCTCACGCTGTGGGCTTCCTCGCAGTCTCCCTTTGCCCAGCGCAACGTGATGGCCACGGCCCTGAAGCCGTTTGGTCTTTCCAACCGCGACATCCGCATCGTGACGCCCTATGTGGGCGGTGGATTCGGCGGAAAGGCCGGCGTCTCCATGGAAATCATTGCGGCCGTTCTGGCCATTGCGATGAAAGGCCGCCCCGTCAAGCTGAACTGGACCCGCGAGCAGGAGTTCATGAACACCTCGCAGCGGCAGGGCGTGATCGCCCGAGTGAAGATGGGCGTGAAGAAAACCGGTGAAATCGTGGCGCTGGAGCACACCCTCCACTGGGATGCGGGCGCTTCGGCGGAATACGGAGCCAACGTCGTCAATGCCGTTGGGTTGTCGGCCACCGGGCCCTACCGCGTGCCGAACGTGAAGATCGATTCCGTCTGCGTCTACACGAACATGCCGCCCTGCGGGGCCTATCGCGGCTTCGGCTATTCCGAGTTCCATTTCGGCCTGGAGTCGCACATCACGCGCATCGCCAAGGCCATTGGCATGGATCCGGTGAAGTTCCGCAAGATCAATGCGATCAAGGAAGGCGACACTCTGGCCTATGGCGCGGAAATGAATCCCGGCGACCTGGCCGGCGCGATTGACCGGGTCGCGAAGGAGATCGGCTGGGGCAAGACCCGGAAGAGCAAGAACGCAAACCGGGTGGTGGGAAAAGGCCTGGCTTGCTTCTGGAAGGCGCCGGCCATGCCGCCGAACGCGTCCTCCGCCGCCTATCTCAAGTTCAACGAGGACGGCTCGATGAACCTGACGGTTTCCGGCATGGAGATCGGGCAGGGCTTTCTCACGGTGATGGCGCAGGTGGCCGCCGAGGTCCTGACGGTTCCCGTCGAGAAGATCCGCGTGGAGACGCCCGACACGGACCGCAATCCCTACGAGTGGCAAACCGTGGGGTCGCATGTGACGTGGAGCTGCGGCAACGCCGTTCGCGCCGCCGCCGAAGAAGTGAAGACCAGGCTCATTGCGACGGTGGCCCGCGCCAAGAAACGCAAGGCTGCCGATTTGTATCTCGAGGCCGAGTGCGTCAGGAGCCGCGCGGACAAGGACTTTTCACTGCCGTTCCGCCAGTTCGTCATTGATGGGATCATGCGTCCAGATGGTCGTTATGTCGGTGGACCCATCCACGGAACGGGCATGTTCATGCCGGAATTCACCTCGGCGCTGGGCGATCCGGAAACCAGCCAGGGCGGACATCCCAACGTGCACTACACGGTGGGCTGCGCCGGCGTGGTGGTCGAGATCGACAAGGAAACCGGCAAGCTGACCGTGCTGAAAACCACGCTGGCCGTGGATGCCGGCAAGGCCATCAACCCGGATCTTGTCAAGGGGCAGATCGTGGGCGGCATTGTGCAGGGGCTGGCCACCGCGCTCTACGAGGACATCCGTTTTTCCGCGGCGGGTCGTTTGCTGAATCCCAACTTCACCGACTACAAGATTCCCACCTCGCTGGATTGTCCGCACGAAATCGTGCCGATCATTTTGGAGACGCCGCAGCCCGATGGGCCTTTCGGGGCGCGGGGCGTGGGCGAGCACACCATGGTGGCGGCCGCGCCGATGATCGCCGATGCCATCGAGAATGCCGTGGGCGTTCGCCTCAAGACCATGCCGTTGACGGCCGAAAAAATCGCGCTGGCCATGCGCGGAATCGAATACGACAACGTGAAGGGTGATAACCTCGGATTCTGTTTCCGGGGACGTCCCTGCGACTATCCGTTCTCGGTGGGCGGCGGCTGAACCGAAGAGGGGATGGAACGGCGCCCGTGAGTACAGGCCGGAAGCATAGGTTTTTGTGGCGGGGTTGCCTGTGGATTGCGGTGATCGGGTTGGCCGCGGCACCGGCCTGGGCGCTGGAGCCGGTGGCCCTTCAACTGAAGTGGACACATGCCTTCCAGTTTGCGGGCTACTATGCGGCCGTCGAGCAGGGCTATTACCGGGAGGCGGGGCTGGAGGTCGAGATCCGGGAGGCCACCCCTCAAACCGATCCCGTGAAGGAAGTCGTGGAGGGGCGCGCCCAGTACGGGGTGGGCACCAGCGGGTTGCTGCTCTCCCGGGCCGCCGGGAATCCCGTGGTGGCGCTGGCCGTGATCTTCCAGCAGTCGCCCTATGAAATCTATGCCTCGCCCGAGATCCGCAATCTGCATGACCTGGTCGGCAAGCGTCTGATGCTGGAGCCCCAGACCGAGGAATTGCTGGCTTTGCTGAAAAAAGAAGGGGTTCCGATCGAAGGCATTCAACAGTTGCCGCACAGTTTTGA
>CAYNHA010000034.1:0-5574 GCA_964397035.1 uncultured Verrucomicrobiota bacterium
GCGGCTTCTTCGGGCCACTCGTCGCCGAGCATCTCTTCCACGCTGTTTTCCGCCGCCGGAATTTCTTCTGCGGCGGGTTCTGCGGCGACTTCGGGCGTTGCGGCCTCAACCGCTACTTCGGTCACGGCCACTTCTTCCACCACTTCTTCCACCGCTTCTGCCGGGGGTTCCGCCGGAGCCTCGACGGATTCTTCAACAGGGGCGGCCTCGACAGCCAAGGTTTCTTCGACGGCCGGCACTTCTGCCGCGCTCTCGTCGGCGGGAGGGGCCATTTCCGCATCCCATCCGCTATCCAGCAAATCGGCAAAGGGGTCTTCGGCGGAGGCATCCGCTGCAGGAACTTCGGCGATGGGTTCGGCTGGGGTGGCTGCTTCCTCGCTTTGGATCAAATCCGCAAACGGATCGGCAGCGGGGGGCTCTGCGGCAGGAGTCTCCGTAGCCGGAGCTTCTGCGATGGGGGCGGCGGCGGCCGGTTCCGTGGCGGCGGGTTCATCGCCCAGGCCGGCCAACAGGGCGTCCAGATCATCTTCTTGAGCGTATGAAGCGACCACGAGGGAAAGGGAGCAAATCGGGATCAACAACCAACGAGACATACGAGACTCCTTCTTTTTGTAATCGGCGGGAAAGATAGCCCAAGGGGATGGGCAAACGCAATGGATTTATGGCAGGTTTTCGAGCGCGTCGCGGACCAGGCGTCCCGAGGCCCAGCGGCGGTATTCGGCGGAAGACCGGATGTCGGCGATGGGCTGGACGGCGGACTGCGCGAGCTTTTCTGCTTCATCCACCAGGGCGGGCGTGAGTTTCTTTCCGATCAGAAAATCTTCCACGGTTGTCAACCGAACGGGGGTCGGCGCAATGGAGCCGAGGGCGATGGCGGCGGATTCGATGATGCCCTTGGCCACCCGGATGCGCGAAGCCGCCATGACCTTGCTGATGGCCTGGGCCTGGCGGGTTCCGATTTTGCGAAATCGTTCTGTCGCCTTGCCGCGCTTGGGCAGGCGGAAGGCCACGATGATTTCATCGGGGCGGGCCTCGATCTTGCGGTAGCCCGTCCAGAATTGCGTCAGCGGCACTTCGCGGGTTCCCGCCAGGGAGGCCAGCAGGACCGAGCCGCCGGTGACGAGCAGGGCGGGGGCCGTATCGCCCGCCGGCGAGGCGTTGGCCGCATTTCCGCCGAGGGTGCCCCGCGTTTGGATTTGCGCGGCGCCAACGGTTTTGGCGGCGGCGATCAGGGCGGGCAGGTGGCGGTGGATCTGGGTGCAGTCGCGCAAAAAGGCGTGGGTCACGCCGGAGCCGATTTCAATGCAGTCCGGGAAGACCTCGATGGCACACAGTTCGGGCAGGTTCCAAAGAGAGGTGGCGCGTTCGGGGATGGGCACGCCGGCGGCCCACTGCACCATGAGATCGGTGCCGCCTGCCAGCAGCCTGCCGCGCATTTTTTCATCGGCCTGCAGGCGCAGGGCGTCCTTCAGGGTCTTGGGAAAGCGGATGTCGATTTTTTCGGTGATTTTCATGGTGGAGCCTTGGTCATTTCCGTTGGGGGGCGGGGAGCCGGGAGGCGGCCAGCTTCACGGCGGCGATGATTTTCGCGTAGCCCGTGCAGCGGCACAGGTTGCCGGCAAGCCCCTCGCGGATGGCTTTCACGGTGGGCTTGGGGTTCCGCAGGAGAAGGGCATAGCTGCTGACGATCATGCCGGGGATGCAGAATCCGCATTGGACGGCGCCCACCTCGATGAAGGCTTGCTGAAGGAGGCGCCCGGCCCGTTTTTTCTCGATGCCCTCGATGGTCAGGATTTCCGTGCCGTCCGCAAGCTGTCCGACGGGCAGGATGCAGGAAACGGTCGGCTCGTTGTCGATCAGGACCGTGCAGGCGCCGCATTCGCCTTCGCCGCAGCTTTCCTTGGAGCCGATGAGCCCGAGGTCTTCGCGGAGAACATCGAGCAGTCGCCGCCCGGCGGGCGCGCGGACGGTGACGGACTTGCCGTTGATTTTCCAGGTGCGTTTCACGGTGCTCATGGCGTGCCTCCTTGGGCGGGGTGCAGGGCTTCGAAGATGGATTCGGGCGTGATGGGGAGCGTACGCAGACGCTTGCCGATGGCCGCCTCGACGGCATTGGCAATGGCGGGCGCCAGGCCATCCATCGGCAGTTCGCCGAGTCCCTTGGCGCCGGGGGGCGCGAAGGAGTAGGGATATTCAACAAACTTCACGTCGTATTCCGGGACATCGAGCGCGGTGGGAATGATGTAGGTCTGGAGCCGGGCCGCATCATAGAGCCCGTTCTTGCCCGTTCCGATTTTTTCCATGACCGCATAGCCCAGCGCTTGCGTCAGGCCGCCCTCGACCTGTCCCGTGGCCAGCGTCGGATTGATGACGCGGCCCACATCGACGATGGCCGTGACGCGTTTCACTTGCAGTTCGCAGGTCAGCGGATCGATCTCGATTTCAGCGACGTTGGCTGACCACGAATAGCCCGGATAGGAGTCGCCCTTGAAGTTCTGTTGGTCCCACTGGATGCTGGCGGGCAGTTCGAACTGGAAGAAACCGCTCACCGGGCCGATTTCTTCGAGCATGTCGCAGGCGACCTTGGCGAACGCAAGCGGCTTGCGGCCCTTGGAAACCAGCATGGAATCGCGCAGCTCGGCGGGGACGCCCTTGAAATACCGGAGGGAGGCAAAGGCTTCGATTTGCTTCTTCAGGTCCAGCGCGGAACGGTGGACCACGTTGCCCACGACCATCGTTGTGCGCGAGGCCACCGTCGGGCCGGAATTCGGAACGAGGCCCGTGTCGGCCATCGGGAAGCGGATGTGCGCGGGCGCGAGCGAGAGCGCATCGGCGGCGATTTGCGTGAAGATGGTGTGCACGCCTTGGCCCATTTCGGTGGAGGAGACGCGGATGTTGACTCCCGGCTTTCCATCTTCGAGGAGAGCCAGTTCCATGCGTCCTTTGGCCTTGAACTTGGCCTCGCCATCGCCCGTGAAGGCCGAACCGTGCGCGAAGAAGGCCAGTCCCACACCCTTGAACTTGGTTTGGCCTTTGCGCAAGTTGCCGCGCGATGCCTGCTTGAGCTTCTGGGCGAACCCGGAACGCTTCAGCGCCAGTTGCAGGCAGGCCGTGGAGCCGTTTTCCTCCGTGAGAACCTGACCCGTGGGGGTGACATCGCCGGGGCGCGCATGCACCTGCAGGCGGTATTCGTGCGGCGTCCTGCCGAGCCGCGCGGCGATGGCGTCCATGTGCGATTCGATTCCCCAGATGGCCTGCGGCGCGCCAAAGCCGCGGAAGGCGCCGCAGGGGAAGGAATTCGTGCGCGCCACGCGGCCCCGGATGGTCACGTTTTCACAGCGGTAGGCCACCGCGCAATGCAGGATGCCGCGGAACATCACCACGTCGGAAATGGTCAGGTAGGCACCGCCATCCAGAATGAAATCGCATTCGATGGCCGTGAGCGTCCCATCCTTTTTGAAGCCGGTCTTGTAGCGCACCCACACCGGGTGGCGTTTGGTGGTGAAGAGAATGTCCTCGTTGCGCTCGTAGGCGATCTTGACGGGCTTGCCGGACTTCAGCGCGGGCAGCGCCGCGTAGCCGGTGAGCATCGTGGGATAGTCCTCCTTGCCGCCAAAGGCTCCGCCGATGGGCGTCTGGCGCACGCGGATCTTTTCCGGCGGCAGGTTCAGCGGACTGTTCAGCTCGTGCGTCGGGAAGTACGGGCATTGGATGGAACCCTCGGAAAGGATCGAACCATCCTTCTGCGGAAAAACGACCAGCCCCTGGTTTTCAAGATAAAGTTGCTCCTGATGGCCCGCCCAGTATTCGGCTTCGATGATGTCATCGGCCTCGGCAAAACCCCGGGCGATGTCACCCTTCACGATGGATTGGTTCTTCATCGATTCCATGGCATCGGGCGCGGCCTTGAAAATGGCGATGGCCTCCTGCAAGGTGAGCAAGGGCGGAAGTTCGTCGATGTCGATGCGGATGCGCCTGGCGGCTTCGGCGGCGAGCTCGGGTATTTTGGCCGCCACGACGCCGACCGGTTCGCCGCGATAGCGGATTTCTCCCCCGATGGCCGCCAGCAGCGGCATCGTGCGGTCGTGCATGTGCACCACGTTTTCGCCGGGAATGTCCGCCGCCGTTGCAAAGGTGATGCCCGTCCAGTCGAAGGCGGAATCGGGCGTGATGGCTTTCAGGATGCCGCGTGCAACAGGGGATCGGACAACAACGCCATGCAAAATGCCCTTGTAGTCAATATCGTTGAGATAGCGGGTGGTTCCGCGAACTTTGCCGTCGGCATCTACGCGGACCATGGGTTTGCCGACTAGCCGACCGGGTTTGGAAATGGATTTTTTCATGGTTCGCTCCTGCACATGTGCAACTTTGAAAGAATAAGCCAGCCGACCTCCGGACGCAAATCCGAAAGCCGGTTTCAAAAAAGCGTTTTATCTCTCCGGAAGAGGGAATCGGGCCTTGATTGTTGGACGGATCTTTCCGCAGAATGCCGCATCCGGTCGGTTCATGAAAGGAGCGCGGCGTGAAAACATTGTCCCATTTGTTCGAGAACAACCGCCAGTGGGCGGCCCGCATGCAGTGGGCGAATCCAGATTTCTTTTCCACGCTGGCCCGGCAACAGAAGCCCGACATGCTGTGGATTGGCTGCGCGGACAGCCGCGTGCCCGCCAATGAAATCGTGGGGATGATGCCGGGCGAGTTGTTTGTCCACCGCAACGTGGCCAACCTGGTGGTGCATACCGATGTGAATTGCCTGTCCACGATCCAATATGCCGTGGAAGTGCTGAAGGTTCGCCACATCATCGTGTGCGGCCACTACGGCTGCGGCGGTGTTCGGGCCGCGATGGACCGCTGTCCGCACGGGCTGGTGGACAACTGGCTCAGCCATATCCGCGACATTTCGCGGCGGCGGCGCGCGGAGTTGCAATCGCTGGGCGATGACGAAGCGCGCTTCGACCGCCTGTGCGAAATGAACGTGGAGGAGCAGGTGCTGAACGTGGGCCGAGCCACGCCCGTGCAGGACGCCTGGGCCCGCGGCCAACCGCTCCATGTCCACGGCTGGATCTACCGCCTCTCCGACGGGCTTCTCCGCGACCAGGGGTTGTCCATCGCATCGGACACCGACCTGCGCACGCTGGAAGACGGCGGATAGTTCGAAACTACGAAAGGCGCGGAAGGCGCGAATGGGAGCCAGAGCGGCTGGTTTTGTTTAGTGTCCTTTCGTGAATTTCGTGGTTGGTGCGGATTCAAAGCCCGTGCGCGGGGGGGGGCTGTAGGGACCTACGGGGTGGCAATGAGGCTGAAGGGGCCGGCCCAGGTGATGCGGGCGCGGAGGAGGTCGCCGGGGGCGGCGGCGGAGGCGTCGACGAAGACGGGTTTGTAGTCGGGGGTGCGTCCGTGGCGGCGTCCGTTTTTCTCGATGGTTTCGACGAGGATTTCCGTGGTTTGTCCGAGAAGGGGTGCGTTCTTTTCGGTCAGCATGGCGCGGAGCTGGGCTTCCATGGCGATGCGGCGGCGTTCCTTTTCGGCTTCGGGGACGTCGTCGGGGAGGTGTCGCGCGGAGTAGGTGAGGGG
>CAYNHA010000035.1:0-2885 GCA_964397035.1 uncultured Verrucomicrobiota bacterium
TCCGCCGTCTACCCCAACCGCCTCGACCTCCTCCCCGACGGACTCCACCCCAGCCCCGAAGGTGCCGAACTCATCGCCCGCACCGTCCTCGCCGCGCTTGACTCCACTCCCGCCTCCCCGCCGCAAATCCAATCCGCCCCCTCCACCGGCCCCGTCGACATCTCCATCCGCAACGAAGCCCATGCCGCACAGGACCG
Organism: uncultured Verrucomicrobiota bacterium; assembly: GCA_964397035.1. GTDB lineage: Bacteria > Verrucomicrobiota > Kiritimatiellia > CAIQIC01 > Lenti-01 > Lenti-01. Next base: position 198 of record CAYNHA010000035.1, read on the forward strand.
CGCCAACCGCTGGCTCCAAACGCAGCCAGCCCCCTCCCACCTCCCGAGTCCAAGCGCCCTTTTTGATTCCTTCGATCTCCGCTCGCCGGAGGATGTCTCCGAACTGCTCCCCCTCCTCTCCAACCCGCTTCCCACCACCGACCCCAACCTCTTTTTCCACCTGGCCGCCCTCGCCTACGCCCTGAACCGCATCGGCCATGAAACCGTCTTTCTCTCCGACGGCAGCCCCGTTGCGTGGCGCGAAGCCCTCCTGCACCAAATCGTCCAATGCCAGCGGATGGATGCCCGAGGCGGCGGCTTCTGGTTCCCCACCGCCACAGCCGGTTCCCCCGCCGAGGCCGTCCCTTCCACCCTCCACGCCCTCCAGGCCATCGCCTTCGCCCTCGGCAAATAGCCTTTTTTGCTGGTTTCCTTTCCGCACCTTCGGCAATGTGGGAACCTATGCGTCCGGACCTCTTGAAAATTTCCGCCTGCGTCACTGCCGGCAACGAAGAAGACAAAATCGCCGCCTGCCTTGCCAGCCTCACCTGGTGCGACGAAATCGTCGTGGTCGATTCCTTCAGCAAGGACAAGACCTACGAGATTTCCAAGCAATACACCGCCCACGTCTACCAGCACCCGTGGGAAGGATACATCGCCCAAAAAAACTATATCCGCTCCCTCGCCCGCTACCCGTGGATTCTGTTCGTCGACGCCGACGAAGTCGTCTCCGACGACCTGCGCGATGAAATTCAGGCCGAATTCGACCGCGGTCCCAGCGAAGTGGCCGGCTACCGCTTCCCCCGCATGGTCCACTACCTCGGCAAATGGATCCGCCACGGCGAATGGTATCCCGACATCAAGCTCCGCCTCTTCCGCAAGGACCTCGGCCACAGCGAAGGGCAGGAGCCCCACGACCGCGTCGTCGTCGACGGCCCCGTCAAAACCCTCCGCTCCCCCCTCTACCACTTCACCTACGACAACATGGCCGACCACCTCCACACCATCAACCGCTTCTCCTCCATTTCCGCCAGCGAGAAATACGCACGCGGCGAGAAGTTCCAGTGGTGCGACCTCTTCTTCCGCCCCCCGTGGCGCTTCTTCAAAGCCTACTTCGTCAAGCGCGGCTTCCTCGATGGCCGCCAGGGCTTCATCGTCGCCCTCATGACCACCTTCGGCGTCTTCATCAAATACGCCAAGCTCCTGGAACTGTGGATCCAGCACCAAACCCCCAAAAAGGACTCCTCCTCCCGTGAGTGAACCGGACTGGAAGCCGCACGGCCCATGGCGCATCCTGCTGGCCCCCGGCCGCGACCTTCCCGGCCTGGAGGAAACCCTTTCCCTGCTCCCCTTCCACATTGAAAAACACTCCACGCCTCTCGTCCCCCCCGGCCGCCACCGCGTGGACCGCCTCGCCCTCCCCTGCGGCAGCGCCCCCCCCCTCGACACCGTCGTCAAAACCTACGGCCTCCAAGCCGCCTGGCGCGACCGCCTCGCCGCCCGCAACGGCAGCAAAGCCGAGCGAGCCTTCCGCGCCGCCCTCCATCTCCGCACCGCCGGCATCGGCACCCCCGCCCCCATCGCCGTCGTCGAACGCTGGGAAGGCCCCCGCCTCCGCGAAAGCCGTTTCGTCGCCGCCTACGTCCCCGACCTCACCCACTTCCGCGACGAACTCAACCGCCTCTATTCCAAGGCTCCCCGCTGCGCCCCTCTCATGGCCCTCCTCCAATGCGTCGCCGACGCCGTCCGCGCCTTCCACGATGCCGGCCTCCTCCACCACGACCTCGGCAACCAGAACATCGCCCTCCAGCGCGATCCCGACAATTCTTCCACACCGTGGAAAATCCTCTTCCTCGACCTCAACCGCTCGCACTACGTCCCCAACCCCACCCCCGCCCAGCGCGGCGCCGACCTCGCCCGCCTCGATCTCCCTTCCGATTTCCTCCGCGTTTTCCACGCCATGTATTTCCACGGCCACTCCCCCCCGCCCGAATTCACCCTGGCCGAGAAAAAAGCCCGAGCCGCCTTCGACCGCCATACCGCCCTGCGCCCTCTCCGCCACCCCATCCGCGAAGCGAAAATCCGCCGCACAAAACCTAAAATAGACGCCCCCCTCCGCGGACGCGAAATCTGGATTTGGGACGACCGCTCCGCCCAGGCCATTCCCGCCTACACCTCCAAGGACCGCCACCGCCTCCTCCCCGCCCACAACGTCGTCGCCGCCCTTGCCGGATTCGCCCGCAAGGGGTTCTCCCTCCGCCGCGCCTACCGCGACCTCCTCGCCCAAACCTTCCAAACCCCCGTCCCCTTCGACGGCGCCATCGGCATGACCCTCGACGCCGAACCCGCCACCTGGGCCCGCCAGCTCGACTTCCTGTCCCGCCTCCAAGGCCCCAAAAAACTCCCCCTCCTCCTCCGCCTCTACCACCATCAGGGCCCCGACTCCTGGCAATGGACCCTCGATCAGGCCCACCACCTCCACCGCCAGGGCCATTCCATCGCCTTCGCCCTCGTCCAGGACCGCCGCGCCATCCGCGAACAAAAAGGCTGGCGCCAAATGGTCACCAGCGCCTTCGACCGCGCCCACGCCTACGCCGACTTCTTCGAAATCGGCCACGCCACCAACCGCTCCAAATGGGGCATCTGGGACTTCCGCGACTACCTCCGCCTCCTCGACCCCGTCCGCGCCAGCCTCATCCAATACCCCGA
>CAYNHA010000036.1:0-21720 GCA_964397035.1 uncultured Verrucomicrobiota bacterium
AGATGATGAAAAAGGCCGGTGTGCCCGTCACGCCCGGCAGCGATGGCGTGGTCAAGACGCAGGAAGAAGCGTTGGCGATCGCCAAGAAGCTGGGCTATCCGGTGCTGATCAAGGCCGTGGCGGGCGGCGGCGGCAAGGGAATGCGCATTGCACGCAACGACGTGAGCCTGGCTCCGGGCTCCATGACGGCCAGCTCCGAGGCGGAGCGGGCGTTTGGCAATGCCGACGTCTATATCGAGAAACGGGTGGAGAGGGCCCGGCACATCGAAGTGCAGCTTCTGGCGGACAACCACGGCCACGTCTACCAGCTGGGCGAGCGCGATTGCAGCATCCAGCGGCGCCACCAGAAGCTGCTGGAAGAGACGCCCAGTCCGGCGTTGACCCCGGACCGGCGCAAGAAGTTGCTGAAGGCGGCTGTGAAGGCGGCGCAGGCTTGCCGGTTGCGCAACGTGGCGACCATCGAGTTCCTGTGGAACGAGGATGCGCAGGAATTCTACTTCATGGAGATGAATACTCGCATCCAGGTGGAGCATCCGATCACCGAAGAGGTGACGGGCGCCGATCTGGTCCAGTTGCAGATCCGGGCGGCGGCGGGCGAAGTGCTGAAGTTCCCGGACAACGAATTCGAGCCGCGCGGACATGCGATCGAAGTGCGCGTGAATGCCGAAAATCCCTACAAGAACTTCACTCCCTCGCCGGGACCGGTGCAGGCCGTCCACTTTCCGGGCGGGCCCGGGATCCGGGTGGATTCCCACGTTTACTCCGGATATGAGATTCCTCCGTTCTATGACAGCATGATCGGCAAGATCATCGCGCGCGGCAAGACCCGCCAGGAGGCCCTGACGCGGATGGCTCGGGCGCTGTCCGAGTTCAAGATGGTGGGGCCCTCGACGACGGTGCCGGTGGCGCAGGCGCTGCTGTCCGATTCGCGGTTCCTGCGTGGGGAATACAACACCGCCTTCCTCGAACAGTTCATGAACGACGTATTCTGGGTGTCCTGACGTCCAGCCTCCTGCGGGATCCCATCCGATGAGCATTTCCAACAGGGCATCGTGGACGGGCACGAGAAGCCCTCTTGAACATGCCGTGGAAGGGGTTCTGAGTCGTTTGCCCGAAGATCCGCGAGCGGCGGGACCCATGCCGGCCAAGGGCCGCGTCGTGGTGCTGGGGGGGGGGACGGGCCTTTCCACCGTGCTTGGCGGCAATGCCTCGCTGGCCACGTGGCCGGACCGCCCCACGGCGGGTCTGACGCGGGAATTTGGCCAGGTCCACGTGGGCGTGTGTACCACCGATGACGGCGGATCGACCGGCGAACTTGTGCGCCGCCTGCCCATGATTGGCATCGGCGATTTGCGCAAGGTGATGCTTTCGATGATCGATCGCGATGCCTTGGCCCGCCGCTATGGATCTGTGCTGCCCGCGCTGAAAATCATCCAACAGGTTTTTCTCCACCGTTTCCGCGGCCGCGCCCCGCGCCGGGAAGACTGGCTGGACCCGGTCGGCGTGCTGGAGCCCGCGTTGCGGAAGGCATGCCCGCCGGGATTGGATGCCGCCTTGAAAGGGTTGTCGGCGGGGATTTCGCCTTGGCTGGAGGAGCGCCTGCGGGTTCCGGGGCATTGCCTTGGAAACCTGCTCATGACGGCCGCTGTTTTTCGTCCCGTGCGCCAATTGGGGCAGGCCCCTTCGGCGGAGGAGATGACGCAGGGCCTGGAGCGGGTGGCGGACGTGATCGGCGTGCCGCCGGGGCAGGTGGTGGCGGCGACGGCATCGCCGGGTACGCTGATCTATGAATATGCCAATGGCGTGGTGGCGACGGGGCAGTCGCGGGCCTCCAAGGCCCGTCGCGGCTGTGCGGTCCGGCGGATTCAGATTGCGTTTTCCGGCCAGCCACAGGCCGATTCCCGCCTGATCCGGCGCCTTCGCGAGGCCGATCTGATCGTGTATGCGCCGGGCAGTTTGTACAGCAGCATGTTGCCGCTGCTGCTGACGCCGGGCGTGGTGGAGGCCATCCGGGCCAACCGCCGGGCCATAAAAGTGTTGGGCGCGAATCTGTGGATTCAGGAAGGCGAAACGGACATGTCCTTCCGCGAAGAAAGCCGCGGTTTCTGGGTCTCGGAGCTCATCGAGGCCTATGGACGCAACGTGCCCGGCGGCATTGCGGGCCTTTTCGACGCGGCGGTGGCCGCCAGTCTGGACCGCGTACCGGGCAGCATCATCCGCAACTATGCCCTGGAGGGGAAGCATCCCATCCATCTCGACCGCATGCGGGTGGCGGCCCTGGGGGTTCGGCCCGTGGAAGCCAGCCTTTTTTCCATGGAAAGATGGCAGCGCGATTCGATGATCCACCACGATCCGGCCCGCTTTGCGGCGGCGGTCCGGACGGTGTACGAAGAGCTGGTGAAGGAGAAGGGGCGCCTCCGCCCGAAAACGGCGCGCTCTTCCAGGCCGGAGAACTCGCGGGTCCTGTGCGCGCCCGCGGCGAGCGAGCGCATGGATGCCGTTTGCGGAGTCCTGTCCGGGAAAACCATCCGGCCGGTCGGCCTGCGCCGCTCGGTGGAGAACTTCCTTTGGCAGTATCCGGACATCCAGCCCGAGCATCTGGCGTTTTTCGACGGGGTGCAGGTGGTGCCGGAGTCGAAATGGAAGCGGAGCCGGGAGTGGGACAATGTGCTGGGATACTACGAGCCGTCCACGCGCCGCATCATGCTGCACGAGCACGCCCTGAAGAATCCCGGAATGCTGAAATCCAATTTCGCAGTTGCGCTGGGCGAGTCCCTGCTGGGGCGGTATATCGCCAGCAAGCGATGGGAGGAGGAACGCCCGGGCGACCGCTGCCGCGCATATGAAATCGAACTGAACATTCCGGAAAAGAGGGACTGTTTCCTGCCGGATGCCGCGCTGCGTCGCTATTTGCGCAAGGCCCAGATGCAGCCCCGGAAGGAGGCGCCGTTGCGCCACTGGCGCGCCGTGCCGAAGGGAATGGGCTTTTTGCCCTGCGGCATCCTGTTTGGACTGACGTTTGCGTGGTATCTGGACAGCGCCTTCGTGCCCGCGCTGGATTTCGAGATGCAGATGATCCAATGGCCGGCCTCCCGCCTGCTGCCCTATCAGGTGCGGGAGAGGGAACTGCACCGGGAACTGGTCCGCTTCTTCCGCGAAGCGGTTTTCCAGAACGGCTGAGGGGCGCGCCTTCCGGGCGAAACGGGGACCAAACGTTTTCCACGGTGTGGAAACTTTTTTTCCACAGTGTGGAAAACCGGAGCTATCACTTATAATTATAAGTGATAGCTGGGGAGTTGGACATTGTAGGCTTTCCATGCGGTGGGGATTTGGCGTAGGATGTCGGGATGGCACAGGATTCCAAAGAGGATAGGCAAACGCTGGCGGAGGGCCGCCACCTCCGGTTCGTGGTGAGCCACGGGTGGGAGTTTGTGGAGCGGCCCAGGATTTCCGGCATCGTGGTGATCGTGGGCACGACCGCCCACGGAGGGCTGGTGCTGGTTTCGCAGTGGCGCGAGCCGGTGAAGGCGTGGGTGGTGGAGCTGCCGGCGGGTTTGGCGGGGGATGTTCCGGGGAGCGAAAAGGAAGCCTTGGCCGCAGCGGCGAAACGGGAGTTATGGGAGGAAACCGGTTTTGTGGCGGAGTCGATGGAACCCATTCTGGAAGGTCCGCCCAGTGCGGGACTGTCCAGCGAAGTGGTGACGTTTTTCCGGGCGCGCGGGTTGAAGCGACTGGGGCGCGGAGGCGGGGAGGGGGACGAGCGCGTGCGGACGCACGTGGTGTCGCTGTCGGCGCTGGGAGATTGGGTGGCCTCCATGCAGGCCAATGGAATGATGGTGGACCCGAAGGTGTTTGCCGGGGTGTACTGGGTTCGCAAAGAAATGGATGAGGGCTTGTATGAGTGATTCCCGCGAAACGACCGCTGTGTTTTCCGTGCCGGATGACAAAAAGATTTCACTGGGTTCGCCAAGCCTGATTGCGCTGCCCAACGGCAAGCTTCTGGTGGCCTTCGACCAGACCGGGCCCGATGTGAAGGGGTTGACTGGCAAAAAGGGGCACGATGCCAAGCGGAGCCGTTGGATGCAGGGACGGGTGATGAGCTCGAACGACGGTGGTGCCACATGGCAATTGGCCGCCACATTCCCGTTCCGCCGGGCCAGCTTGTTCCGCGACGGCGGCGACGTGTATTTGGTGGGAGAGGCTTCCGGCGCGCTGAACCTGATGCGCTCTCCGGATGGCGGAAGCAGTTGGTCGGCTCCGATGGAGCTGACGGGGGATTTGGATCTCTGGCTCTCGCCCACCACGGTGGTTTCCGAGGGCGATTTCTGGTTTGTTCCGTGTCTGATGCCGTTCGAGGGCGGCATGGGCCTGACGGTTTGGCGCGCCCCGAGGGGGGCCAGCCTGATGAACCGGAAGGCGTGGGTTCAGGGGCCCGTATCGGTTCCGCTGTCCAAGATGCTGCCCTCTGTTCTTGGCGGCGGGGCGGGGGTGCCGGTGGGGGGAACGGTTCCTTCGTGGCAGGATCCTGTGTTGGTGAAGATGGCCAGTCCGAACCATCCCTGGCATGGCGAGGGGCGGTTGCAGGCGCTGGGGGCCACGTGCAGCGGCCGCCAGCATTGGAGCGCCATGATGCGGCTTTCCACCACGGACCTTTCCTTGGCTCCGCAGCAGACGCCGGAGGGCGAACCGTGGTTCTGGATTCCGCTGCCCGGCGGACACGAGAAATTCGACCTGTTCCATGACGAGCCCAGCCGGATGTATTGGGTGCTGGGAAGCCGGGGGGCGGCGGGGCTGCCCATGGGCAAGGGCGCGTTTCATGAAGACGGTTTGCACCGGATCGGCCTGTGGGCGTCGGAAAACCTGGTGGACTGGCAGTTGGTCGCCGGCGTGGCGTCGGGCGGCGAGGGGCCGGCGGGCATCCGTTGCGATCCCTCCGGAGCCATTTGCGGAAACGACCTGTTCGTGGTATTCCGCGCCGGAAGCGCCCAGAGCCGGAATGCAAGGGAGACCCGGCAACTGCTCTGCGTCAAGCTGCCGAATTTTCGCGCAAAATCCGTTGGATTTTAAGCGTGATTTCCCCTCCTTCGTCCGATAGTGTGCCCCGATCTTACTTTGGAGACCCTTGGAATGAATGAAACTGATGCGTTGACTCGTCCGGTGCGCTTCCGCTGGCTGGTGGTGTTGTTCCTGTTGCTGGCGGGACTGGGTTTGTATCTGGGTACCTTGAGCTCGGGCGCATTTCCGGGGTTGCCGGCCAAAAGTCTGGCCTGGCATCTGGGCCTGGACGCCACGCCCACCCTGCTGGATTCGCTGTGGGGCCGTCTGGTTCGGCTGTGTGCGCACTTGCCGGGAGGCAACGTGGCCTTTGCGACGGGCCTCCTGAGCGCCCTTTTCGGCGCTGTCTGCGCGGCGATGGTCGCTTTCCTGATGATGCGAGTCCGCTACCAGATCCACGACTCCCACGATCCGGCGGAGATCGGCCGCGAAGAGCATGCGCGCCTGCTGGCGGGCCTGACAGCGGGCCTGTTCGTGTTGCTGTGCATTCCATTCTGGGTTTTGTCGACCCGGTCGCTGCCAGGAACCTTCCACCTGCTTTTGCTGCTGGCCACGGCGTGTCTGTTTTCGGAATACCAGCGGACGGGAAAGCCCAGTCAGCTTTATCTGCTGGGATTGATCTATGGTGTCGGCATCACGGAATTTGCCACGTTTTGGGTGTTTGCGCCGCTGGCGGCCTTGTTGATCGCCCGGGCCATGCTGCAGCGTGCGGAGTTTAGCTGGCCGGTGCTCTTCCGTACGGCGGCCTGCCTCGTGCCGGGGCTTTTACTTTACGTCTGGAACGGGGCGACGCTGTGGGCGGATCCGGCCGTCCGGCTGCGCGGATTTTCCTCCATGGGGGCCGTGATCTGGTTCATCTGGCGCGATCAGTGGCATTTGATCGTCAATGCCCCCCAGACCTCCGGCTTCCTGCTGGTGATGGCGATGACGCTGCTGCCGTGGGGCACCTTGTTCCTGCTGCGGGCCAAGCGGCCGGCGTGGCGCTATTCCTTTTGGCAAGTGGCGTTGCGCCTCGTGGTGGTGGCTCTGTCCATGGCGGTTGTGTTCGATGCCTCCCTTTCCCCGTGGAAGTTTTTTGGCATGAACTACGTCATGGCGACCCCGTACCTGATCCTGGCGGCCTGCGCGGGCTATGTGGCGGGCGAATTCTGGGTGATGGGGCAGGTCCGCGACCACCGGAATGCGGGCATCGGCCAGCCCTTGCGAAGCCTCATGGGCGTGGTGGGCGCGCTGATGCCGGCGGCGGTTCTCGTGGCCGGGGTTCTGAATTTTCCGGCGGCCGATGGCCGTCCGGGGAATGCGTTCCAGGCTTTTGCGGGACAGGTGCTGGATGATCTGCAGGGGAGGGATGTGCTGATTTCGGGCGGCGTGCTGGATGATTCTTTTCGGTTGATGGCCAAGCAGCGCGGCATGGATGTGAAGGTGATCACGGCTCCCCAGACCGTCGCGGCGCCCTACCGCCAGTATCTGTCCGGGATTTTCACCGAGCCCCGCCAGCAAGCCCTGCTGCAGGTCGGGTTTGGCCCCTTCCTCCAGGATTTCCTGGCCCAGGATGCGGGCTTGATGCGGACGGCGGCGTTCGACCTGTGCGATCCGCTGCGGGAATTCGGCTACCTGGTGCCGGATCACCTGCTGTTCCGCGTGGAGCCTTCGGAAGACCGGGTTGACTTTCCCCATCTCTTGGAAAACCAGAAACCTTTTTGGGCCCATGTGGAGAAGCTGGGTTCCAAGCTGGCCAGCCCGAGGAACCCGGCCTATGTCTATCAGGGATATCTGTTGAGGATTGCCTCGAAAGTGGCGAACAACCTGGGATTTGCCCAGATCGAGCATGGCGACAAGGCGGGGGCGTTCGAGACGTTCCTGCAGGCGCGCCGCATCGATCCTTCCAACATCAGCGCCTTGCTGAACCTGCTGACGCTGGCTCTGGCGGAAAAGCGGCCCGAGGCTGCGGAATACCAGGCCGAGTGGGACGCCTTCAAGGAGCGCCATGTGGACAGCCGCGTGATGTGGTCGCTGGCCTCGCTGTACGGATATGTCTACAATACGGGGCTGTTGGTGCGGCAGGGGCTGATGTGGGCCGTGTCGGGCAAGCCCAGCATGGCCGAGGCCGAATTCCGGCGTGCGTCGGGCGGGAAAGCGGTGAATCCGGAGGTGAAAAACTTCCTGGGCCGGGCCTATCTGGAACGCGGAGATCTGGAGCAGAGCGCCAAGTACTACCGCGAAGCGATCAAGGGAAATCCCCAGGATGCCAACGCCTTGCTGATGCTGGCGGAAATGGCGATTGGCGCGGAGGAATATGCTGAGGCGCAGACCCTGCTGGATCAGGCCCGCCAGGCGGGGGTGCCCGAGGCCAAGCTGCGGTTCGAGCGGGCCATGCTGGACTATTTGCAGGGACGTCCGGAAGCCGCGCTCCTCCAACTGAAGGAATTGGTCCGGGAAGACCGGGAAAATGTCCGCGCATGGGCGGTGCTGGCCATTCTGACGGGCGATGGCAGCGACAAGGAGACCTATGAAAAAGCCTTGAAGGCCCTTCGCGACCTGCGGGGAACCTCTCCCGACGTCCGGCTGATGCTGGCGGAGCTGTACATGCGCAAGGGCGAATGGGCGGATGCCCGGGCCGAGCTCGACCAGGTCACGAGGATGAATCCGCGCCAGATCCGCGCGTGGGAGATGCTGGTCTCGGTGGATTTCAGCGAGCGGAAACGCGAACTGGCGGAAGACCATGTGCGCGCGCTCTTGACGCTGGATCCCGAAAACTTCACGGGAAACCTGATGCTGGGCTCCTTCCAGTACGCCCGCGGCCAGTACTCGCTCGCCGAGTCTTCGTACCGGATGGCCCTGAAGGCGCGCCGCGATCCGACGGCGATGAACGATTTGGCCTATCTGCTGATGATCCGCCGGGGCCAGATGGAGGAAGCCCGACAGTTGGTCGAAGAGGCGCTGGCCCTTCAGCCGAAGAATCCGGTTTTCCTTTCCACCCGCGGCGAGCTGAACTTGCGCGAAGGGCGCCATGAAGAGGCCGAGCGCGATCTTCAGCAGGTGCTGGCCGCCATGCCCGACAGCGCCCAGGCGCTGCTGCTCTCCGCCCAGCTCTATGCCGCGCGGGGACAAAATTCGGCGGCGCTGGAGCTGGCGGATCCCCTGTTGTCCCGCCAGGGCGAGTTGCAATCGGAGCAGCAGCTCCAGTTGCAGGAATTGATCAAGAAGCTGAAATAGCGGACGTCACGGGGCACACATCGTGCAGCCGCCGCCGGAAGAAAAACGGGACCCTCAAACAGGCGAGCGCTGGGTTTTTCTGTTGCTGTTTTCGGCCTCGCTTGTGCTGTACCTTGCGACCTTGTGCTGGGCCCCCTGTCCGGGGTTGCCGGCCAAAACGCTCCGGATGCAACTGGGTCTGGATGCGGTGCCGCCCATCGAGGATTTCCTGTGGGGCGTCCTGGTCCGGGGGTTTGCCCGGCTGCCCTGGCTTCCGGTGTCGGCGTGGTCCGCCCTGTTCAGCGCCCTGTGCGGGGCCTTCACGGTGGGGTTGACGGGGCGGCTGATGCTGCGGGTGGGCTACCGGGGCTGGAAGGACCGTGGACCTGCCGCCCGGATCCGGGAGCGTCAGGCCCGGTTTCTGTCCGCCCTTGTCTCGGGCCTGTATCTGGCCTGCTGCATTCCGTTCTGGATGCTGTCGACCCGTTCGCTGGCCGGCACCTTTCATTTGGGGATGCTGGTGCTGGCGGCCTGGTTCTTCTCCGAATTCCAGCAGCGGGGGAGGAAGAGGCATCTCTTCCTGCTGGGCCTTCTGTTTGGCGTCGGGATCACGGAGTTTTCCACGTTTATCCTCTTCATTCCCGTGGCGGCGGCCCTGTTCATCCGCGAGCTGTTCCGGCAGAAGAGGCAAACGGCTTGGCAACTATATGCCTCTATCCTGGCAGGGCTTGCGCTGGGGCTTCTGGTGTATCCGGTCCATGCCCTGTGGTTCTTCCGGCAGGGCGCACCGTGGGGGCTTTTTGCCTCGCCGTGGCCGGCCTGGATGCGGATTGTGCAGGAGCAGATGCTACTGATTCTGCAGGTGCGGTTCAGCTCGAGCTTCATCCTCATCCTGCTGCTGTCCACCGTGCCCTGGTTGATGGTGTTCGCCATGTCCCGCCGCTCGCCGTGGTTCTATGAATTCGACCAGGCGGGTGTCCGCCTGGTTCTGGCGGCGGTCTTGATGGCGGTCTTGTTCAATGCCTCCATTGCCCCGTGGAAGGCGCTGGGCATGACCTACCCGCTGGTCACGCCCTATTTGCTCTTGGCGGTTTGCATGGGCTTCATGACCGGCGAACTGTGGATCATGGGGGAGCCACGGAATGTGAGGGATGCCTCTCAGGCCAGCAAGCTCGTCCGCCTCGTTCCTGGGTTTCTGGCGGGACTGGTTCCCGGCCTGGTCCTGCTGGCGGGGGCGTTGAATTGGAGCACGGTGAACGGTCGGCATGTGCAGGATTCCTACCGAGTGGCCAACCAGGTTCTGGATCGCCTGAAGGGGCGCGACATCCTGTTCGCGAGCGGCGTGCTGGAGGATGTGATGGCCCTGGCCATTTTCGAGCGCCGGGCGCCGGTCCGCCTGGTTTGCATGTTGCAGACCACCGCCCCGCTGTATCTGCGCCAACTGGCCGGGCTGTTCGGGGAGGAGGACCTGAAAGAGCCGCTGGCCAAGGAAAATTTCGACTTGTTCGTCGAGCGCCTGCTGCTGTCCGACGCGGGTGTTGCTCGCACGGCGATTCTGGACATGCCGGATGCCTTCCGCCCCTATGCCTATCTGGTTCCCAACGGCTTTTTCTACGGGTTGGAAACCTCGGCCGAGCGGGTGGACCTGGCCGCCTGCATGGCGGCGCAACAGGCGGACTGGGAATGGATGGCGCAGGTGGAGAACAATCCGGCCCCCATGCGGAACCTGGCGCGTCCGTTCCAGGACCAGCTCCGGTGGATCCTGTCGCGTTCCGCCAACAATCTGGGAGTCATGCAGGCGGAGAGTGGAGATGAATATGCGGCGGAGGAAGCCTTTCAGGCCGCCCGGCGGATCAACCCCGACAATCTGAGCGCCTTGTTGAACCTGAAGGAGCTGGCCCGGGGAAAAAACCTGCCGCAAGAGGAAAAGCTCGATGCCGACTGGGAGGCTCAGGAGGCGCATCTGGAAACATACCGGTGGGCTCTGGCACCGCGGTTCGGATATGTGTGGCACGCGCACGAGTGGATCCGCCGGGGGTGGGTGTGGGCCATGTCGGGCGTGCCATCCTCGGTGGAGGCAGAGCGCCGCCTGCCGGCCCTTCCCCAGGAAACCCTGGATGAACGGGCGCAGTTCCTGGACCAGGTCTACCTGCAGATGGGCAAGCCTCCCGAGAGGGAAGACTCCTGCCTCGCGCAGTTGTATCAAAACGGATCGGACACCGCTGCCCTGATGACGTTGTCTCGTCTGGCCCTTCGCCGGAACGATCCTGATGCGGCGGATGCCTACCGGATGGAAGCGGTGACGATGGGGCTGCCGGAAATGGATACGCGGTTTGATCAGGCCATGGCCTCCTATGTGCGGGGGGATGCCGAAAAGGTGTCCCGGTGGCTCGAAGCGCTGACCCGGCAGACGCCAAACGACGCCCGGATCTGGATGGCGCTGGCGATGCTGACCCCGGAGGACCATCCGCTCAACCGTCAGGGAGTCAAGTATCTGGGCAGCCTGAAGTCGCCCGATGCGGGCATCCGCCTCGGATTGTCCTGGATCTATATGTCCCGCCGGCAATGGGCCGAGGCCCAGGCCGAGCTGGAAGCGGTGATCCTGCAGGACAACCGGAACGCCGGGGCGTGGGAACTCCTGTACACGCTGGCGCGTGTGAGAGCCAACCGCCGGATGGAGGACACCAGCCTGCAGGCGTTGCTGTCCCGGAATTCACGGCACCGGTTTCTCGCCATCCGCAAGGCGTATGCCGCGGCCCGCCGCGGGGAAGGGGAGGAGGCCATCTCGGCACTGCACAAGGAAATCCAGGTCCAGCGCTGTCCTGAACTGCTTGCCGCGCTGGCCGACATTCTGCTGGAGCAGGACGGAGACCGGAACGAGATCCGGAATCTGCTGGAGGAAGCCCGGCGGAAACAGCCCTTCAATCCTTTGTTCCGGTGCATGCAGCTCGATCAGGAGGTCCGGGAGGGGAACTGGGCCGGGGTGGATAACGAGCTGGCTGTCCTCCGGGATTCTCTTTCCAGTCCGGTACCGGTTCTGTTGATTTTCCTGCGTCACCACCTGGCCTGCGGCGAGAGGCAGGCGGCGCGGGAGCTCGCCAAGGGCCTGGCGCAGCGCCAGAGTGAAATGACGCCTTGGCAGAAATTCCAGTCGAAGCAACTGTTCCAGCGGATGCAGAAACCATGAGCGATTTCTTCGACAGACCAGTCCGCATGGGAGGACCGGGAGGCGAGTTCCGGTTCTTTCCGCCGCGCAAAACAGATGTGAATTCCGAGGGGCGCGATCCCCATGCCGTCGTGAAGGGGGACCCGCTGGGAAAACAGTTCCCGAGCGAAACCCATGTGGCCCTTCTCCTCTTTCTGGTTTCCCTGGGGCTGTACCTCGCCACCCTGAGCTGGACCCCGTTCCCCGGCCTGCCCACGCAAGCCTTGCTGGCCCATTTGGGAGGGGACAGTCCGCCGACGCCCCGGGATCCCCTCTGGGGCCTGCTGGTCAAGGCGCTGGCGCGCTATTCCGGCCTCTCGCTCGCGGCGTGGACCGGGCTGTTCAGCGCCGTTTGCGGGGCCGCCTGCGTGGCCATGCTGGGCATGCTGATGACCCGCGTGGCCTATGTGATCCGGAACGAGCCGGGACAAAGCTCCTTCATCCGCGAGGCCCAGGCGCGGAGGCTTTCCGGCCTGGTGGCCGGGCTCTATCTGGCCTGCAGCATTCCGTTCTGGATGATTTCGACGCGCTCCCTGCCGGGCTCGTTCCACCTGCTGCTGCTGCTGCTGGCCGCCTGGCGGTTTTCGGAGTACCAGCATTGGGGGCGCGTTCGGGACCTGTTCTTCTTGGGGCTGCTGCTGGGCGCTGGAGCGGCGGAACATGCCACCGTCCTCTTGTTCCTTCCTCTGGCCCTGTTTCTGATCGTGCGGGAAATCTTCCGTTGGCAGTCGCTGGGGAACTGGCGTGTCCACGTGGCCGGCTGGCTGGGGTTCGGCCTGGGGCTTTTCCTCTATCCGGTGCATGCCACGCTCCTGTTCCGCAGAGGCCTGGCGTGGGGGCTGTTCACCTCGAAGGCCCAGGCGCTGGCCCAGATTTTGCAAGACCAGCTCTTTCTCATTGCCCAGCTCCGCTTCCATCCCGGATTTCCGGTGGTGATGTTCTTTTCGGTGGTGCCGTGGATGACCCTGTTCACCATGTCCCGGCGCTCGCCCTGGTTCTACGAGGGGTGGCAAATCGCCGTGCGCCTGATCTTCCTGGGCGGTCTGATGGGCGTTCTCTTCGATGCCAGCTATTCGCCATGGAACCTGATGGGAACGGGCTACCTGCTGGTGACGCCCTATCTGATCCTGGCGATTTGCGTGGGCTACATGGCGGGCGAAATCTGGATCCTCGGCGAGCCGCAGCTTCTGGTGGACCGCCGCTGGTACATGCGCGCGGCGCGCCGGGCGGCCAGCGCCCTGGCCCTGTTGATCCCGGTGGCGATCCTGCTGGCGGGAGCGCTGAACTGGTTCGTCGTGGATGCCCGTCCCGGCGCCGGGGTGGCCGCGGCGGCCGACGAGGTGCTCGAACGACTGGACGGGCGGGACATCCTGATGTCCAACGGACTCCTGGACGACACCCTGCAACTGGCTGTTCGGACCCGCTCCCTGCCGGTCCGGGTCCTCAGCGCGCCCCGCACCAGTTCTCCGCCCTACTTGAAGCACCTGGCTCTTCGTTTCGCGGAAGATTCGCTGAGGACGCCTTTGGAGCAGGCGGATTTCGGGCAATTCGTGGAAAACCTGATGCTGTCCGACACCGGCCCCTCGCAGACCGCCATTATCGACATGCCCGATGTCTTCCGGGAGTATGGCTATCTGGTCCCCGACCGCTTTCTCTACCGCATCGAAACCTCCTCCAACCGGGTGGACGTGACCGCCCTCATGGAATCGCAAATTCCATTTTGGGAACGCATGGCCGACCTGACCGCGCATCCGGCGCCCGAGAGGAACCTGGCCCGTCCCTACCAGGACCTGCTGGGCCTCATGGTTTCCAAGGTCGCCAACAACGTGGGCGTGATGCAGGCCGAACGCGGGAACGAGGAGGCCGCGCTGGCGGCCTTCCGCCTGGCGCGCCGCATCCATCCGAAGAACCTGAGCGTCCTGATGAATCTGCTGGAAATGGGCCGGAGGCGCGAACTGCCCGAAACGGAGGAACTGGAAGCGGACTGGGACCGCCGCCAGGAGAAGCTGGACGGAACGCGCTGGGCGTTGGCCATCCGGCAGGGCTATCTGTGGCAGGCCCGCGAATGGGTGCGCCGCGGTTTTGTCTGGGCCCTCTCCGGGGTGCCCGTTTCGCAGGAAGGGGCCCGCTTCCTTCCTCCTCCCACCGAGGGTGGTTCCTGGGAAGCGGAACAACTGCTGGACCAGGCCTATCTGCTCTTTGGCGTGCCCACACCGGACGAGCCCACCTGCCGGGCGGAGCTGATCCGCGACGACCGCAACACAACCGCCCTGATGGCTCTCTGCCGCCTTGCGCTGCGCCAAAACGATCCGGACATCGCGGAAGCCTATATCGCCGAGGCCAAGGCCATGGGCCTCCCGGAAGAAGAAGCGCTGTTCGACCGCGCCATGCTCACCCATGTGCGCGGCGACACGCCCAAGGCCGTGGAAATGCTCGAATCCCTTTCGCGCCAGACCTCCGGGGATCCCCGCGTCTGGATGGCCCTCGTGCTGCTGACGGATGAAAACAATCCCCTGAACGCCCAGTCCCTCAAAGTGCTCAAGGATCTGCCGTCCGCCGACCTCGCCACCCGGATTTCCCTTGCCGCCGTCTACCTGTCGAAAAAGCGCTGGAAGGAGGCGCAGGCCGAGCTGGAGCGCGGCGTCCAGGAAGATCCCAGGAACACCCAGTTGTGGGAGATGATGATGACGCTGGCCCAGGAGTCCGGCAACCGGAAGCTGATGGAGGCCAGTCTGCGCGCCCTGCTTCGGCGGGACCCCGAACACTATCTGCAATACCAGAACGAAGGCATCGAACAGTACAACAAGGGCCAGTTGGCCGCCGCCGAAAGCGCTTTTCGCAAAGGCATCCAGCGGCGGCGCGATCCCACGCTGCTCAACAACCTCGCCACCGTCATCCATGAGCAGGACGGGGATTTGACGGAGGCTCTGGAACTCGTCAACGAGGCCCTGCGCCGGCAGCCCGGAAACGGCGTCATGCTGACCACGCGCGGGGAAATCCTGCTGAAGATGAACCGCCTCAAGGAGGCGCAGACGGACCTGAAGGATTCGCTGAGGCAGCGCGGTTTCGAACCCAAGCTCGCCTTCCTGCTGGCGAAGAGCTACGAGCTGGAAGGCGACCGCTTCCGCACCCTCGCCGTCCTGAAGCTCCTCGACGCGCACCGCGACCAGCTCTCCGGGGAGCAGCAGCGGGAACTGGACGCCTTGCTCAAAAAACAGCCCTAGCTGGAGTTTTCCACAGTGTGGAGCGCGCGCTTCGCGCACGGATTGCCGAAGGCAAGTTCCGCTTCGGAACGAGGGCCAAACGTGGCCCGAAGCCCACCATTTTTTCCATTGTGTGGAAAAATCGCGAAAAAGTTTTCCATACTGTGGAAAACTTTTTTAGGGGACCTAGGTCAGGCGCAGGTTGCGGAGCCAGTCGCGGAAATCCTTGGGGAGGGGGGAGGAGGCGGTGGCGGGCTTGTTCGTTTGGGGATGAACGAAGCGCAGTTCGGAGGCGTGGAGCATCTGGCGGGGGACTTCGGGGAAGTCGGCGCTGAGGGCGCTGAAGTACTGGCGGTCGCCGAGGATGGGGTCGCCGACGTGGTGGAGGTGGATGCGGATCTGGTGGGTGCGGCCGGTCTCGATGGAGACGGTGACGTGGGCGCAACGGGGCGCGCGGGATTGAGCGGAGACCTGGCGGACGTGGCTGACGGCGGGGAGGTTGTCGACGTGGAGCCGGATGTCCAGGGTGGGGGCGGGCAGGTTGCCGGCGATGAGGGCGTGGTAGAGCTTGCGGACGCGGCCTTCCTCGAACTGGGCGATGAGCGCGCGGCGGGCGTCTTCGTTCTTGGCGAAGAGGACGCAGCCGGAGGTGTCCTTGTCGAGGCGGTGCACGGCGCTCAGGCCGGGCAGGCCGAGCTGGTCGCGCAGGCGGGTTTCAAGGGATTTCTCGCCGGTGGTGAGGAGGCACGGGGGCTTGTCGGCAACGAGGAAAAGCGGGTCGTCCAGCAGGATGCGCACGGGGGCGGCGGCGGTTTGGCGGGCGGTGAGGGCATCGGGGAGGACTTCGACGGCGTCGCGGGTTTGGAGGCGGTGCTTGGCCATCCAGATGCGGCGGCCATTGACGAAGACGAGGCGTTCGTCGAGAAGGGTTTTGGCGGCGCGTCGGGAAACGGAAAGGTGTTCGGCCAGGTGGTCGAGCAGTTCGGTGCCGTTGCGCTGGACGGGCGGCAGGCGGCGGAGGGCGGTGGGTTTGGGGGCGGGTCGTTTCATGCGGGGGAGAGTAGAGCGGGGAAGGCTAGACGTCGAGCCGGAAGGGCGAAAAGTCGGTGTGGGTGTCGAAGGGGTCGGCCTGTTCGGCGCGCTTGAGGCGGTTCACGATGAAGTAGGTGAGGGGAGTGGCGAGGATTTCGTAGGCCGTTTTGAGGGTGAAATTCCAGAAGATGACCTGGAACACGAGGGCAAGGGGCCAGACGCCCCCAAAGGCGATGGTGGTGAAGAGGAGGGAATCGACGCCTTCGCCGAAAACGGTGCTGGCAATGGAGCGCATCCAGAGGTGGCGCCCCTGGGTCAGGACTTTCATGCGGGCCATGACCCAGGCGTTGAGGAACGAGCCGCACCAGAACGCGATGACGCTGCCGAGGACCACGCGCGGCGTTTGCAGGAGGATGGAGGCGAAGGCGTCCTGCATGGGCACGCCGGGGGCGTAGAAGTTTTCCCAGCCGGGGGCGGGCGGCAGCAGGGCCACCAGCGAAAACGCGGCGGCCGCAAAGATGTTCATGGCAAAGCCCATCCAGATGATGCGCCGGGACTGGGCGTAGCCGTAGACCTCGACGAGGATGTCGCCGAAAATGTACGAGATGGGAAACAGCAGGTTCCCGCCATCCATCAGGATGAACGGCAGGCCGGGAATGCTCAGGGGCTTGATGGCGCTGACGTTGGAGATGACCAGCACGGTGCAGAACACCACGCTGATGGGGCCCAGCCAGCGCCGGGAGGAGGCGGAGGGAGTATTCATGGGGGGATTCTAGTTGCCGAAGGGGTTCACGGATTTCAGGGCGTCTCCCACGCCACCGACCACGGTTTTGCCGACGTCGAGGGTCCCCCCGACCACGGCCTTCCCGGCGTCCACGCCCGCGCTGCCGAGGGACCACGCCCCATCGCCGGCGGCGGCGATGCCCTGCCCGAGCAGTTTGGCGGAGCCGGCGATGGCGGTTCCGGTGGCGCCGGCGATGGCGGTCAGGACGCGGCGGATGGCTTCCACAAGGGTGATGCCTTCCTTTTCTTTGCCCAGGTCGGTGAGGGTGATGGTGGGCAACGGAATGGGGATGGCTCCCCCGCCCGTGAGGGCGGCCGCGCCGGTGACGGAGAAATTCATGCGGGCATTCGTGATGACGACCTTTTCAATGACGACCTTCTTGCCGGGTTTCTCCGGGTCGTCGGTCTTTTCTTCGGTGGTTTCTTCGCCTGCGGAGAGGGATTCCAGAAGCGCGCCGAGGTTGCTGTTGCGGAGGCCTTTTTCGTATGTCACGACGAGGCCGTCGACATGGATTTTCTTGATGACGATGGTGTCGGCGAGAAGGGAGGCGTTGTCCACGTACACGGAGACGGAGTCCAGGTCGAAAAGGCCATCCGTCTTGTAGCCGGCCGGATTGCCGATGTGGAGCTGGTGGAGGGCGGCTTTTCCGGTCAGGAGGGTGATGTTGGCCGATTGCAGGCTGGCGGGCACGCCGAGGACGGAGGGGACGGCGGCGTTGAAGCTTTTGGAACGATCCGGTCCAGGGACAGGGAGACCGCGACAACCAGAAGGGCGAGGACAACAAACGTCCACGCTAAGAATTTCAACAGTTTTTTCATTTGGCTCCCTACGGGTTACGCAATGCCGGTTTCCGCGTGGTCCACCACGGGAAAGGCGTCCAAGAATCCAGCGATGTCGAACATATCGCGGATGGAGCCGTGGATTCCAGTAAAAACCAGCCGGGCGCCGCTGGCCTGGATCCGCTTGGAGAGGGCGAGAATGGTGCGGAGCCCCTCGCTGCTCAGGGCGTTCAGGCCGGCGAAGTCCAGGACGATCGATTGGAAGCCGGAATGGAGGAGGCCGTCGCAATGAGTTTCGAGCAGGCGCGAGGTGGTGCTGTCCAGATATCCCCGGACGGCAACCACCTCGGCATTTCCCAGCGTTTTGTTGGCAAACTCAAGCACAGCGGCCTCCTCTCGCCGAACCATTCCTACTATCCACCCGTTCGGGGCAAACCGCAACCGGAGGGGAGGGAATTTTGGCGGTTATTTACGCAGAGAAAAGGGCTTGCAGTCCAGAGGGAAGCGTCGACAATGGGAAAGGCTTGATCAAAAAAATTGCGAGAGGAAGGGCATGCCGTACCCCATCGAAAAGAAATTTGTCGTGGCCGTTTCGTCGACGGTGCTGTTTGACTTGTCGTACGAGCACTCGCTGTATCTGGAGAAGGGGCTGGAGGTTTTCCGGAAATACCAGCACGAGCACCGTCACGATTTGCCCAAACCCGGCACGGGCTTCCCGTTCATCCGCCGCCTGCTGATGCTGAACCGCATGTATCCCGAGGAGCATCCGGTGGAGGTGGTGATTTTGTCGCGCTACCACGCCGACGACGGCATGCGGGTGATGGAGGCGGTGCGCGAGCACGGGCTGGACATTACGCGCGCGTTTTTCATGGCGGGCCGCAAGCCCTATCCATTCATGGAATCGGTGAATGCGTCCCTCTATCTGAGCACGAACGCCGAGCAGGTGAAGGAGGCCGTGGATCTGGGCTATCCGGCGGGATACGTGTTGCCGTGCGAGGCGGTGGACGACGAGGAGGACGAGCAGCTCCGCATCGCATTCGACTTCGATGGCGTGCTGGTGGACGACGAGGCCGAGCGCGTCTACAAGAAAACGAACGACCTGGAGCAGTTCCGACAATACGAGATGGAGAACCGCGACCGCCCGCTGAAGGCAGGGCCCCTGATGCCCCTGATGCAGCAGATTTCCTTTTTCCAGAAAATGGATATTGCGCGCGCACAGCAGGATCCCGCGCACCGGCGGCTGCTGCGCATTTCCATCGTGACGGCCCGCGGCGCGCCTGCGCATGAGCGCCTGAACAATACGCTCTCCGCGCTGGACATCGAGGCGGACGAGGTGTTTCTGATGGGCGGCATCGAAAAGAAGCGCGTGCTGGACATCCTCAAGCCGCACCTGTTTTTCGATGACCAGATGGTCCATCTGGAAAACGTATCGAAGAACACGCCCTCGGTGCATGTTCCGTTTGGCATTGCGAACAAGGCGCCGTGAACATGAAGGCGGGGAAATGGATGGTGCTGGGGCTGGCGGGGGCGGGATTCCTCTTTCTGGGTTTCCGGGAATACGCCGATCGCCACCTGGGGTCGCCACCGGCCTTGCGCGAGGGATTGGCGATGGCGATTGTCTATGACACCTCCGGCAGCATGGAGGACCGGGTGCCCAATGCCCTGAAGCTGCCGGAACCCAAGTTCCAGATTGCCGGGCGCGCCGCGAATTCCATTTTCAACCAACTGGATGTCTACGTGGCCGGCGCCGCTCCGGGAACGGTACGCGAAGTCCAGGCGGAGCTGCTTGTGCTGAAGACGCTTCGCGCGCGCCGGGTCCTGTCGATGCGGCCTTTCCAGTCATCGGTTTTCAAGGAGGCCATCGCCTCCTTGCCGTGGCCGCGGGGCGGCACGCCGCTGGGAAGGGCGCTGCAAACGGCGTCAAGGGACCTTCTGAAGTCGCCCTTGTCCCGCAAGCACGTGCTGGTGGTGACCGACGGGGAAAACACGGAAGGTCCCGCTCCGGAAGAGGTGCTGCCCGGGATCTGGGCGGATTGCGAACGGTTCGGCGCAAGCCTTCAGGTACACTTCGTTGCATTCGATGTGGCGGCCAAGGTGTTCGATCCCGTCAAGAATCTCGGCGCCACGGTGGTGGGGGCCGCCGATGAAGGGCAGCTCCAGGAGCAGCTCGACTATATTTTGCAGAAAAAGATTTTGCTCGAAAACAACGAGCCACCGCTGAAATAATGCCCCGCAGTTCATGAGAAGGAGAAAGCCATGTTCCGAGCACTGAAACGGTTGATGATTTACCTGGGCCTGATGGCCGAAAAAGCCACTGAAACCGACGCCATCAACCAGGCGGTGGTGGAGCGCGGCATCCGCGATGCCAAGGCCAAGGCCGACAAGGCCCATTATGCCAACGGGCAGTTGGCGGGTCAGATTGCCATGCTGAAGGACCAGGTGAAGCGCCAGGAGCGCCAGCGCCAGGGGCTGCAAGGACTGCTTTCCGGCGCGGCTGCGGCCAACGATGCGGACAACGGGGCGCATTTCGCCGAGCAACTGGCGAACCTGGAGCAGGACATTGCCGACAACAATGTGCAGTTGCAGAATCTGGAGGAGCTGTACAAGCAGAATACCCAGATCATTGCGCAAAGCATCCGGGAGGTTCAGAAATTCCAGCAGGAATTTGAACAGGTGAAGGTGCGCGTGGCCGTGGGGCGCTCGCTGGAAAACCTGGCCACGCTGATGAAGGGCTCCATCACGGAGCTGCAAGGCATGATGGGCGGGGAATTGAGCCAATCCATGCAGCAGCTTCGCCAGTCCGCCGCGAGCGGCGAGGGGCAGATGCGCGCGACGCTCGATTTGGCCAAGGAGATGGGTTCCTCCATCCAGCGCCAGCAGGACATGCGCAAGGCGCGGGGCGCCCAACTGTTCGAGGAATACAAGCGCAAGATGGGCATGGTGCAGGCCGAGGCCGCCGCCCCGGCGGCCGCCGAGGCGCCCCGGGACACCCGGCAGAAGATTGCGGAAAAATAAGGGCAGCGGCCAAACATCGATGGAAGAAAGACAGAGGAGGATCGGTTCATGACAAGTCGCGGAAAATTCGTATTCACGCTCCTGGTTTTGGCGGTGCTGGGCTGGGGTGTTTGGCGCTGGTGGGACAAGATTGCTCCGGAAACGCGCCCCAACATCGCCCAGGTGGACATGACGGAGCTCACCAAGAAATTGCTGGCGGGCGACAAGGAGGCCACGCTGGTTGGAGAGATGGCGCTGCCGGCGGTGACGGGCGTCAGCGACTACGACAAGACGATGAAGAACGGCAAGCTGGTGGTGCAGTTCCCCATCAACGTGTGGCCGGGATGGGCGCCCATCATCATGGCCAACAATGGCATGGAGCCTAACGATGGAAGCCTATTCTTCAAGAAATACGGCTTCTATGTGAATCTCAGCATTGTGGATGACCCGGTGAAGGCCCGCGATCTGTTTGCCAGCGGCCACAGCCATGTGCTGTGGGGCACGCTGGACATGATGGCGCTCTTTGCTCCGGCGCTGGTCCGGGATTCCCGCACCGTGCCCATCATCTGCCAGCAGGTGGACTGGTCGGACGGCGGCGACGGCATCGTGGCCCGCGGCGACATCCGCACGATCAACGATTTCCGGATGAAGAGCGGCGTCAAGCGCAAGGTGGTGCTGGCCCAGAATTCACCCAGCCATTATTTCATCATGTCGATGCTGCTGGATGCGGGTGTGGATCCCGGACAGGTGGATTTTCGCTGGGCGGCGGATGCGGCTTCGGCGGCCAAGATTTTCGTCCAGGACTCCTCCTTCGACGCCTTTGTGGGCTGGGCCCCGGACATCTACACGGTGGCGGAGGGGCTGCAGGGCGCCCGCCTGATTGTCAGCACCGAGAGCGCCAACCGCCTGATTGCCGACGTGTGGGCGGTGCGCAACGACTTTTTCCGCGACCATCCCGAGATCGTGGCCAACCTGGTGCGCGGGATTTTCGAGGGCGTGGACATGGTGAGGAAGAACGTGGATGCCGCCGCCCAGTTGATGTCGGCCGCCTACAGCATTCCCGTCGAGGACTGCGCGGCGATGATCGGCAAGGATGGCGGGATCGTGGAGGGCGATGCCCATTTGTCGAACTACCGAGAAAACAGCAATTTCTTCCTGGATCCGATGAATCCGTCGAATTTCGAGGTGGTGTGGAACCGCGCCTCGACGATTTACCAGTCGCTGGGGGCCATCGATGCCCCTGTTCCTCCGGCCAAGGTCAAGGCGTCCTCCGTGCTGGCGGGAATGAGCGAGGAATACAAGGACGTGCAGGATTTGTCGCAGCCGGTGTTTCACGCGAACGCCTTTTTCAAGACGGCCGAGGCGGAGACCAGCGAGATCCTGACCAAGGCGGTGATTATTTCGTTCGAGCCGAACAATACGGTCTTGAATGTGGAATATGACCCCACGATTCCGCCATCCTTGCCGATCATC
>CAYNHA010000037.1:0-9311 GCA_964397035.1 uncultured Verrucomicrobiota bacterium
CCCACGGACAGGCCCGTCACGTCCAGCTCGAGCTCCTCGACCATGTCGCCCGGCAAGCACTGCACCGTCAGCGCGCGCAACACGTGCTCCAGGATGCCGCCCTCGTTCGCCACGCCCGTCGGAACGCCCGTCAGCTTCACCGGCACCTCGATCTCGATCTTCCGGGTCATGGAAACCTCGTAGAAGTCCACATGGATCACCCGGCCCGAAATCGGATGGTGCTGCATCGCCTTGAGCATCACCTTGAAGGGCTTGTCCATCCCCTCCACCGCCAGGTCCAGGATCATGTTCTCGCTGCGGTGGCTCCGGAGCATCATCACGAAATCATGCTCGTTCAGCTGGATGTCCACGCCCGGGCGGCCCTCGCCGTACACCACCGCCGGAAACCATCCCGTGCGGCGCAGGCGGCCGGCCGACGCGCTACCCTTCGCCTCGCGGGGCTGGGCGGTCAGTTTTGTCTCTTTCATTGCGTTCTCCCTTGATGAATCTCGAACAGCTTGGAAACCGATTCGTCTCCATAGATCCGCTTGATCGCGTCCCCCAGCAAATCCGCCACGGACAGCACCGTGATCGGAAAATCATCCCACTTCTGCTGCGGCAAGCTGTCGGTCGTGACCAACTCCTCGATGGGCGACTCCTGCAGCCGCCGGATGCCCAGCTCCGTGATCGGGCAGTGACTCACCGCCGCCCGCACCGATTTCGCCCCGTTCGCCTTGGCCATCTTCGCCGCCGCCACCAGTGTGCCGGCCGTCGTGGTCATGTCGTCGGTCAGGATGCAATCCTTCCCTTCCACGTTCCCCACCAGCTCCAGCGCCTCCACCTCCGTAGCCGAGGTCCGGTGCTTGCCCGCCAGCGCCAATCCCGCATTCAGCAACTGCGAATAGGAATAGGCCAGCTTCAGCCCGCCCGGATCCGGCGCCACCACCACGCGGTTTTCCGCCGGGATTTTTTCGCGCAAATAGCGCACCAGCAGCGGCGCCGCATACAAGTGGTCCACCGGAATATCGAAAAATCCCTGGATTTGCGGCGAATGCAAATCCATCGTCAGCACGCGGTTCACCCCCGCCGCCACCAGCAAATTCGCCACCAGCTTCGCCGAAATCGGCACGCGAGAGCGGTCCTTTCGGTCCTGCCGCGCATAGGCAAAGAAAGGCATCACCGCCGTGATCCGCTTGGCCGAGGCCCGCCGGGCCGCATCGGTCATGATCAGCAGTTCCATCAGGTATTCATTCGGCGACATCCCCGTCGGCTGAATGATGAACACATCGCGCCCCCGCACCGTTTCCTCGTAGGTCACGGAAATTTCCCCGTCCGGAAAGCGCGTCACGCTGGCCGCGCTCAACGGAATGCCCACCCGCGCCGCGATCTTCTCCGCCAGCGGCCGATTCGCATTTCCCGCGAAAATTTTGATGTGATTTTCCATAAAAGTCTTTTTCTTTCGTCCGTCCGCTCTCGGGTGCAATGGTTGCCCGACAAGGATTTGAACCTTGACTCTGGCCTCCAAAGGGCCGTGTGCTGCCATTACACCATCGGGCAATGCGTTTTCGATGGGCATTCCTCGGCCGCGCACCGGCCGCTCATCCGAGCGCCGTGCCCAGCCGTGACAAAGAACAAAACGGATCCGCCCACCCGGACGGATTCCTCAAAAAACTCGCGCACCTTACCCAGCCCCCCTCCAAAAGTCAACCCCCCTCCTCTTCGACTATCACTTATAATTATAAGTGATAGTCCGGGTTTTCCACACTATGGAAGATTTTTTCGCGATTTTTCCACACAATGGAAAGAATGTTTCCACACTGTGGAAAACCCCGAAAACCAGCCTTCCCGGGCAGGGGAACTTATTGCTGCGGAAACCCCTTGGGAAGCTGCGGAAGATGGTCGCAGATTTCGTGCCACGGGGCCTTGGCGCTGGTCCACACATGCACATCGGGACGCAGCCCCGGATCTCCATCCAGCGTACCAGCCTTGAGAATGACCATGCCGGGCCGGTTGTCCGCCCATGCAAACAGGTGGGTCCCGCAGGTTCTGCAAAAACACCTTCTTTTGCCGGGCGAGGAGGCATAGGCTTCGATGCGGTCCTCTCCCGAAACCACGCGGAATCCCTCGGAAGCCGCCGCCACGTACGAAGCAAAGGGCGATCCGGAGAGCTTGCGGCAATCGTCGCAGTGGCAATTCAAGAATCGGAGCAGGGCGCCGGGCACTTCATATTTCACCGCTCCGCAATGGCAACTTCCTGTGATCATGGAATCCTCTCCTTCGTTTATTTGGGCAGCACCAGCCGGAAGGTCGTTCCCTCCGCCAGGGAGGTCGAGAAATCCACCCGGCCACCCAGGATCTTTTCGCCAAACAGCTTCATGGAAAACGTTCCGATCCCCCTTCCCGCCTCTGCCTTCGTGCTGAAATTCCGCTGGAAAACGCGCCGGGCAATGTCCGCCGGAATCTCGCCGGCATTCCACACGCTGAACGTCACATGCCCGTCCCGCGATGCCAGGTTCACACGAACGGTGCCTCCCGGTTCCGTGGCCTCCAGCGCGTTCAGCACCATGTTGCACAGCACGCGCGAAAGCAGCGCGGGGTCGGTCCGGAGGGATTGTTCCGGCGCCTCCACCTCCAACTCGACGGTTTTTCCCTGCGCCACCGGATGCGCCGCGAAAAACGATTGGAGATCCTTCTGTATCTCGGACAGGGTCGGCATGCTCCAGAGCGGCTGATAGGAATTCTCGTCGTTCTGCGACAGGCACCGTTGGATGGCCACCTCCTTGGTCAGGCGAGCCGAGGCCTGGCACAGGATGTCGGCCCATTCGGAGGGATGCTCCCGGGCCAGCATCTCGCTGGCCCCGGACAGCATGCACAGCATGTTGTTGATGTCGTGGAAAAAGGTGCGCTCCAGCGCCGCCCGCTGCTGCTGCTGGGTGATATCCTGCAGAAAGACCAGCAAAAACCGCTTTCCGGACAGCCGGATCGGCTGGGAGCGGACCAGCAACGCCAGTTCCACCGGCCGACCGCCCTGGCGAGCCGTCAGCGCGCAGATTCTTTCCGCCGCTGCATCCTGCCCCAGGCTGGCCATCATGGCAATCGCCGCTCCGCACGTGGAGCAAAAGCGCGTGCTTCCGCAGGTGTGCCCCGGCCCATCGTGCGCGTGTACGCACTCCAAGGCTTCCCCGAGACGCAGGCCCAGCGCCGGAACGGCATCCGGAATGCCCATCCACTCCAGGAGCGAATGGTTGAGCGCCACCACCTGCCGGTGCTCATCCAGCACGGCCAGGAGACCGCCGATGGAATGCAGCAAGGCCGACACAACGGGATTTTGGCTGACAACTTCGATTTCCGCCGCCAATTCCCGCGCATCCACTTTTTCCGCCGGGGCAAATAGGGTTTCCATGGCCAGCCTCCTCGTTCCAACACGCTACCGGGACGGCTCCTGCGCCTTCAAAATGGAATCGGCCGCGTCCGCCGCAATGCAATCCACTTCGTACACGCGGCGCCCGTTTTCCGTTTCGACGTTCACGCCGTGGATTTCCGTTTCGAATCCGGGAAAACGGTTGTCGAATTCTTCGCACATGGACAGGTAGCGGATCATGGGACTGTCCGCCGCTCCGAATTGCTCTCCCGGCATGATGACGGGAATGCCGGGAGGATACGGAACCACCATGACGGCCGGGATCCGTCCGGGCAAATCCTTCGTCCGCACGTATTCCACCCGCCCGTGAGTGAGCAATCCATAGGCTTCCGTGGGAATCAGGCGCTGCTCGGGAATCTTCTCATAGACATCCATCATGAGGCGCGACAACTGGTTTTGCCGGAGATAGCCGTGCATGTCGCGGCACAGGTCGCGGAGCCCCACCGCGCCATACCGCTCGGGATGCTGGGCCGCCATGTCCGGCAGCACCTCGCCCAGCGGCGCGTTCCGGTCGTACAGCTTCTTGAATTCCAGCAACCGGGCAAGCAGCACGCCCGCCTTGCCTTCGGTGACCCCCGGCGCAAACAGGAACAGGATGTTGTAGTGCCCCGTCTTCTCCGGAACCACTCCGTGCGCGCGCAGGTATTCGGACACGATGCCGGCCGGAATCCCCTCTTCCGCCATCGTGCCATCCACCTGGATGCCCGGCGTGAGGACCGTCACCTTGATGGGATCGAGCATGACGTTGTTTTTTCCGAAATCCTTGAACCCGTGCCAGCTCTCTCCATCCTTCAGGGTCCAGTCCTCCGCATGCGTCAGGAGATGCTCCGGATCCACGTCCTCAAACGCCTGCGAGCCGATCCGCTCGGGTTGCCACACGCGGAACCACCAGTCCCCTTCCGGAATCCGCGATCCGATTTCCGCCATTTTCTGCCGGAACTGGATGGCCTGCCCCAGAATGCTGTTCAGGATGCGGATTCCCGAGCCGCCCTCCATCATTTTGGCCGCCACGTCCAGCGAGGCAAACATGGGATAGAACGGAGACGTGCTCGTGTGCATCAGGAAGGCTTCGTTGAATCGCTCCGGATCCACCTTCACCGTTCCGCCGTTGCGGACATGGATCATGGAGCCCTGTGAAAAGGCCGCCAGCAGCTTGTGGGAGGATTGCGTGGCAAAGGTCGGCGGATGCCGGGCGGACTCCCCTTCGGGGGACATGCCATAGCGTCCCTTGTAGAGAGGGTGGAATCGCGCATATCCATACCACGCTTCGTCGAAGTGAAGGTTGTCCACCAGATCGGAAACGCGGTCCTTGATTCCAAGGACGGAATAGCACAGTCCGTCGTAGGTGGAATTGGTGATCACCACCACGCGCGGCTTGCGCCCCCCCTGCGCGGCCTTCGCACGGGATGCCCGCCCAATGGCCGCGGCGATTTCCCCGGCGGAAAAGCTATCGAGCGGAATCGTGCCGATGATGCCGTAGGGATTCCGCGTGGGCGGCAGATAGGCGGGAATCGCACCGGTCATGATGATCGCGTGCATGATGGACTTGTGGCAGTTGCGGTCCACCAACACAATGTCGCCCGGAGCCAGGAGGGAATTCCACACGATCTTGTTTCCCGTGCTGGTGCCGTTGAGGACAAAGAACGTGTAGTCCGCGCCAAAAATTTCCGCCGCCTCCCGCTCGGCATCCCCGGCCGGCCCCTGGTGCTCCAGGATGGAGCCCAGCTGCGGCATGCTGCTGGACAGGTCGGCCCGCAGCAGGTTTTCCCCGAAGAACTCGTGAAAGGCCGTGCCGGGCGTGGAGGCCAGGAAACCAAGCCCGCCTGCATGGCCCGGCGTGGACCAGGCATATCGGCAGGAATCCACGTATTCCACAAGGGCCTTGAAAAACGGCGGCAGGCTTTCGGCTCGATACGCCGCGACCGCGTTCCGGATGGTGCCGGCCACAAAGGCGGGGGTGTCTTCGTTCTTGCGGATGTAGCCCGACAGTTGCCCGAGATGGTCCGGCAAAAGCCGCGCCAGCACCGAAGCCTCCGAAAGCAAAAAGACGGGCAGCGGGTCGTTCACCTCCCGGATGGAGGCCAGGGCCGCCGATAACGATTCCTCGAAGGAGTCCGGACCCAGCACATCCACGTCCAGCACAAGAGCGCCAAACGTCTTTCGCTGCTGCAAACGGCCCAGCCCGGTTTGGAGATCCGGCACCGAAACCACGCGCAGATCCTGCTCGGCCAGCTCCGCCTTCACGTTTTCCAGAAAACCTCCCGGCGACACGTCCGAACTCACCACCAGCACAGGGAACTCGGGCCCCCGGTTGGATTGCCCCTGCACAGCAAGCGCCCCGAACAGGCAGAACAACACCCCCATCCCCACGCACCACATCCGGTTTATCCTCATCGTCGTGTTCTCCTTGTCCAGTCGGGCTTCCTATGGAGTTGCCGACGGTTTCTCGTAGCTTGTTGGTCCATTGACGTAGCCCACCTGCTCCAGCCACCAGGCCGGATAAAACACCTGCTGGGCCAGCCCGTCGCGGGTGTTCAGATAGCCGTCGTTGTATTTGCAGTACAGCGTCTCCGCCAGCTTCCACCAATCCTCCAGAACCGCCTTGGCATTGCCGTTGCAATATTCCGTCAGGAACGCACGCGCCTCCTCCGCCTTTCCCTGCTTCCACAGGTCAGCCGCTTTCGCCTCGCGTTCCGCCTGCGTCCCGAACGCCGCCGCCTCAAAGCGGTTGCGTTCCTTCTGGATGTCCTGGATCATGTACTTGTATTTCAGCATCGCGTAGTTGGCCACGAAGTTGAAAGCCGTCCACATGCTTTGCCGATCAAATTTCATCAGATTGCACCGCTGGATGGCCTCGGGCAGGTTCGTGACGCCCGCGTAGAACGGCATCAGCACCGCCGTGGCCGGCCGGTCGGGCCCGTACCAGGTCAGCCCGCCCACCCCGTCGGGCAGCCAACTGCGCGACTGGTTCACATAGGCATACACGCAGCGGTAGATGTTCAGCGGCCGTTCAAAGGCGCCATTCAGAGGGCTCAGCTTGCCTTCCTTGT
This sequence comes from uncultured Verrucomicrobiota bacterium, assembly GCA_964397035.1. Lineage (GTDB taxonomy): Bacteria > Verrucomicrobiota > Kiritimatiellia > CAIQIC01 > Lenti-01 > Lenti-01. The sequence goes on from CAYNHA010000037.1 coordinate 6,451, forward strand.
CGGCCACGCCCTCCGCCTGCCCCTCGAACCGGTTTGGACAGCCAAACGGCCCCGCCGCCATGCCCACGTTCAAATCGAATTCCGTACCCTCGTAGTTGTCGCGATGGATCGCAAAGATGTTTTCCGGCGTGACCTTGTGGTCGGGCTTGATGCTGAAGGGATAGGCCCGTGTGTAAGGTCCCTCCACCCAGGCAGGCAGATTCTGCGAAGGCGCCAGCAGCGACATCGCCCTCCACACGCGCCTCAGCGAATAATACGGATGGTGGAATTCCCCTCCTCCATACACCGCCGTCCAGTCCAGCTTGCCGTCTTCCGGCTTCCACCAGCCCTTTTTCCGCGCCACCTCGAAAATGTTTTTGGAGAAAATCATATCCGGGGAATCTTCGCGGATTTCGCGGATGCGGAATTGATTGGCCGCCACGAACACCTCGTCGTCCGGCACCCGCTGCGCCACCCAGACACCTCCCGTTCCATCCATGTCGTACGGACACATTTCGAACACCCATCCCTCCTGAGGATCGGCCACCAACAAGGTTTCGCCCGTCGAGTAGATGCCATATTGATCAATCAGCTCTCCCATGAGCCTCACCGCCTCGCGCGCGGTTTTGCAGCGTTCAAGCGCCACCCGCGAAAGCTCGGCGGAATAAAACAGACGCTTGCCCGGCTGCGGCGGCGGCTCCACGCGGGCCAGATCCGTGCACTCCGCCATGGAAAGCTGGTGCTCGTTCATGATGCCGTAGTTCGCGTCGAAATACGCATAGGTGTGCGGCACCTGCGGGATGAACCCGATCGGCACGCTGGCCGGATCCTCGGGACTCACATACCCCGGCCCGCGGCTGTCCGTCACCAGCCGGTGCGCCTCCGTGGCCCCCCACTCCGGCAAATAGCCCGACGCGCAATGCGAGTAATACACCGGACGCAGCGAGCCCGGTGGATGATCCATCGCCGGCACATAGATCATGCGGCCGTCGCCCAACCCGTCATCGGAATGCGATGTCATCACCGACCCGTCGGCCGAGGCATCCTTGCCCACCAGCGTGACAGTGCAGGCCCATCCCCCCGGGACGGCAAGAGCCAGAACGAGGGCGAACGCGAGTCCTTTTCTTTTCATGCTGGTTTCCTTCCCGTAGCTTCCATGCCTATTCCAATCCATCAGCCACGAACCATGCGGGCAGGATATCCAAAAGGATACGAGGAGTCCATGCCGGAATATCCCAAAATCCGCTCGATCATCCACCGATTCATTCCATGCGACGCCATCCTGGAGATCGCCTCTCGCCATTCCATTTTCAGTTCTCGGCCATGGACCTTTCCCCTCTCTGGGCGCATCTCCGTTCCCTTGGCCTCCGTCGGCTTTGCAACGAAATCGGCTTCCCAGGAACGCAAGCATCGTTTCGATGAACACCGGTGGAAACGGATTTCAAGAGGGGAAGGTGTGCCGTAAAACCGGAGAAAAGATTTTGACTAGTTATTATAATAACTAGTTGATTTGATGCGGTGGGGGTATCACCACGTTTCATGGACGGCACCTCGCCATACCACCCATTCCCAGGCAGGACGAAGTCGCCGCCGAGAGCGCGGCGAAGGAAACGGGGGCAAACAGAAAGAGGCGACACCCGGCAATCGTGTTCCATCCGGTAATCACATAGGGAGAGAGCAGGTCCGTGAAATGAGGATGCGCCCGCCCTTTCCCAGCCCTCTTCCGTTTCCGGCTTGCTACACTGCAACCATCTCCTTCATTCTGCCGTCCAGGAATTCATCGAACATTGCCCCCCCTGATCCGATCGGAGAAATGCCATGAGACAAGCCGTTTGGAGCGCCCTGCTGGGATTCATGCTGACTCAACCGTTGGCCGGGAGCGAAGGACTCCGTGTCGGTGTCGATGCCAATTATTCCCTCGGCATGGAAGCGGCCGGCGCCTCCTGGGCCTGGGACGGCGAGCCGTCCGATCTCTTTGCCGGCATGGCCAGGCAAGGTGTGCGCGAATTCCGCGTCCGCCTCTGGATGAAGAACGACGGCCCCCACGGCAAGACCTACGCCACCGAGGTCGTGAAACGCGCCCTCGCCGCCAACCTCAACCCCTATCTGGTCATCTTTCTCAGCGAGGACTGGTCCGACATGATGAAGCAACCCCTGCCGGAATCCCTCCGGGGTCTGACCATCGAGGAACGCGCGGCTGCCGTGAAAACCTATGCCCGCGACATCGTCGCCCATTTCCGGGCCATTGGCCTCACCAACCACTTCTACGAAATCGGCAACGAAATCGACTACGGCATCTGCGGCGAATATCCGAGAAAGGGCGCCAAGAAGAACCCCGACGCCCTCTCCCGCAAGCTGTGGCCCAACTCCGCCCAACTCATCCGTGCCGCCCAGGAAGGCGTGAGGGAAACCGATCCCGAAGCCACATTCATGCTCCACATCGCACACTGGTGGGATGCCGACTTCTGCGTCGCATTCTTCCGGTTCATGATCGATCACGGCGTCCAACTCGATTTCGCGGGGCTATCCTACTTTCCCTCCTCCAACATCGGTGGTTCCCTCGAAATGGAACAATTCGGTGCCACCGCCGCAACAGTGGCCCAAGCCACCGGACGCCCCATCGTCGTGCCCGAAACCGCCTACCCCAGCACAAGCGATTTCAAGGGCCAGTTCTCCCGCTGGAAATACGAAGTGCCGGGCTATCCCCTCACACCCGACGGCCAGCGCCGCTGGCTTGCCGACTTCTTCGCCTTTTGCGAACGCCATCCCGACATTGCCGCCGTCTACTACTGGAGCCCCGAGTGGTGCGGCGAAGGCATGTGGAAAGCCTTCGCACTCTTCGACCCCGGCGGAAAGGCGCGCCCGGCGTGGACGTCCTTCGC
>CAYNHA010000038.1:0-4857 GCA_964397035.1 uncultured Verrucomicrobiota bacterium
TGGTCGCGGGATGCGATGGCGTCTTTCAGCGATCCCGTGGATGCGATCATCTACGAGGTGCATGTCCGGGATTTCACGATCCATGCTTCGGCGGGGAGCCGGTTTCCCGGGCAGTATGTGGGGATGGCGGAGCGGGGGACGAAGGGGCCGGAGGGAATCCGGACGGGGGTGGACCATCTGCGCGAGCTGGGCGTGACGCACGTGCATCTGCTGCCGGTTTCCGATTATGGCGGAGTGGACGAACTGAAAAAGGGGAAACAGTACAACTGGGGCTACAATCCCGAGAACTATAATGTGCCGGAGGGGTCGTACGCGTCGGATCCGGCGGATGGGCGCGTGCGCGTGCGCGAATTCAAGCAGATGGTCCAGGGCATGCACAAGGCCGGGCTGCGGGTGGTGCTGGACGTGGTCTACAACCACACCTACCACGCCGACCATTCGCACTTCCACCAGTTGGTGCCGGGGTACTACCACCGCCAGAATGCCGAGGGCGGATTCTCGAACGGTTCCGGCTGCGGCAACGAGGTGGCTTCGGACCGCTCCATGGTGCGCAAGATGATGGTGGATTCACTGGTGTATTGGGCGAAGGAATACCACGTGGATGGATTCCGTTTCGATCTGATGGGATTGCACGACTTGGAAACGATGAAGCAGATCCGCAAGGCGCTGGACAAGGTCAATCCGTCGATCGTGCTGTACGGCGAGGGGTGGACGGGCGGGGACAGTCCGTTGCCCTACGAGCAGCGCGCGATGAAAACCAACGTGGGGCGGCTGCCGCGGATCGCGGCGTTCAACGACACGTTGCGGGACGCCATCAAGGGACCCGTGTCCGAACACCAAAAGGGCGGATTCATCCAGGGGGGGGCGGAGTTCGTGGAGCGCCTGAAAACGGGCATCGTGGCCTCGGTCCGGCATTCGCAGATCCAGTATCCGAAAGGCGACTTGTGGAACGGCGCCTGGGCCCGGCAGCCCCAGCAGTGCGTGAGCTATGATTCCTGCCACGACAACCACACGCTGTGGGACCGGATCCTGAACACGACTCCGGGGCTGAAGGAGGCGGATCGGCTGGCGATGAACCGGTTGGCCGCGGCCATTGTGCTGACCAGCCAGGGCATTTCGTTTTTGCATGCCGGCGAGGAAATGGCGCGGACGAAGAAAGGGCACGAGAACAGCTACAACCTTTCCGATTCGATCAATGCCATCGACTGGCGCCGGAAGGTCAAGCAGGCCGGTCTGGTGGCGTACTATCGCGGTTTGATCGCGCTGCGCAAGGCGGTGCCGGCGTTCCGGATGAAGTCGGCGGAGGAGATTCGCCGCCGCCTGGTCTTTTTGCCGATGCCGGCGGCCGGGATGGCGGGCTATTGCGTGAAGGGGGCGGAGGGGGACCCGAAAGCGAAGCCGGTGGTGGTGGTGTTCAATGCGACGGCGGAGCGGCAGGACGTGAAACTGCCGGAATCGGGCTGGCGCGTGCTGGTGGATGGTGCGAACGCCGGTGTCAAATGCCTGCGCCGCATCCAGGGCAATGCCTGCGCGGTGGAGCCTCGTTCGGCGCTGGTTCTGGCCAAGGCGTAGGGTTTGGAGAATGCGGGCTGTAAAGGAACGCAAACGCCGAGCGAGTTGGAGTGAAAAATTTAGGTAGGGACACCTCTATGAGGCGTCCCTACCTTGAGATTTGAAGGGCGCGGAGGAGGGCGGGCCAGAGCTCGGGGGGGAGCTCTTCGGCGCGGGCGGTGGGGGGGATGCCGGCGGCTTCCAGAGCGGGAAGGGGATCGGGCACGAGATCGCGCAGGGAGCGGGCCATGGTTTTGCGGCGGCGGGAAAAGGCGTGGCGGAGAAGGTCGCGGAGGGCGAGTTCGTCGGCGGGGCCACCCAGGGGTTCGGGGCGGCGGACGAGTTTTGAAATGGACGATTGCACTTCGGGCGGCGGCCAGAAGCAGGAGGGGGAAATGTGCTTGATGGTGGCGATGGCGTAATGGCGCTGGAGCAGAATGGAGAGGAGTCCGTAGTCATTGGAACCGGGCTTGGCGGCCAGCCGTTCGGCCACTTCGCGCTGGATGGTGACGACGATGAGAGAGGGCGGATGGGGAATCACGGTGAGCTCGACGAGGAGACGCGCGGCAATGGCGTAGGGGAGGTTGGCGACCAGCTTCATGCCGGCGCGGGGAAAGAGCGCGGGAAAATCGCAATCGAGGATGTCGGCGTGGTGCAGGGTCAGTTTGGGATGGCTGGCGAAGCGCTCGCGGAGATAGGGGGCGAGGCGGTTGTCCTTTTCCACGGCTGTTAGGGAGGTGGCGCGGTCCAGCAGAGCTTCGGTGAGGACGCCGAGGCCGGGGCCGACCTCGACGACGGCATCGGCGGTCTGGATTTCGGCGGCATCGAGGAGGATGTTCAGGATGTTGCGGTCGATGAGGAAGTTCTGGCCGAGAATGCGCGAGGGGTGGAAGTCGAGCTGCGTCAGCAGGGCGCGGACTTCGGAGGGGCGTGTCAGTTGGATGGGCTCGGTCATTTTGGGGATTTCATTCGGGTCGTGGGTTTGGTATCCGGATGGTGAAGGGTAGGAGCTGCCATGAGAGATGCCGAGAAAAAAATTTGGGAGCGGAACACGTTGGCCGGGGAATGCGCGCGGCTGCGGGCGGAGGGGAAGAAGATGGTCTTCACCAACGGGTGCTTCGACCTGATGCATGCCGGGCATGCGACCTATCTGGAATTTGCGCGTGCGCAGGGCGACGTGCTGGTCGTGGGGCTGAACACGGATGCGAGCGTGCGCCGCTACAAGGGGGAGAAGCGTCCGATCGTGGACGAGCGGAACCGCGCGCGGATGATGGCGGCGCTGGAATGCGTGGATTACGTGACGTGGTTCGACGAGGACGAGCCGAAGGAGCTGGTGGCCGAGCTGCAGCCGGACGTGCTGGTGAAGGCGGAGGACTGGGCGCACTATGTCAGCGGGCGGGACATCGTCGAGGCGCGGGGCGGCAAGGTGGTGCTGGCGCCGATGGTGGCCGGGCTTTCGACGACAAAGCTGATCGAGAAGATCATGAAGGCATACGGGGAGGGGGCATGACATGGCGCAGAAAAAAAGCCTGACCGTTCCGGCGGACTACGGCGCCCTGCTGGTCGCGGTGAAGGAGCGCGTCCGCGCGGCCCAATATCAGGCGCTCAAGGCGGTCAACAAGGAGCTGGTTGGCTTGTATTGGGACATCGGGCGGATGATCGTGGGGCGGCAGGTGGATGAAGGGTGGGGGCAGGCGATCGTGGAGCGCTTGGCGGACGATCTGCAAAAGGAATTTCCAGGAATCAAAGGGTTTTCCGTTCAGAATTTGTGGTACATGCGCCAGCTTTATCAGGAATACCACGAGAATGAAAAACTCCAACCACTGGTTGGAGAAATCGGGTGGAGCCATAATCTGATCATCTTGCAACGATGCAAAGATTCATTGGAGCGAGAGTTCTATCTGCGGATGACGCGAAAATTCGGCTGGTCCAAGAACGTGCTGGTTCATCAAATCGAAAACCAGAGCTACGAGAAGACGCTGCTGGGCCAGACGAATTTCGACCGGACGCTGAAGCCGGAAGTACGGGCCCAGGCCAAGTTGGCGGTGAAGGACGAATATCTGTTCGATTTCCTGGAGCTGAGCGCGGAGCATTCCGAGCGCGAGCTGGAGCGGGCGCTGATTGCCCGCATCGAAGATTTCCTTCGTGCGATGGGAGGGTTGTTCGCCTTTGTCGGTAGCCAGTTCCGGCTGGAAGTCGAGGACAAGGAATATTTCATCGATCTGCTGTTGTTTCACCGGCGGTTGAAATGCCTGGTGGCGGTGGAGTTGAAGATCGGCGAATTCCAGCCGGAGTTCGTCGGCAAGATGCAGTTCTATCTGGCGGCACTGGACCGCCAGGTGCGGGAGAAGGACGAAAATCCGTCCATCGGCATCATTCTGTGCAAGGAGAAGAACCGCACGATCGTGGAATACGCCTTGCAGGACGGGCGCAAGCCCATTGGCGTGGCCACGTACCAGATCGTTAAGCGCCTGCCCAAGGCGTTGAAGGGGCAGCTCCCCGGCCCGGAGGAAATCGCCAAACTACTGGATGGAGCCGTCTGAGAGGAAGGTTGGGGCCCGGGGGAGTAACTACGAATTTCGCGAATGGCGCGAATGGGGGCGGACGGAGTCGGGGTTGAAGGGGGTCTACTCTTGCTCCGTATCGTTTCAGTCTTTCAATAACGATTTTGCAAGGCGGATGGCGGTCTCTTCGTTGTCCAGTTCGATGGTCATTTGTTCGCCCGAGATGGGGGCGCGGACGAAAGGTTCCGACACCGCTTCGCCGTTGATCTGGAAAACCACCTTCTGATTCAGGTTGTTGCGGGTGAATTCGGCCAGTTCCCGGGCCTTGTCCGCCGTCAGGACGACTTCGAGGGAAGGGGAAGACTGTTTGGACAGGGAAATCTTAACGCTTGTGGCATCTCCGCGATTGACGGAGAAGCTGTTGAATGGTTCCGCAGAGGCGGCCGTGGCGGTGAGCACGAGTGCGGCAACAAGGGCAAGGAGGCTTTGTTTCATGTGTGTTCTCGTGAAACTGATTTCTTCGACGGTTTTCTCTTCGGATTACGATCGGGGAGGAAGAATGGCATCGGAGTTGATTCTCCACACAGGTGAACCAGTTATCGAATGTTCACGACAGGATCGAGCTACCCACTTCTGACGCAAAAGTGATCCTACTCCCCACAATGCTTCACACCCACGCTTCATGGAAAGAATGCCTTCGGAGAGGTTCAAGGGGGGGGAGTACTGCCTTCCCAAAACGATTTCCTGCCAAACGTATTAGCGATCGGGATGCGCGAGCCAGCGGACGAAACCCGCGGTATTA
>CAYNHA010000039.1:0-3306 GCA_964397035.1 uncultured Verrucomicrobiota bacterium
CCCGTGCGCCGCTCGGGATGGTCGGGATCGTTGGACTGCGCATGAGGAACTTCCGGCGCGTTCATGTCCGACATGCGCACCGTATTCCCGCGCAAGGCGAGCGTATCGGCGTCGGCGTATTGGCCTTTCTGGCGCACGTCAACGGTGCTTCGCCTAGCCTCGGACATGGCATCGCCCACCTGCCAATTCACGAAGGCGGCCGCCGCCGGAGCGAATTGCCACAGCTCCTTGCCCTGAAGGTTGCGGGGCTTGTTTTCGGCCAGCGTTTGGAGAGCGGCTTCGGCCTGCTTGGCCGTGATCCGCCCCGCCTTTTTGTCCGCCTGAATCGCGTCATAGTCCGCGCGGTAGGCGCCCACGCTGGCCTGATAGGCTTTCAATCCCGGGCGAAACAATTTCTCGATGGGATTACCCGTGGTCCCTACGGCCATGGCGCCCAGCAGGCCCGCCAATCCTCTCGGTCGGTCCGCCGGGATGATGAACTCCCGCCCATCGCGAAGGGCGCTCTCCCGCTCCTTCTGATAGTGGCGGATCGCGAGCTCGTCGCGAATGCCCACCGCCGCCATGCCAGAAGCGACGTAGGCTTTCTTTAGCCAGTCGGCTTTCGTCGTCGGCTTCGTCACCAAGTCTTTGAGCGTGGCGCCGGTGAAGTCGGAGAAGGAGCTATAGGCGCCATGCGCCTTTTGCAGCGCGGCGGCCACCGACGCGGGCAGCTTCCCTCCGATCCATTTGAAAGGAGCGGCGAGACCCTTGTCGATTCCTTCGAGCAAGGATTTCCCCGTGCTTGCGATTTTGGTTCCGGACAGAGCCGCCCGTCCATATTGATGCAGGGAGCCCAGCAGGCCGATGGCCCCAACATATCCCGCCAGTTGGCCGGCCATGGCCAGCACTTTGTCGGCGCGCGGATCAATTGAAGGGTTGCGCTCTCGGTATCCATCGATTCCATACTTCGTGGCAAATCCGCCGACGGTGGACAACAGCCGCGCGTGCTGGCCCGCCGCCGTTTGGGCCAGCCTCGTTCCCTTCCACGCCACGCCCAGTTTCGAGAGAACGCCCACGCCGACAGTGGCCAGAAGCGACTCGCGGGCAACTGTGGACGCCCCGCGTGAAAAGGCGTAATCGCCGCCTTCGAGGGCGGACGAATCGACCATTCCAACGGCTTGGCCGAACCGAGTGCGAGCCAGCGCATCCGTCGCGCCGAACGTCAGCTTGCTGCCGACAATGGCCCCTCCCCCTTTCGCACCTTCGTAGGCACCGCCCAGAAAGGCTTTGGTCTTGTCCCACCACGATGGCGACGACGTGCCGTCGTAGAATTGGATGCCCGCCGCTTTCATTCGGTCGGCGACACTGGACCCGTCGTCGGAGGATGGCGCTGGGCCAGAGCGCATCCGCGCGAACATGGCTTTCCTCTGCTCGTCGCTCATGGGCTGGCGAGGGCGGCGGCCTCCGTTGGCGAGAATGGTTTCCATCGGCTATCCGAATGGATTGGGATACGCACCCATCGGCGCGGTCGAGATCATGTCCTTGAGCAGCAGGGCCGCCCGGCCCCGGTCGTTGCTGGCCGCCTTCCGAATGGCGGAAAGCTCCCGCTGGACGCCCAGATGGTTCGCTCCCGGAAACAGGTTCTGGGCCGATTGCCAGTCGCCCCGCTGGACGGCGTCCCAATAGGACGAAACGCGGCGCTTCTCATATTGCGCCGTCTTCACCGGGTCCATTCTCAATGCCTCGCGCCTCGCCCGCTCTTCCTGCGTCTTGGCCGCCCGCCGATCTCGCTCATTGGCCTCGTCGATGCGGCGCTGTTCGCGGGCGGCCACCAGCTCCCTCTGCCGATTTGTTTTCTGCTCTTCGAGCGCCGCTCTCGCAAACAGCTTTTGGTTCTGCATGGAAATCTTGAGCGCCTGATCCGCTTCCTTGGCCTGGGCCTTGAGCTCCGAATCCTTCGACTTGGCGATTTCTTCGTCCCGGCGGCTTTCAATCCTGCGGACCTCTCGGGTGATGCGGTCTTCGTTCTTTTCCCAATCCCGAACCGCCTTCTCATGGAGTCTTGTTTCGTGATCCATGCGGCGCTGGTACGCCCGCTCCCGCGCGGCCGGAGTCTTGTAAACCTTCTTGAGGTCGCGCTTGATTTGATTGATCTGCTCCCGCACCTGCTTGTTGTGGGCCTTGTCGGCGGCGATGGCCTCGAGAATGGTCGTGCTGTTCGCGCCGGCCTTCAACAGGCGGTCCCGCGTCGCCCGCCAATCCCGCAGCGTATAGTCGCCCCGAACCGGGCGCGGCTGGCGCTGGGCTTCCATTGCACTGAGTTGCCGATCGAAGCTCGAGACCCGGCTGTCATGATCGCGCGTCGTTCTTGGGCCGCCACCGGGGCGACTCCCCCAAGGTGCCCCGCCGATCCATTCGTCGCCCGTCGTGGGCGAACGGTAGTTGCGAAGCACGGCAAGCTCTTCGCGGCGGTTCAGCAACCGTGGAGGCCAGCGCCGCACGACGATTGCGGTCACGGGCCAGATGGGCATGGAGGGCGGCGCAAACTGCGGCAAGTCGTCTGCCGTATTGCTCAAGGGAAAGAGTCCCCGGATGTTGGGCTCATTGGTGACCGCGCAGTTCATCAGCTTCATCGGACGAATACGATCGCCCTCCAGGCGGTCGCAGTCCGACGATCGCCACACCGGCGAGATGAAGCGATAGCGCCCGCCTTCGATGGACTTCTTCCCGAGGTCGCTCCAGCGGATTTGCGCCCAGACTCCCGTCGGGCGTTTCTCCAGATTCGTGATCCAGCCCGCCGCGACGCTGGGCTTGTCCACGTCAAGGCTCTGGTGGTCGAAGTCGACCAATATCCCCGGCCAGTTCGGCTGTTGCCCCAACTCCGAAAAGGTGTCCACGATCGACTGCATGGAGGTCTCGTCGATCACTTGCAGCAACCCCGTCGGCTTGTGGGGCCACTCGCCCGGCACGGCGATATGGAACCACCCGTCCTCGGGTAGCGCAAAGCCTGTGATTTCCATTTTTGAATCCATCTGCCGTCACCGATAGCGGGCCATGATCTTCTTCATGCGCTCTTGCGTGAGCTTGTTGGGAATCTGGATCAGCCCATTCCCCGTCGGCTGCTTCTTCGGATCCATCAGCCTGGGCGGTGAAGGGTCTACCTCCGTCTGGGCGGTAACGACCTGCTCTTTCGGCTTCACGGGCTGAACCGTCACGGGATCAACTTCTTTGGTAGCCGACAACGCCGACTTCAACAGGTCTTCGACCGTTGATGTCTTGGGCGGCGCCGTCTTCTGATACGCTTCCCTCGCCGCAATCGACCGTTCC
>CAYNHA010000040.1:0-2955 GCA_964397035.1 uncultured Verrucomicrobiota bacterium
CATGTCGAGGACCATGACTTCGAGCGGTTCGGTGCGGCCGGCCAGGGGGATTTGAATGATGCGTTCGTGGGCGATTTCGTTGCCGGCGGCGGTCATGCAGACCTGGGGGCGGTGGATGCTGGAGCGGTCGTCGCCGCTGAGGACGATGGTGGCGTGGATGCCGGAGCGGTTGCCGGGGATGGAGTAGTATTTGCGGACGAGGCCGGTGTCGGCGGGGAGCATGGCGCGTTCGGCCCAGTTCATGTTGCCGAGCTTGGCGCCGCACTGGGGACAGGTGGTGGGGTCTTCGAGCTGCGAGGAGAAATATTGGCCGCCGCAAGCGCGGTCGGGGCAGAAGAGGATATCGAGGCCCTGCCATTCGCCCACCTGCTCGGGAAGGTGCAGCACGATTCCGGCTTCATCGCTGGTGGCGACGCCGGTTTTGTAGATCAGGGCCCAGGCGGCGACCGCGAAGGCGGCGATCAGGAAGAGGCGCGATCCAAAAACAGATTTTTGAGTGTATTCCATGTGGCGCGGTAGTCCATGTTGAAGAGGCGGTCGAGGGCCAGCATCAGGAGGATGCTGATGAGGAAGATGGGATATCCTGAATAGTCGTGCCAGAGGCCCATGGCGGTTTCCTGTCCGAAGAAGGCGGCGACGATGACGACGAGGATGATGCGGCAGATGTTGGCGATGACGGCGACGGGGATGCAGAACAGGAAGAGGGCCCATTTCTTGAGGAGGGTTTCCTGGCTGAACCAGGCGTAGAAGGCCATGAGGGAGGTCATGGCGAGGAGCGAGCGCAGGCCGCTGCATTCGGGGGCGACGTTGAAGGCGAAGGCATTGCCGGCGCCGGAGAACAGGCCGGCGCCCACGCGCTGCACTTCCAGGCCGAAGCCGTTGAGAAGAAAGGCGGAGACGGTGGTGGCCAGGAGGCGCAGGGGGGCTGTCATGCTGTCGATGAAGTTGAGGGGGATGGCGAGAAAGAGGTAGCCGCAGGGGAAGAGGAGCCAGCGGGCAAGGGCATATCCATAGAGCAGGAAGGGGATTCCCCAGAGCAGGAGGATGAAGGCGGCCACGGAAATGCGGGGCTGCTGGGCCAGGACGCCGACCCAATGCAGGAACAGGGCGATAAGAACGACGGGGATGCCGAGGAAATTGGGCTTTCGGGGGGCGGCGGCGATTTCCTTGCGGCGCAGCCAAAGGGCGAAGAGGCTGGCGAGGGGCAAGAACTGGCAATAGGCAAAGTCTTCGGTCCAGCGGGTGCGGAGCCAGAGGAAAATGGAGTGGCGGGAGGTGGCGATTTCCTGGCTGTTTCCGTGCAGATGGAACAGGAAATAGAGCATGCCGGCGACCACGGCCCAGAAGCCGATCTCCCTTTGCGCGGAAGGGGACAGACGGGACCAGCGGAATCCGGTCCACCACGCCTTCAGATTTTGTGCGATGTCCTGCATGTAGGGGGCCCACCATATCCGATGAAATGTGCGATTGCAAAGAGCAAAGTCCTCATTGAATCGGGGGTAGGGTTGACCTATCCTGCCTCCAACCCGAAGTGGGAGGAGACCAAGGATGAACAAATGGATTGGAATGGCGGTGCTGTGCGCTGGGTGTGCGATGGCGTGGGCGGCCCCCGTGGTGGAGCGGGTGGAGACGGATAGCACGTGGGTGCACGATGTTTCGTTTGAAATGGAAGAAGGGGCGAACGAGGGGACGATCCGGGTGCAGTTGGGAGACGATCCCGTGCCCGTGCGCTACTTCGAGGTGCCGCGGTCGGTGTGGGAGGAGTTCAAGGCGGCGGAGTCGAAGGGGGCGTTTTACACGGCGAACATCCGGCAACGCTATGAGCGGCAGTATGGCAAATCGCGGCAGGAGGTGTTTGATTCGCCGATTCCGGTGCAGACGCAGGTCAATGCGTTGTGCGCGTTCAACGAGGAGTGCGAGGGCGTGGTGCTGCAAGGCATCGAGAAGAGTCAGGAGAGTATTTGGATCGCGGCCTATGCGTTCACGCGGACCCGGATTGCGGCGGCGCTGGTGGAGGCGCATCGGCGCGGCGTGCGCGTGGAAGTGAAGATGGATGTGAACCAGGCCGATTTTGCCGGCGCGCAGAAGCTGATTGAATGGCTGCGCGGCGAAGGCATTCCGGTGACACTGATCCACACGGCCGGTGAATATTCGGCGATGCACAACAAATTCATGGTGTTCGACATGCGCTGGGTGGTGACGGGAAGCTACAACTTTACGACAGTGGCTCAGGTGTCGAACTGGGAGAATCTGGTGTGGCTGGATTCGGCGGACATGGCGGAACAATACAAGCAGGCGTGGGATGCCATTGTATCCGACGAGGTCCACGAACCTGCCGCCCCGAAGGAAAAGAAGGGCGCAAAGGAAGACGGGAACTAGCCCGCAAGCGTGGCGGCGCGTTGACGTTTTGCCCGGGGTGGGGGTAGAGTACGCGCGTTCGCCCCAGCGGCGGTCAGGAACGGAAATTTCATGAGTTTGATGAGCATGACAGGCCGGGGCACCGGCTCGGCGGGAGGCCGCCTTGCGCGGGTGGAGGCCGAACTGAGCAGCGTGAACCGCAAGCAGCTCGACGTGGGCGTGGGATTGCCGCGCTTCCTGGCGTCGTTCGAGTCGCGTGTTCAGGAAAAAATCCAGCGGGTGCTGTCGCGGGGCCGTGTGTCGGGGGAGATTCGCGTGACGTGGGCCGAGGCGGCCCGCGCGTCGGGTGTCCGGGTGGACGAGGCGCGGGCGCGGGCGCATGTGGTGGCTGTGAGGGCGGCGGCGAAAAAGCTGGGACTTTCCGACGACTTGAAGGCTTCGATGCTGTTGGGACTCCCCGAGGTGGTGGTTTCCGAATACCGGGCGGCGGATTTCGAGGCCCTGTGGCCGGTGGTGGACGAGGCGCTGGAGGCGGCCCTGGCCGGTTTGCAAGCCATGCGGAAAAAGGAGGGCACGGCGCTGGGGCGCGATTTGCGG
>CAYNHA010000041.1:0-15066 GCA_964397035.1 uncultured Verrucomicrobiota bacterium
GAGGCCCTCCGGCTTGATCTTCAGCATTGGCTCAAGCAACCCCCCGCCGCCCGCATTGCCGCCGTTGAACTCCTCCGAAAGCAACAAGATGGAACTGCAGCCCGACTTCAAAGAACTGCTCGCATTGTTCAACGCCCACCGCGTTGAATACCTGATTGTCGGCGCCTACGCCTTGGCCTTTCATGGGGCCCCCCGCTATACCGGCGATATCGATCTGCTGGTCTGCCCGTACGTTGGCAACGCCAAAGCCATCCTGGCCGCCCTGTCCGACTCCGGCTTCGCCTCGCTTGGACTTCAGGAAACCGACTTCCTCCTGACCGACCGGGTCATCCAACTCGGTGTGCCCCCGGTTCGCGTCGACCTGCTAACCTCTCTGACCGGATTGAGCTGGGAAGAGGCCAACGCCCACCGAGTTTCTGGACAGTATGGCGACGTCCCGGTCCATTTCATCGGCAAAACCGAGTACATCCGAAACAAGAAAGCCACCGGCCGCAAGAAAACGAAGCTGACATCGAGGCCCTTGGCGCTTCCACCACCACATAAAACAGACAACCGGATAATTCTCTGTGCCCGCCACGACACCTTTTTCCGCGCGTTGAAGATGTCACCCGATCGGCAAGACCCCACAAAAGAATTTGCATGGGCCACTGTTTGGGCCCCTCACATCAACCGCCGATAAACCGCCCACGTTTTCCCTGCCGTCTCAGCCCACGTGAACTTCCTGGCCTGCTCAAGGCCGGCGGCCCGCAGGCGCGCCGCATGGGAGGAATCGCCCAGCACGGCGCGAATGGCTTGGGCCCACTCCTCGGCATCGTAGCCCTTCACCCACTGGGCGGCATCGCCCAGCACTTCGGGCAACGAGCTGTTGTGCGCTGAAACCACGGGCGTGCCCCGCCCCATCGCTTCCAGCGGCGGGAAACCGAAGCCTTCGTACCGCGTGGGAAACACAAAAGCCGAAGCCCCCGCGTACAGTCCCGCAAGCTGCGCATCGTTCATGTGCTTCAAAATCCGGATACCGCTTTTGCGGGGCGATTCCGAAATGGCGCGCAAGGTGGGACCTGTTTTCCACCCCAGTCCGCCCGCCAGCACCAAGTCGCCATCGAAATCCTTCAGCGCCTCGTACACCTTCACCAGAAACGGAATGTTCTTGCGCGGCTCGATCGTCCCCACCATCAGCAAATACGGCTTCTCCAGCCCCAGCGACTGGCGCATCTGCGCCACCATCTCCGCCGAGGCAGGCGGCCCAAACGGCGTCAACCCCAGCCACACCGGGAACACCTTGTCCGGCGAAACCGGCAACAGCTCGCAAATTTCGCGCGCCGAAAAATGGCTATCCGTCAAAATGGCATCCGCCCGTTCCGCCGTTTGCCGGATTTCCGAGGTAAGCCACGCCAAATTCCGGGCCTCCGTGGTCTCGGGCATCCGCAAAAACGAAACATCGTGGATCGTCACCACCGATTTACGTCCGCGGGAAAGCGGTGGCCGGATGAAATTGGGAAAGTGGTACAGATCGGCCCTGCCCGCAAACCAGTCAAAGGGAGGAAATCCAATTTTCTTCCAGGCCCCCTGCGCCACGCGTCCCGGCATCCAGCGGCACGCCCGCAGTTTCACGCCCGCCGGAGGAGAATCCAGCCCCGTACGCTTGAAGTCGAAGTAAAAGGCCGAAAGTTCATCGTCCCCCGCCTCCGCCCCCAAATGGGCGAGCAATTCCCGCACGTAGCGCCCCACGCCAGCGCGCTGTCCCAGCGATGCCTGAATGTCCAAACAAACCTTCATTTCTTTCCTTATACCTTGCCGTCCCCAAAAACGAAAGACCATCTCCTCCACTCTGGCTTTACAAAACCATTGTTTTTTCTGGATGTTTTTCGCATCCTGCCCCGCATGGAAGAATCGACACCCAAAACGCAGAAAAAGATCCGCCTGACTCGCTCCGAAGCCTATGCCATGCGGATTTCGAGCCCCCGCAAGAAAAAGGTCACGTTCGGCTTGATCGGCCTGCTGATCGCCGCCGCGCTGGGAGTCGTGCTCTGGCATTTCCAGGAATTCTGGCTTTCGTATTGGCTGCCGGAACAAGAAGCCGCCGTCCCCGCCGCAGTGAAACCCGTCCTTCCGGAACCCGCCGCACCGCCCGCCCCTCCCGCGACGGCAACGGCACCTGCACCTGCCCCCGTCGCCGCCTCCGTGGAACCCGTCCTGGATTTCCTCTCGGCGGCCGCCTGGGACCATCCGCAGTTTTTGCAGGGCGTCCGCCTGTTCAACCAGGCCCTCGACCGGCAGCGCCAATATCTGCGCGACCGTTCTCAACCGGCCTTGCTTGTGCAGGCCGAAGAGGGATCCCTCCAGGCCGCGCAGATTTTCGAGGCGCTCCTTCCGGAGGCTCCCCCCGCCGTGCCGCTGGCGGACTACGCCGCCCGCTGCCGCAAACTGGTCGATGAAATCCGCCTCCTCCGCAAACCCGCGCCGCCGCCCGCCAGCACCGTTCCGGCGCCCGCCACGCAGGCCCGTCCCGTCGTTCCCGCCCATACGCCCGGCCAGCCGTGGCAGCACCCCGACTATCTGCAAGGAGCCAAGCTCTTCAACCAGGCGCTGGCGCAGTACAAGCTGTTCCTCTCCAACAAAACCCGCACGGAATTGCTCAAGCCCATCGAGGAAGATGCATTTGCCGCCGCCAAGAAATTCGAATCGCTCAAAGGGCAGGCCCCCGAAGACGTGCCTCTGGGCGAACACATCAGCCAGTGCTACAAGCTCATCTCGGATTGCCGCCGCCAGCATCTGGAAGGCACCTCGGCCCCGCCGGAACCGGAAAATACATTCGACCGCGGCACCGCAGGCCCCAACCGCCGCCCCGCTCTTCCGGCCTACCAACCGACGCCTTGATCCCATCGGCCGCTGCTGCGATTTTTCCACAGTGTGGAAAAAACGGCGGCGTTTTTCCACACTATGGAAAAAAGTTTTCCACACTGTGGAAAACTTTTTTCTGACCTCAACCGGCGGCCTAGATCCGCGTGCCGGGCGGAATAACCGCCTTCTTCGGAATCACGATCACGCCGTCCTGCACGGTGTACAACTCCGTGGTACCATCCGGCTTGCCGTCGGGCGTGATGTAGCAGCCGTCGCCGATGCAGGCGTTCTTATCGATGATGGCGTTGCGGATGAAGCTGTCGCGGCCCACGCCCATCGGGATTTGCCCCGGGGGCAGCTCCTTGGGATCGTAGTAGTCGGCGCCCATCATCACCGTGCGCTCGATCACCGTGCCCTCGCCCACCTTGGCGCGCACCCCGATCAGCGAGCCCAGAATGCGGTGGCCCGAAATGATGCACCCTTCGCTCAGCAGCGCGCGGTTCAAGTCGCAGCAGTTGATCTTCGAAGGCGGCAAGTAGCGCATGTGCGTGTAGAGGGGTGCGTTCACGTCGTAGAGGTTGAACTCCGGCAGGGGATCGGTCAGCTCCATGTTCGCCTCCCAGAACGAACGGATCGTTCCGATGTCGCGCCAGTAGCCATTGAACAAATAGCGAAACACCGCCCGCTGCTGGATCGCGGAGGGAATGATGTTTTTGCCGAAATCCTTTTCTTCGTTGTCCAGCAATTCCAGCAGCACCTTGGTGTTGAACACGTAAATGCCCATGCTGGCCAGGAATCGCTCCTGACCGGGACCCGGCTCGCGCAATTCGTCCAGCAGGGGCGTGTTGCCCGGCTTCTCCACGAAGCGCACGATGCGCCCCTGCGCATCCGCCTGCATGATGCCCAGCGCCCCCGCCTCGCCGCGCGGAACGGGCTTGGTGCAAATGGTGACCTCGGCCTTGTTGCGAACGTGCTCTTCCAGCACCTCGCGGAAATCCATCCGGTAGAGCTGGTCGCCCGAGAGAATCAGCACGTAGTCGGGCTGCCGGTCCAGCACGTAGCGCAGGCCCTGGCGGACGGCGTCGGCCGTGCCCTGGAACCACGCCTCGCTGCCCGGCGTCTGCTGCGCCGCCAGAATCCGCACGTAGCCGCTGTGGAACTGGTCGAACACATACGTGCTCTGCACGTGCTGATGCAGCGACACGCTGTTGAACTGCGTCAGCACATAGATGCGCCGGATGCCGCTGTTGATGCAGTTGCTGACCGGGATGTCCACCAGCCGGTACTTGCCCGCCAGGGGCACCGCCGGCTTGCACCGGTCGCGAGTCAGGGGTTGCAACCGCTTTCCTTCACCGCCGCCCAGAACCACGCCCACCACATTCATCATCCACCTCTTGGTTGTTCCCAAAAATCGATTGTCACCGATGGAAATAGTATCCCCAGCCGCCGAGTCAAATCAACAGTAAAACAGACGGGATTTTACTGGATTTTACCTACGATTTTCCACCCAGCAGGCGCCAGAACCGCCGCAGGATGCCATCCTGCGAAAGGGCCTGTTCCACCGAGGGAGTGCCCGCCGCCATCAGGTCCTCGACCTGCTTGCGGTTTTGCCGCGCCCGGTCGGCCACCAACTGGCTGAGCTGCTCAACCAAGCCCGCGTGCTTGCCCAGCAAGGCGGCGAAATCCGCCGCCGGAATCCGGAGCAGCTCCGCCGATTCCTTCACCCGGACCTCCGCCATGCGCGGCAATCCTGTCACCAGGCTCATCTCGCCCACCACGGCCCCGGCACCCACTTCGAAGGTGGTTTGCTTGCCCGATTCGCGGTGGTGGATGTGCCCCGTCAAGGTGCCCGACAACACCACATAGCAGGAATCGCCGGCATCCCCCTGCCGGAACAACACCTCGTCGCGCCCGTACAGCTGGCTCGGCAGACGTCCCGCCCACTCCGCCAGTTCCTCTTCGGCCACCAGCTTCCGGCCATCCGCGCCCGTCAGCACCTTGCGCGCAAAATCGCTTTCCAAAAGACCCGCCGCCCGGCGCCGCGCATCCGGATCGGGTCCCGGTCTTGGCGCCGGCACGATGGCGCGCTCCATGAAATCATTCATGACCTGATCCGTCACGGGGTATGGAATCTGGATGCCGCGGCGACGAAACTGGTACCAGATGTGGCGCCGGACATTCGCCAGCACCGGATCGCGAAAGGGATATGAATCCAGCCACACGCGCATCTGGTACCCGATCCCATAACTTTTGTAGTCCAGCAGCAAAACATCCGGTGCAGGATCCTTCAGCACTTCCGGCACGGCGGCGGCAGCGGCCAGCATCGACTCGATCACGACATCCGGCGGATCATTGTAGCTGGCGTCCACGAAGATGGAGCAGCGCCTCGGCCAAGAAGGACGGGTCAGGTTCTGGATGCGCGCGTCGGCCACCTTGCTGTTGGGAATGCGGATGGGAATCCGGTCCCGCGTCAAAATCCAGGTCTCGCGCCAGTTCATTTCCTGCACCTGTCCTTCGAGGTCGTCGATGAACACCCAGTCCCGGTGGGCCATTGCCCCGGTCAGGTTCAGCGACATTCCCGCCAGCAAATTGCCGAGCACCCCCTGCAAGGCAAAGCCGACCACCGCCGTGACCAGGGCCGTGGAGGCCAGCAGCGGCGTGATGTTGAAGCCCAGCTCGAACCGCAGCACGAAAAAGGCCGCCAGCGAAGTCACCACGATCCGCGCCACGCCCCGCAGCAGCGCCGGCACCTGGAACTTGCCGCCCGCCGAATAGATCTGCATCGCGGTTGTCTCCGCGAAATTGAAGGCCGTCATGACCACCCAGAACAAGTGCCATGCCGAGCGGTGGGAAGGCGGCACCCTGTCCGCCCAGGAAACTCCGAGGGCTTCCGGCGTCCACAGCAGCACCCAGCCCAGGCCCATCGCCAGCAGCGGGAACAGCAGGCTCCCCGCCACCGCCCACAGCCACTGCCTCAGGGCATTCGGCAGCCTCTGGGCTCGCCGCGCCAGCATACGGCGGATCGGCACCGCGATCCCCATCGTTATCAATAGCACCAGAATCAGGCATCCCCACTCCGCCACGTGGAACAACGATGAGCTATTCATGCAAAATCTCCGTCATGTTTTCGACCGTGGGGAACACCGCCCCGTGAAATACCTCCGCCGCATCCCGCGCCATGGCATCCAGCACCGCATCGGTCCGGCCCGGTGAGTGATGCATCAGCCACAATTTATGAACATCCGATCTTTGCGCCGCATCCACGGCATCCTGCCACGTGCTATGCCCCCACCCCTTGTGCTCGGCATATTCGGCGGGCAGATATTGCGAATCGAACACCAACAGGTCCGTTCCTTTCGCAAACCGAGCAAAAGCCTCCTGAGCGTGCGGCGTCATCATCTGCCATTCGATGTCGGTCGCCACCACCACGCTGGCCCCCGTCGAGGGCTCATCCACGCGGTAGGAAACACAACCATCGGGATGCGCCACATGTTGCCAACTCACCTGCAGCCCGCCGATTTGCACCGGAGAGACCGGCACGCCGAATTCCGCCCCCGGCAATTCAACCGGCCACACCGGCGGCGAAAACACCCGCTTCAGCACGGCCTCCAAATCCCCGCGCGGCAAAATCATCCGCCGGGGCCACGCCTTGGCCAGCAGGGGCAGGCCAACCAAATGATCCAGATGCGTATGCGTGAAAAACAGCGTTCCGCCGGGACGCAGCAGCCCTTTCAGCTTCCGCACGCCGCTGCCCGCATCCACCAGCACCTGGTCGCCTTCCTTGCCCTGAACCAGCAAGGAAAACGTGCTGCCTCCATAACGCACCTGATTCTCCCCCGAAACGGGAAAACTGCCGCGCGCGCCTCCAAGAATCACCTTCATTCGAACACCATCCTCATTTTTCGGTCAAATTCCAAATGCCATCCCATGGGACGCCGGGGCCGGCAGCCACCAGCGCCCGGCATTTGGCCGCATAGGTCTTCGCCGCCGCCTCGTCCTGCAGTTTTTCAAACAACTCCGCCGCCTCCGCAAACCGCCCCTCCCGAACCCGCGAAAGCGCCTTCTCAAAGTCCCGCTCCTGAGCGCCCGCCGCTTCGCCTTCCAGCCCCGTGGCCTCGTAGACGCGCACCGGGGTCTTGCGACCCACCACCCGGAGATACCCCAGTTCGCGCCCCGGAAACGCCCCTTTCGTCTGCGCCCACGTGGATTCGGCCACCATCATGTATGTGCCCAGGGCCTTGTTCGCGCCTTCCAGCCGCGAGGCCAGGTTGGCCGCATCGCCCAGCACCGTGTAGTCGAAGCGGTTGCTCGACCCCATGTTGCCCACGACCACCGCGCCCGTGTTCAAGCCAATGCGCATCTTGAGGACCGCGCCCGTGCGCGCCTCGAATTCGGCGCGGCGCTCCGCCAGCTTCCGCTGGCAGCGCACCGAGGCCCTCACCGCGCGCACGGCATGGTCGTCCTGCGCCAGCGGCGCATTCCAGAACGCGATGATGGCGTCGCCCTCGTACTTGTCCAGCGTGCCGCCTTCTTCCAGAATGATGTCGGTCATGTCCGACAAATAATCATTCAGCAATTTCGTCAGGTCCTCCGGACCGAGGCGCTCGGAAATGGTCGAGAACCCCTGCAGATCCGAAAAGAAAATCGTCAGTTCGCGACGCTCACCGCCCAGCTTCAGGCTGCTGGGATCGCGCATGATTTGCTCAATGACCTCGGCGCTGAGGTAATGCTTGAAGGCTCCCTTGATGAACTGCTTTTGGCGGCCTTCCGTGGCGTAGTTCAGGACAATGGCGCCCGCCAGCGAAAACAGCACGGACAATTCCATCGGCACCAGCGGCCACCAAAACCCCTTGGCATAGGCCACAAACGCCACAAACACCGGAATCGGCAGAAACACGCAGCCCATCAGGACGCTCTGGCCCACCCGCTTGCTCAGCGTGACCGCCACGCCGCAGAGAATGGAAAGCAGGACCGCCACTCCCGCCACAAGCGCGCCCGGCGCATCCCGCAGGAACAAATCGCCGAGCAGGTTGTCCAGCATCGTCGCATGGATTTCGACCCCCGGCGCCACCTTGCTCAGCGGCGTCGCCCGCAAATCCAGCAAGGCGGGAGCACTCGGTCCCAGAAACACATAGCTGTCGCGGAATACATCGGCCGAGGCCAGCGTGGGCGGCTGCCCATCCAGCATGCGCAATTCCGACTGAATGACCGCCGCCGCCGCAAACGATTCATGCGCGCCGGTCTTTCCCTTGAACCGCAGAATCGCCCGCCCCTCGTCATCGATCGGAATCCGGCCTTCGTTGATGTGCAGCCAGCCGCGCTCGATGCGCAACCGGGCCGGTTTTCCCGCTTTCTCTTCCGCCGCGAGATAGGCCGCCAGCCCCAGCGAAGGCACCACATGGCCGTCGAATACCCGGAACAGGCTCGCCCGGCGATACACGCTGTCGCGGTCAGGCAGATCCATCACGTTCGCCAGCATGGCCACGTTCGTCGCCACTTCCGGCACCGGGAACAGCGCCGTGGGCGCCACCAAACGGCCTTGGTTCACATCCTTCAGCCACGCCTCGAATCCTTCGATCCGCACGGACGGAACCGGCATTCCCTCCGGCCAAGCCGTCGTGTCGCCCGCCTCGTTCCCCAGCACCACCGCTCCTGCGAAAGGCGGGGAACGCTGGATGGCCGCCCCCAGCGCCTCGTCATCGCCTACGCCATTCATGGAAGGCTCGGTGTACAGCATATCGAACGCCACCGCCTTGGCGCCGCTGCGTGAGCAAAAGTCGAGAATCGGCCCGTAGACCTCCCGGGGCCAGGGCCAGGGCCAGCCGTTTTCCTTCTTGCCCCAATCCAGGCTGGCCTGATCGATCAACACCACCTTCACCTGGCTGGAAGGCGTCTCATGGGAAGCAAAATGCGCCACGCGAATGGCCCACGTCAAATACTCCCACCGGTCCAGGACGCCGGTTCCCCACAGGGAAACCGCCGCCAGAGCTGCCAATCCACCGATCAGCAGCCCGTACGCGATTTTTTTCTTCATCCGGCGGATCTCTTAGAGCGCCTTCGTTGACGCCAGGAAACGCTTCTGCCGGGAATTGGTGGAAGCCACCGTCGAGGTCACGCTCAATTTCTTGAGTTGCGCGATGCGATCGGCCGGAGGCGGATGCGTCGCCGCGAAATCGTGGCGCGAGGGATCCCAGCTCTTCTGCATGTTTTCCAGCATGGCCACCAAGGCACCGGGCTGGTATCCCGATTTCTTCAGGATCTCCACGCCCGCCGCATCGGCTTCGTATTCCAGCTTCCGCGAATAGCCGCTGTTGACCAGCGTGGACGTGATGTCGTTGATGGACTCGTCGAATGCCTTGGTCACTTCCGCCAGGTTCTCGCCCGACAGGTTCTTGCCGGCCTCCACCGCCAGAATCGTCATCGCGGAACTGAGGCGCCCCGTCTTGATGGCGCGCAATCCGTGCTGCTTCTCCACATGGCCGATCTCATGCGCCAGCACCGCCGCCAGCTCGTCCTCCGTCTGGCAGCAGTCCAGCAGGCCGCTCGTCACCAGCACGAGGCCGCCCGGAGCGGCAAAGGCATTGATGTCCTTCGAATCCAGCACCAGGAAATGGTATCCGCCAAAGGTCTCCGGCTTCGTCGAAAACAACGCCAGCGACTGGCCCACCTGGTTGACATAGGCATTCAGCTCCTGCGTCGTCTTCGGCTTGTAGCCCAGCAAAACCGTCGCCGCCACCGTGCGGCCGATGTAGTATTCCTGCTCCGGCGTGATGCTGTCGATGGCCTTGCCCAAGGCACTGGCCGTGCGGTTGATGCTTCCGGCCTGCTCCTCGGTCAATCCGCCGGTCGCCACCGCCACGCCCGTTCCGAGTTCCGTCAACTGGTCCAGCGTCTCGCACCCGGTCGCCAGCCACGCCAGCGCCGCCGCCACAACCCCGACCCCTGCGATTCGAATTACAGAAAAATGCTTCATGATGGTCTCCCCTTATTGAGCCAGATCGCCCTGCTTCAGAAACTGCACCAACTGCTCGGTCGGAATCTTCTGCTGCCCCATCCAGTCCACCCACGTGTAGTCGATGTTCTGGTTTTCCTTCTTGTAGGCCGCCTCGACTTCCTTGCTGAAGCCCTTGCCCGCCAGCGCCACTTCACTGCCGCTTGCGCCGGTCTTGGCGTCGGACGTTCCCGCGCTCAATTCCACGCGCTTCGGTGTCAGCGCCGACTCATGGATCCACCCCGTCAGTCCGGAGGCGGTCGCCACTTCGCACCAGCCCGCCTGAGACTGGTTCACCGTCACGCGGTCGCCATAGGCCACCTTGCCGGTCACCGTGCCCAAGAACGAGGCCCGGTTGCGCAACTGCCCGTCGCGCACCTGCACGCTCATTTCCTTTGCCGCCCACGCACTGGTGGCCAGCCACGCCGCGCAACACATCACGATCCATTTCTTCATAGTCATGCTCCGTTATTCTGTGAGTCGCTTTCCATCTTTGAAAGTTACAAATAGTTCCGCCATCCGCCTTCCCGTCGCCTCATCCTGAAGCTCTTCCGCGCAGGCCACTCCCTCCTCCAAGGTGCGCACGGCCTCCGGCTGGAGCCCCTGCGCCCACTGGCTGCGCGACGCCCGGTACAGGCGGTCGCAAGCCCCCGGCAGATTCCCCGCCGCCCGGGCCTGCCGTCCGGCCTCCGCCAGTGCCTTCGCCATCTCGGGCAGCCGTCCCGCCTTCTTCCACAGCGCCGCCGCCTCGTCCTGCTGCTTCCCGGCCTCTGCCGGACGGTTTTCCGCCACCGCGATTTCCGCGCGCCGCACGGCCGCCTCTGCGCGCAGCGCCTCCGGCAACCTTGCCCAATCCTTGGCGGTAAGCCCGTTCGACAACGCGGTGGCCGCCGCCGCGGGATCCTTCTTCGCCACCTGCACCCCGCTCTGCACCAGGACCACCTGGGCGCGCAGCAGGTTCGACGGCTCCAGCGCCAGCGCCGCAGCCGACAGTCCGTCGGCCTCGTCCAAATGCCCCAGCGCCAACTCTGCGCGCGCGCCCGCCGCCAGCAGCTCCGTACGGCGGACTTTCGTCACCCGTCCATCCGCCAGCGCCCGCGCCACCCCCGCCCGCGCCTCCTCGGCTTTTCCATCCGCCAGGAGGCAGACCGCGCGGTTCACCGTCGAAATCGCCAGGGCATCCGCCTCGTCCAGCGCCACAGCCCGCTGCTCGGCCCACCCGTAGGCATCCGCCGCGCGGCGATAATCCCCCCGCTCATAGCATCCGCGCGCCGTCGCGGAATACGACACCCAATCCGCATCCGTGAACTGCGCCGCCTTCGGCGAGGCGCACCCCGCCGCCGTGGCCAGGATCAGCCCCGCCACCCAACGCCCCCATTCTGAATTCTGGATTCTGAATTCTGAATTCCCTTTCATCAGTACAGCGCCTCCTCGGAACGGATGGCGTCATCCGATCCCATGTATTTCCGCAAGAGCCAATGTTTTTGCAGCCCTTCCAGCAACGTGGTTGTTTCCCGCATCAGCGCCTGGGCGTCGCCCGTGATCACAGGAAGCTGATCCACTTCCCCACCCACGGTGTCCACCATCGGCGGCAGCTTGGCCACCGCCGTTTGCAGCTCCGCCGCCATGGCGTTCACCTTCACCATCAGCGCCTGCACCTCGGCGACAATGCCGGCCACATCCTTCGCCATGGCCGGATCGTTGAGCACCTTGGCGGGCAGCCCCTCGCCCTTGCGGATATCCTCCAGAAGGCCGTTGGCATTGGCCAGCAGCAGTTGAAGATTCCCCTGCGGGTCGTTCATGCCAGCCGCCAGCTTCGTGTACTCATCGATCGCGGCATTCACCAGCCCAACCGTTTCCTCCACCTTCTCCTGGAGTTCCTGCAAGGTGTCCTCCAGCATTTGAATGATTTCCGTGTCCTTCATGCACCAGATTTCACCGCCCGTGCGGGGCATCTCGGCCCCCTTTCCGCGCGTCAGCTCGATATACGCATCGCCCGTCACCACCAGTTTTTTCTTCACCAGCGCGATGGAGTCCATCCGCACAAACCGCATGAAGGATCCCCTCACGCGGATGGTTCCCGTGATGCTTCCGGCCTCGTCCACCAGGATGTCCTGGATGCTCCCCACCTTCGCCCCCAGCAGCATCACCTCGCCGCCCTTCTGCAAATCCATGGACCCTTCCGGCGGGAATTTCAGGTTGATCTCGTACATCGCCTCGAACCAGTGCTGCGCATGCCCCGCCACCAGCACGCCCGCCAGCAACAGGAAGACCACCAGCAGCACAAAGCCGCCGACGATCTCGTTCACATACCGGAATTTGAATTTCTTTGCCATCGACCGCTCCTCACTTCGCTTCCGCCACGGCGCCGAACACCGGTTCCAGCGCCGCCCGGACATCGGCCTCCAACGTCTCCTCCAGCCAAACCACCGCATGGCCCTCCGCGCGCACCTGCCGGACCGCCTTCAAAAACAGGACTCGATCCTCGACGGGCACCTCGCGCAACGGCCGTTCCAGCACCAGCAGTTCCGGCTCCCCCGAAAAGGCTCGCGTCCACAGCAGACGCCGGCGATCGCGCTCTTTCACCACCGGCCACCGCTCCTGCGCCAACGGCCAGCACCCGAAAAAGGTGGCCCACCGCTCGATCGAGGCCGCCGCCTCCTTCGCCCGCCGGTGCATCCGCGCAGGAAGCCACACGTTTTCATCCATGTCCAGGTTCATCACCACGCCGTCCGAATCGAATACGCAGCCCATCCGCCCGCGCTCCGCCGCCGCCTCGTCCGGTCCCCGCCGACGCCACTCCACGCCCTTCCAGAAGACCTCCCCTTCCGGCGGTGCTTCGATCCCCGTCAGCCAATCCAGCCACAGGTTCACCGAATCCCCGCCCTCCGGGATCCACAGCGCGCCTCCGCGCGGCAGCGAAAAACTCCATGCCGGTTCCGTGGCCGCCCCGCGGACCGCCACCACCCGGATCAGATCGCTGGAATCTGTTTCGCCCACGTTCATCCTCACAAATACGCCATCAGGGAAATCAGCAACGACATCACAAACAGCGCCCTCACCGAGCGAATCACGCCCCGCGTCGCCGCAATCGGCACTTCCGTCACCGCCGTCCCCACGCTCAACGCCTCGTCGCAGCAAATCGCGCCCGTCAGCATGCCCGGCAGGATCGATTTCGCCAGCAGGCTGAACACATCCGTCACCGTCACCGCCCCGATGATGTTGCCAAAAAACAGCCCCATGTCGATGTCGCCCAGTTCAATCACCCACATGCACGCAAACCCGCCCAGGAAGGTCACCGCCAAAAAAATAATCGTCAGGCAAAACGTGGAAGCCGCCACCCCAAGCACGCGTGGAACCACCAGGTACACGAACGGATCGATTCCCATCGCATCCAGCGTGCGCACCTCCCCGTGCACCTTCATGTTCGCCAGTTCCGTCGAAATGGCCGTCCCGCTGCGCGCGATCACCACGAAATTCGTCAAGAGCGGCCCCAGCTCCCGCAGCACAACCGCCGTCAGGATGGGCCCAATCAGCGCGGCCTGCCCCAGCCGCATCAGCCAATACTGCGCCTGCACCACCACCAGCGCGCCCACGATCACCGCAATCATCGAAACAAACCCCGACGCCTCCAGCCCCGTGAACAGGATTTGCCGCGCCAGCACATTGCGCAACGGCGCCGTCCAGATCGCGGGGCGCAGCGCCTGCACCACCACCGCCCAAACCAAGGCCGTCGTGCGGGCCGCGCGAGCCCCTCGCTCCAGCACGCCCTCGCCCAAATGTCCAACAAAACTCATATTTTTGTCAGTATAGTCCCCCATCCCCCCCCGCACAATCTATTCCGAATCCGGCCTCTTCTTCCTTTCCCAACCATTCTGAATGCTGAATTCTGAATCCTGAATTCTCTCTCCCCCCCCCACCTCCTCCCACTCCTCCGGCGTATTCACGTTCCGCAGAATCGCCGCATCCTCCACCTCCAGCCGCCGGGTCCACGGCTGCACCCATTCATCCACGCGCACCGCCGCCGGCAACCGCATCAGTTCCCGCGCCACGCCCCGCGGAATCCACAGCAAATTCCCCTTTTCGCCCCGGTACACCGGACGCCACAACCCGGCAGGATCGGCCTCCGCCGCCGCCAGCACAACGCGGATCGTCTCCGCCTTCACCCCCACCGCATCCACCGGCATAAACAAATATCCATCCGCCTCCGGAAAGGCCCCCACGCCCGCCTGCAGCGATGTGACGCGGCCTTTCGCCCAGCGCGGATTCTCCACCGTGGCCACGTGCTCCGGCAACTCCCGGCGGACCTCCTCCGCCCGCGCGCCCAGCACCACCACCACCCCGTCGCACCCGCCCGCCCGCAGCACATCCGCCTGCCGCGCCGCCAGCGGAACGCCATCCGCCCCCCGCAACAGCGCCTTGGGGCTTCCCATCCGCCGCGACGCGCCCCCCGCCAGCACAATGCCTGCCGTCTTCATCGTCCGCTCCACTCAGGCCCCCGCGCGTTTCACCATCACCCGGCGATACATCTCCGCATAGCGCCGCGCCGAAGTCTCCCAATCGAACCGCACCTTCATCGCCTGCTCGCGCATCATCGTGATGTGGCTCGGACGATCGAACCACGTGCGGATGGCCCACTCCACGGTCTCGCGGAAGCGGTGCGCCTCCGGCGCATAGAACTTGAAGCCCGTGCCCGTCCCCGCCCCCTCGTTGTACTGTTCCACCGTGTCCTCCAACCCGCCCGTGGCATGCACCACCGGCAGCGATCCATAGCGCAGCGCATACAACTGGCTCAGTCCGCACGGCTCGAACAGCGACGGCATCAAAAAGAAATCCGTCCCCGCCTGGATCCGGTGCGACAACTCCTCCGAATAGCCGATCTCCACGCCCACCCGCCCCGGATGCGCCGACTCCAGCCAGCGGAAAAACGCCTCGTCCCCGCCATCGCCTGATCCCAGCAGCACCAGTTGCATCTTCGTCTGCGCCAGAAGCTGCGGCAGCACCTCGCGCATCAGCCCCGTGCCCTTCTGCGAGGCCAGCCGCGTCACGATGCCGAACAACGGCGCGCCCGCATCCTGCCGCAGGCCCATCTGCGACTGCAGCTCCCACTTGCACTGGCCCTTGCCGATCAGAGAATTTGCCCCAAACGTCGCCGGAATCAGCCGATCCATTTCCGGATTCCACACGTCGTAATCCGCGCCATTCAAGATCCCCTCGAAATCCGCCGCGCGCCC
>CAYNHA010000042.1:0-24694 GCA_964397035.1 uncultured Verrucomicrobiota bacterium
ACCGGAGAAAGCCTGATCCTCACCAGCCTCGGCCTCTCCATGATCGAAAAACACGGCTTTTTCCAAGGCCGCGGCAGCCGCTACCGCATCGACCCCGAACGCGCCGCCTCCCTTTTCGGACTGATTTCCAAACCCGAATGAGAACCGATCTTTCTCACAGAGGGCCCAGCGTTACCCGGAGAATCCACCACCTTCATTCCCCCGCTTTTCGCCCCACGGATGAAAGTGAATTTCTTTAGCAAACAGGCTTGTTTGCCCGCCCATGCCCGCATAGCATGATTTCGTGATCGCCATCTTCAAAACCGCTTCACTCCCCCGCCGCCTTTGGGTTCATTCCAGCAACGCCATTTAAGACTACTACCCCTTTCGCCGATAATCATGATCATGTAGACAGAAATATTGATAGGCATGGTGTAAAAACCTACGAGAGGTCCCTATGAAAGCAACATCTGCTATCCGAACCTGCATGGCGACCCTTTCGATTTCCCTTGCCCTCCCTGTCTGGGCGCTCGGTGCCTCGGCCGATGACATCCGCCTCCACGTTCAGGACAACAACCTCTACGTCGCCACCTCCTTTACCAATCAATTCATGCTCGAACGCCTCGGCCCCGACATGGAATGGGAACGCGTGGGCCTCTTCACCGATCTCAAATCCACTCCCATGGAGTGGTTCCGCTCCATTCGAATCGACGGAGAAACCTCCATAACCGATGACTCGATCGTCTTCACCCCCGGCGAGCTCTACGGTGTGGAAGCTCCCTCCCTTCCAAAGGCCCAAGGCCCCTGGACCCTCGTCCGCCAAGGACTCGGCGGCGAAAACAGCATCCACGGTCCCCTGCTCCGTCAAGAATCAGCCGTCTCCGACGACCCACCCATCCTCGGCGCCCCCGCCCAAACCGCCATCCTCTTCTGGCAGTCCACCAACGGCGCGACCGTCATCTGGCGCCTCGACACCAACGGAGTCCGCACCTCCAGTGTCTCCGTCAACACCAACGTCGTCGCCCTCCCCGCCGAAGTCAAAGGCCCTTGGACATTCGGCACCATGACCGACATCAGCGGCGATGGCCGCCCTGAGATCTTCTGGGCCATGAGCAATACCACCATCAAAACCTGGTTTTTGGATGTCAATTACCAGTTCGCCAGCGAGGCCGTGCTCTACGGTTCGTTGTGCCCCCCCGAGTACCAGTTCCGCACTTTCGGCAAATCCAGCCAAGGCAACAGCTCCAATCCGAACCTCGACGACCTGTTTTGCCAGGATGTCTACTTTGGCTACATCGACACCTGGCACGTCAATACCGATGGCACGCTCCAAGTTGCGCAGCCAACGGAAGCCGGTTCCATCGACCGCGCCTGGCAACTGCGCTGCTGTGGCGATGTCAACGGCGACGGCCGCGTGGAACTCTTCTTCCACCACGTCACTAACCGCACCACCATGACCTGGTTCCTCGACACGAACGGAATGAAATCCGCCACCAACACCATGAAAGCTCCCATCCCCGTCGGATGGAATATGCGTTGCGCAGGAGACGTCAACGGCGACGGCCTTTCCGAAATCTTCTGGCAACACGACAACGGCTCCACGGCCGTCTGGTTCCTCAACACCAACGGCACCCACAAAGTCGGCCGCCCCATCTATTCCAAGAAACTCCCAGCCGGCTGGCGCTTGGAAGCCGCCATCGACGTGAACGGCGACAACCGCTCCGAGTTGATCTGGAGTCACACCAACGGCTCCACCGCCGTCTGGTTCCTCAACACCAACGGCACCCACAAAGTCGGTCGCAAGATCTCCAGCTCCCCCGTTGCAGCCCAATGGAAGCTGCGCGGCGCCTACTCCGCCCCATCTATCTACTAGAGCATTTTTGAAATGATGCAGCCGGGATGGGGCCAACTTCACGGCTCACCCGAAGGGTTCGCCCTCCTGCCGAGTCGGCCATTGTGCCTGACGAACGCGCCAGGGGCCACCCCATGTATATCCGTGTTCATCGGTGTTCATCCGTGGTTCATCGGAACAACGCTGCCGTTCCTTTCGCGCCGCTGCGAACGGGCAAATCATGAGGCGTTTGCCCATGTGCCTTCCCCTCTCTCCTATGAGCCCCTCCGTGCCCTCTGTGAGAGACCTTCCCCGCTCTCTACCTCCGCCGCTGCCAGCGGGGGGGCTCGGAACGGATCACCACGGCATTCGTCCCGGCCGGAATCGTCAGCGTGCGGTGAGCCTTGACGTATTCCATGACCATGTCGCGCGTGGTCACGTCCAGCAGCTCCAGCCGCGCATTCGTCGATCCCACCGTCTTCACCAGCGCCGGAAATCGCCCGCCGCCGCCCGCCAGCTGGTAACTGTTCATCGCGACCTTCATCCGCCGCTTGCCGTTGATGGCACTTCCATCCGCGGCGCGCAGATTCCGGATCCGTTTCCCCGCCCGGGCGTTGGGGTACACCTCGTATTGCAATCCAAAAGCACCAAAATAGCGGTCCGATCCAAAGTATTCCATCGACTCCTCCAGGATGGCCCGAATTTCCGCCAGCGTGAGCCACAGCGTCCCCACCGTGTTTTCATACGGCACGATCCGCCAGATGTCGGACACGTGGATCTTGCCCGCCGGAATGCTGTTGTCCGACAACACCCCGTGCAAAACCACTTCGGCGCCCGTCTTCTCCGCGATGGCCTTGCACAGAAGTTGCTGGACCGGGCAGAATCCGTTTCCGGCCAGTGAATAACTCAACTCCTCCGTGGTTTTCCCCAGCACCGTATCAAGCCACTTGTCCGCTTTCTTCAAATCGGGAGCCACCAGGGCCGCCAGTTCCGGATCCTCCGGCGTCTCCGGCAGGACCGGAACATACTCGAACCGCTTCTCCACCACGGCGTTTTCAACCGTATCGAAGACCAGGTCGGTCCGCATCACGCCGCTCGCGCCGGACCCGGCCTGGGCATAATCGGCCTTGCCCACCCGCGCCCCCGGCAGAACCCAGTGCAAATGCCCGCCCAGCACCAGATCGAATTCGCCAAAGCGTCGGCAAACGCCATTGATTTCGTTGGCATCGTCGTCTCCCGCCATGAGCCCCTGGTGCGCAAGCAGGATCATGATGTGCGGCCTCCGTTCCCGAACCATCGGAAGCGTGAGCTCCAGGGCGCGGCGGGAGTCGGTAATCCGCAGGCCGCTGGGCTCCACATCGCGGGACCAGTTGGGGATGTTAGGCGTCGTGAGGCCCACGATGGCCACGGTCAGCCCATCCACTTCCTTGACCACGAACGGCAGGACCCGCTGAAAAGCCGGCGGAGTTTCGGGACCGGCCAGCATGTTCGCGGCCAGCGGCGGGACCTTCATGGCGGAAAGCATCCCTCCCAGCGCGGGAACGCCCCAGTCGAATTCGTGGTTTCCAATGGCAACGGCGTCATACTCCAGCGCATTCATGGCGCGAACCATGAGATCGCCGCGGGTCATGTAGCTTTCCGCCGTCCCCTGGGCGAAGTCGCCGCAATCCACCAGCAGGGAGTTCGGGTTTTCCTCCCGGATGCCCCGGATCAGCGTGGCGCATTGCAGGAGCGAACCCTCGTTGTGATCGACATACACGCCCGGCGTGCGGCGGATCGATCCGTGCATGTCGGTGGTGCTGATCACCGTCACGGTGACCACGCGGGCCTGCGCCGTCGTCCCCACGCAGACTGCCAGCCCCAGGAAAACAAAAAACCTGCGCGCCACGGCCCGCAGGTTTTCTGTATTGGCCATGCGCCCGATCATCATCCCGCCGCATCCAGGGTCTTGGCCTTTTCGGATTCCTTGGTCTCGGTTTTGACCAAGGCATCGATCGCGTTTTCGTGCCCGCGAACCACCGCATCGCTGATCACGTAGCGCGTGCTGTTCTTGCGCCGCGGCGCCTCATACATCACGTCCAGCATGATGTTTTCCAGCAGCGACCGCAATCCGCGCGCACCGGTCTCCCGCCGCACGGCTTCGCGCGCCAGTTCCCGCAGGGACTCGGGCGTGAACTCCAGATCCACGCCTTCCATCTTCAGCAGCTTCTGGTATTGCCGGATCATCGCGTTCTTGGGCTCGGTCAGGATCCGCACCAGATCGTCTTCCGTCAGGGCATCCAGCACCGCCACCATCGGCAGGCGGCCCACGAACTCGGGAATCAGGCCGAACTTCACCAGATCGCTGGGCTCCACGGAAGGCATCACCGGGTGCGCCTTCTGCTCGCGGCGGGTGTTCTCGTGCTCAAACCCGATCACCCCCTTGCCGATGCGGCGCTTGATAATGTCATCCACGCCGACAAACGCGCCGCCGCAGATGAACAGGATGTTCTCGGTGTTGATCTGGATCATCTCCTGCTGGGGATGCTTGCGTCCGCCCTGCGGCGGCACGCTGGCAATGGTGCCTTCCAGAATCTTCAGAAGGCCCTGCTGCACGCCTTCGCCCGAGACATCGCGCGTGATGGACACGTTTTCCATCCTCCGCGCGATCTTGTCGATCTCGTCGATATAGACGATTCCCAGCTCCGCGCGCGCCACATCGCCGTCGGCCGCCCGGATCAGGCGGAGCAGGACGTTTTCGACATCCTCGCCCACGTAGCCAGCCTCGGTGATGGTCGTGGCATCGGAAATACTGAAAGGAACATCCAGCACCCGTGCCAGCGTCCGCGCCAGCAGCGTCTTGCCGCTGCCCGTGGGCCCGAGCATCAGGATGTTGCTCTTGTCGATCTCGACGCCGTCTTCATCCTTCTTGCCGTCCAGCCGCGACTTCACGCGCTTGTAGTGGTTGTGCACGGCCACCGACAGCACCTTCTTCACGTGCGCCTGCCCGACCACGTATTCATCCAGCTTGGCCTTGATCTCGTGCGGCTTGGGCACCTTGAGGCGGCTGGCCAAGGAGGCACCGGGCGCGGCGGCGGCGCCTCCCGCCGGCGCCTCGGTCGACCGATGCACCATGGTATTGCAAATGTCCACGCACTCGTCGCAGATGTTCAGCCCGTCGGGCCCCGCAATCAGGGCCTTCACGGCGGAACGCGGACGCCCGCAGAATGAGCAGAAGGCGGAGCCTCCGGATGACTTTTTCGCGGCCATGGATTACGCCTTCGCCGGGGAAGCGCCCAGCACGTCGTCCACGAGGCCGTACTTCACGGCCTCTTCGGCCGACATGAAGAAATCGCGGTCCGTATCCTTCGCCACTTCCTTGACCGACTTCCCGGTGTGCTTGGCCAGGATGCCGTTCAGGTGTTCCTTCAGGCGCAGGATTTCCTGGGCCTGGATGTGGATGTCGCTCGCCGTGCCCTGCGCACCGCCCCAGGGCTGATGGATCATGATGCGGGCGCCCGGCAGCGCATGGCGCTTGCCTTTGCTGCCCGCCGTCAGCAGCACCGCACCCATGCTGGCCGCCTGGCCGATGCAATAGGTCACCACGTCGCACTTCAAAAACTGCATCGTGTCATAGATCGCCAAGCCGGCCGTCACCGACCCGCCGGGCGAATTGATGTAGACGCTCACGTCCTTGGTCGCGTCTTCGCTCTGCAAAAACAGGAGCTGCGCCACCACCAGGTTCGCCAGGTCGTCCGTGATTTCGGACCCGATGAACACGATGCGCTCTTTCAGCAGGCGCGAATAAATGTCATAGGACCGCTCGCCGCGGCCCGTCTGCTCCACGACGATGGGAACCAGATAGGACTTCTCGGGGCTCATGCCTGCACCTCTTTCTTCGCCTCGTCGGCACCATCGCCCGACAGCTTCGCGTTCGCCAGCAGGAAGTCGACCGTCTTGCTGGTCATCAAATCCTGGCGGAGCCCGGAGCGGACTTCCTTCTCCTTCAGGTTCGCCTTCTGCATCCATTCCTTGGCCGTGCGCGAGCCCGACCGGATCGCGTGGGACGCCATCAGCGAGGTCACTTCCGCATCCGCCACCGTGATCTTCTCCTCGCGGGCAATCCGCTTGAGCAGATAGCGCAGTTTCAGACGGTCGGTCGCCGCCGCCTTGGCCGATTCCGAAATCTTGCCGAGGTTGTCGCGGATTTCCTGCTCGGGAACGCCCCGGCGGGAATTTTCCTGCACCATTTCATAGACGATGCTGTGCGACTCGTCCTGGACGGCCGTCTCGGGCACATCCAGCGTGACGCTCTTCAGCAGCGCCTCGATGAGCTGGTTGCGGCGGCGGGAGCGCTCCTGCCCTTCGGCCTCGTTCTTCAGCAGGCCGCGGAAGGTCTCCCGCAGCTCGGCCTCGTCCTTCACATGCAACGAGGCGAAGAGGGCCTCGTCCATCGCCGGCTTCGTCTTTGCGCGGATCTTCTTCACCTTCGAGGCGAACACCGCCGTCTTGCCGTGCAGTTCCTCGATGGGCGACTGCGCGTCGAACGTCACCGAAATATCCTTGGCATCGCCCACCTTCAGGCCCACCAGCTGGGGACCAAACGCGGGCAGGAAGGAATACTCCTCGTTGGCGATCACCCAGAAATCGGTGCCCGTCGCCAGGCCCTTGGCCTTGTCGGACAGTTCGGCCATGGGCTTGCCATCCACCGTGGCCGTGTAATCCACCGCCACCATGTCGCCCGCCTTGACCGGACGGTCCTCCGTCAAATCTTCATATTTGCCCGTGTTTTCCAGATAGCGGTCGATGGCCTGGCTCAGCGCCTCCTCCGAAATCTCCACCTTCTTGGCTTCCACCTCGAGGCCCTTGTACGTCGGCAACTCGAACTCCGGCTCCACGTCCAGGACGACGGAAAAATTGAACGCCTCGCCCGCCTTCAGCGGCGACTGCTGCAAATTCATTTCCGCGATCGGCTCGAACTTGTGCTCCTTCAGCGCCTGCTGGAACCCCTTGGCGAGCAGGTGATCGCGCAGTCCTTCGATGATCTGCTTGTCAAACTGGCGGCGAATCATGGCCAGCGGCGCCTTGCCCGGGCGGAATCCCTTCACGGAGCCATGCTTGGCATACATCGCCAGCGACTCATCGTATTCCTTCTGGATTTCCTCCGCGGAAAACTCCACCTTCAGCGACTTGCGGCACGGACCAACATTTTCAACAACGACATTCATGGGGTGTGGACCCTCCTTTCAGAACTTTAGGGAATTGAATACAGCCCGCCACATTACCCGCCCCCCGCCCTCCG
Source organism: uncultured Verrucomicrobiota bacterium (assembly GCA_964397035.1). Taxonomy (GTDB): domain Bacteria; phylum Verrucomicrobiota; class Kiritimatiellia; order CAIQIC01; family Lenti-01; genus Lenti-01. The sequence goes on from CAYNHA010000042.1 coordinate 7,092, forward strand.
AGTCAAGCCGTGCCACGCCGCCCCAAACGGTCCCAAAACCCTAAAAGACCCGTTTTTCCACAGTATGGAAAAATTTTTCCCGATTTTTCCACACAATGGAAAAAATGTTTCCACACGGTGGAAAACCGCGGAATGGGCCGCGCCGGAAGCCCCGGACGGGCCAAAACGCTCCCTCCCCCGCGAAAGTGTTGCACAACGGTCCGGGATTTCGTGTAGAGTGGTGCCGGTGTCAGCCGGTTCGGCAGTGGAGGGCACAGCATGGCGACGGATTGGAAAAACAGATGGTCGATGGAATCCCGCGGGACCCGCCGGCAAATCGGCGCGGCCACCGCCCTCATGGCCATCCTGCCGAACATGGTGATCTGCTATGTCATTTTGTTCGCGGCCGACGACACCTATTCCCTGCCCGCCAAGCTCCTCCTCGGCGGCCTGGTCTGCCTCGTGGCCGTGGGCGGCTACCTGTTGCTCAACCGCTACCACAAGAAGGTCTCCCACCTCCGCCAGTATTTGAAGCAAATCGCCGAGGGCGAACTTCCCGAGAAAATCATCCTGCATGAATCCGAAAACGATGTCCGGGACGTGGAGGAGTTCCTCAACATCATCCTGGAGGAACTGCGGAAGAAAGTGGCCCTGCTGGAATCCCAGCAGCAGGAGCTGCTGGAGGCGGAACGGCACCGCGTCATGATCAACAGCCTGGGCGCGGCCTGCCACCACATCGGGCAGCCGGCCTCCATCCTGCGCGCCCACCTGCATTTCCTGAAGGGACAGGTCTCCGGCGCCGCCGAACTGAACGAAATCCGCGAGTGCGAGAAAACCGTGGATTCCATCGCCGACATCCTCGACAAGCTCCGGGGCGTCAGCGAATACCGGACCGTTCCCTACCGGACCTTCCCGGTCGAAGGCCCCCTGGGCGACGACAAGGAAATCCTCGACATTGAAAAACGGCCCCACACCTGCTAAGGATCGGTCTTCGCATGCGGGCCACTCTCGCCATCCCCCTTCCCGCTCTCCATCGCAAACAACTTGGCCAATAAGTCTTGCCGGACCCGATAAACTCCCCGGCCTGGCGCCTGCAACTTCTCAAAGTAGGGGCTTTTACTCATGTGCGGAAATCCGTACTTGGCCCAAACTTCCCCCCCGTGATATGCAACCTATGGGACCCCTTCATCGTGCACCAAACGAAGAAATCCATCGCGCCTACGCCGTTCATGCATTCCCGTGGTCGTCAGCGCGGCAAAATCCACTGTCTTTCGCTGACCAAACCACTTCACGCACCCAGCATTGTGAAGGCCAATGATCGCATCGGACGGAAGAAATTTTCCAATCCACAGCCCGGTTTGCCCATCGAGAAGATAGGTGTGCCGACACCAATACTGGTAGACCTTCGCCACTTGTTTGGCATCGCGAACGGACAGTAGCATCAGAACTGCCAACCCCACAAAGCCCATCCGGCGAAGTCCAATTCGCGAACTCTCCAACAGGAGAGAAAGGAGGTAAGCAGATGAGAACAGGGAGAATAGATAGTTTAGAATGTAATAGCGATGAAAATTCAAATCCAGATAGGCCCCTCGGGAAAACACAACGCCAAAATGGATCGCCAGCACGGCAACCATGAGGACAAGAAGCGGCCACCCCGAACGACGAGTCAGGAGGATGGCCAACCATCCCGCGATTAAGATGGGTGCGCCATGAAGTAGTTTGTCCCATCCGACAAGGCGAATCTCCACCGGATGCAAGTTCATCATGGGCGAATAAGTATCCGTCGGGCTCCAAAAGGCAAAGGCTTTGAATAGAAAATCAAAGCCCCCTGCATTTCCTCCAGATTGAATCGATGTTTTTGCGAGAAGCGTAGCCGGAAAAATTGATCCCGTGTCCTGCAGACAAAATACGATCCAAGGAGAGGCCACAGCGAGTGCCAAAAGGACCAACACAAGAAACCGTTGAAAACCGAACCGAAACCAAACCCACAGGCCAACGGGAAGGGCTACAAATGCTGATTCAGGCCGAATCATCCAAGCCAATCCAAGAACCAGCCCACAGGCATAATGGCGATCGCACAAAACAAAATAGAGTGCCCACAAAACGGTCGCACAAAAGAGCAGGGTGTCCATGCCGGACAATCCATGAAACAAGAATCGACCGCTGATGGGAAACAGCAAGGCAAACACCCTCGCTGCCATCACCCCCAAACCCTTCCGTGCGAGAAAAAAACCTCCAATCAACGTGAGAATCCATCCCGAAAAGCTCGAGAACAAGGCGGCCGTTGTCCAGTCGCGGATCCCACTATACGCCAGCGCAACCAACGCCATGGTAGCCGGCGAGGTAATTCCGGACGATGGCACCCCAGAGTTATAGGCCACCTCGAACCGCTCAAAAAAGTTTCGCGCATATTCCAAAATGATGAAGGTGTCATCAAAGGGAAAGGAACCTCCCCCGCCAGACAAAAAACGTAGGAGCAGCATAAGCCCCATTAACCCTGAACCCGCCCAGAAAAGAATCCACACCTCGCCCAAGCACGTTGGAGTATCACCGCTCTCGCTTTGCGTTCGGCGCTCCATTTCTGAACGTGCCTTCAACCACTGGCGCACGCAACATAAGGATGATTTCATGGGAGAAGGGTCTTTCAAGTGAAAGACAAAATCAAGTATAACCCCATTTACAACTGCCATGAATAGACATTCTCTGTTTCAAAGACTATTTCTCATCGCCATCCTTTCTTGGACAGGGCTCGTCGGGTGTGACCGAAAGCCCCCCTCTGAATTTGAACGCATCAAAAAGGCGGCGGAAAGAGGTGACGTTGGCGCACAAGTCAAACTCGGTAAATTGTATTCTTTGGGGAAAGGGGTCGAAACGAATCAAGTAGAGGCCGTGAAGTGGTTCCGCCAAGCCGCAGAACGCTGGAACGCTGCGGCACAATTCAATTTGGGCATGGTCTACTACCACGGACGTGGCGTTGAAAAAAATGAACTGGAAGCCATTCAGTGGTTTCGAAAATCTGCCGCGCAGGGCTTTGCAGAGGCGCAGTACAGCCTCGGAATCTTGATCGCAAACGGACAGCATATAGGAACAAACGAGACAGAGGCCCTTCGTCTGATTTACATGGCAGCGGCTCAAGGGCACAAAGGCGCACAAGACCTTTTGAGCAAAATCACTCCATCCACACCATCCGTCCAACCGTTGGGTGAGCCGTGAAGACCTGACAGGAATACGGTGATTCCACGCTACCCTACGTGGACGGAGTTTGTCTGCGCCTTGGCCCTTGCAGCGGTCGGCATACTCATTTTTTTTCGTCTTCGGCCCCTTGATTTTTTCCATTTCGGCTTGCGTCCGCCTTTGAAACCATAGGACACTGGCGCCCATCAAAACCGAACCGGGAGTTCCCTGATGAAGAAATGGCTGGCGGCATGGGGATTGGTCGTGGCAATCGTTCAATCGGCTTCCGCGTGGAAACCCGCCGGATGGGTCTATTTTGATTGGCCCTGGGCCTACGACGTCCTCACGGGCGAATGGCACTGGTTCGTCCCCAGCGATGTGCAATGGGTCCACGCCTACCCCCCCGGCAACGGATGGAGCGAAGCCAAGGACAGTTCCCTCGCCCAAGGCTGGTCGTGGCACGTTTGGCCTTTCGCCTATTCATCCGGCAACAGCGATTGGAACTACATCAACGAGTCCGACGTCCAGTGGTCCATTGAAATGGGCACTGGCCGCTGGTCCATGCTGGGACGCCTCGGCCCGGCCCTCTCGGGCGATGATCTGCGTGCCTACTGGCGCGACCACTCCGACCTGGGCGTCCTCATGACCGGCGGCACTCTCTCTCCCGTCGCCAACGATGTGGACATCTCGCTGCTCGCCAAGGCCGAACCCGACGAATGCTTTTCCGGCATCCCCCCCATGGGCCCGCCCCCTCCTTCCAATCCCGCGCTGACACCCCCGCCCTGCGGAAGCTCCAGCATCCCCAAGGTCAACCAGGCCTATGTCTGGGGACTCGCCGAAGCTGAAAACCGACTCTGGTTCGGCACCGCCGCCAACGTCCACTGCCTCGTGCTCGGCAGCTACCTCGGTTCCACGAACGCCCACCAAACCGATTCCTACGTCGCCGAATTCGGCCACAGCTATGTCTCCCAGGTTCTCGGTGTCCCGGCCACGCTCGGCGATTGGCGCCCTCCGCGGATCTTCCGCTACGATCCCGCCTCCTCCAACCTCGCCGCCCGCGACGCCTCCGGATTCCTCCCTCCCGCCTCTCTTCAGCGCCTGCGTTCCACGGTTGGCCTGCGCTCCGCCGGCGCCTGGCCCGGAAGCTCCTCCAGCACCCAGTCCATCGTCTTCCTCGCCGGTCCCGCCCTCTCCACCAACGGCGGACTCAACTTCTTCGCCTTCGACGCCCACACGGAAGAACCCCTCGCCTCCACTACCCTGTCCCAATACAACAACATCCGCAAATGGCTGTTCCATGATGGCGCCCTCTATACCGCCGTCGGCAAAACCGGCGGCGGCGGAGCCGTTCTGCGCTGGAACGACGATCCCGGCGCAACAAACTGGCCTTTCGCCTTCGAGGTCATCGGCGCCCTCGACGGGCCCGGCGTCGAATTGGCCGTCCACGAAGATCGCCTCTTCGTTTCCACGTGGCCCTCCGCCGGGAAAACCCAAGCCGCGCTGTGGATGAGTCCTCCCATTCCGTCCGAAGGCCTCTCCTCCGCCCACCTCTCCTCCTGGCAACGCGTCTGGCGCGTCGGCGACTACGAACCCGACCCTGTCACCGCCGCCACCTACGGCGGCGGAGCCCTCGCCTCCTTCGATGGCCACCTCTACTGGGGAACCATGCATGTCCCCGGCCTCGCCGCCGCCGCCCACGCCCGCGTCTACGGCTCCTCCACCAACCAAGACGCCCAAATCGCCACGGCCCTCGGCACCCACCGCGCCATCGCCGTGTTCCGAGGCAGCGACTTTGGGGAGTCGAATTCCCCCCCCGCCATTGAGCTGCTCTACGGCGAAGCCCTCCTCCCCAAATACTCCCCCGCCGACGGCGGATGGGTCCTCGCCCCCAACGCCATGGCCGCGCGCCCGCTCTACGGGACCTCCGGCCTCGGCAATCCCTTCAACAACTATTGCTGGACCATGGAGGTTTTCCAGAACCAGCTCCATCTGGGCACCATGGATTTCAGCTACGTGATCTTCGACCAGCTCCCCCTCTTCCTCTCCCCCCTCGAGGAATTGCAGCTCCAGTTCTACCTCCTCTCCAACAACCTCCGCCCCTCCGACTTCTTCGGCGCCGATCTCTTCCGTTTTTCCTCCGGCTCCGCCCCCGCCCAGGCCGTCTCCCGCCAAGGTCTTGGCAACCCCTCCACCTATGGCGTCCGCACCATGGTCTCCACCCCCGACCACCTCTACCTCGGCATGGCCAACCCCATGAACCTGCTCGAAGAAGGGGGCTGGGAATTGCTGGAATTATCCCCCTCCCCCCCATAAGCCCGGAAGCGCCTATTTTTTCTGACTCCGAAAGGTTTGCCCGAGTTGGCGAAGGCCGTTGGAACAATCGCGATTGGGCAGCCACGCTTCAATGACGTGAACCTTGTCCTTCTGTGCCTTTGCCGTGGCCAAAGCCGCCACCAGTTCCTCCTCGGTGGTGACGCGCACGCCGGAGGAGACCGCCCCATCGGGATCGAACAGGGCGGGCAGCCGGGAATAGCGCCAGGGCTGGATGTCGTTGTAGGCGCCGTCCTCGTGGAGCTCGCGCTCGATGAGGTATCCATCGTTGTTGACCACCACCACGATGGCCGGGCACCGCTGGCGGATGAGGGTGGAGATTTCCTGCGCGGTCATTTGCAGTGCGCCGTCGCCCGTGAGCACGACAGGCCGCTTGCCGGGCCGGGCCAGCGCAACGCCCAGCGCGGCAGGCGTGCAGAAGCCGATGGAGGCATAGTAGGTCTGCACGATGAAGTTCTCGGCCTCCTCGATCATGAAATCGGGCGCGGCGCAGAACGAATCCCCCGGCTCGGCCAGCAGCACCATCTGGTCCTCCAAAAAATCATCCACGCATTCGTAGAGGCGCGGGGCCGTGAGCGGGCAGGCCGGTTTCGCCGCAAACGGCGGCTTGAAGGCCGGACGTTGCGCGGGATGCGACTGGACATAGGAACGGGGCCGGAGAGCCAGGGTCAGCGACCGCACGAAATCCCCCAGTTGCACCTGGTCGTAGATGTGGTGGCCGATCCGCACCCTTCCGCCCCCGGCGGACACCACACGGTTCTCGTCGAAGTGAACGCTGAACAGCCCCGTGTCCAAATCCGTCATCCAGACGCCGAGCGAGAGCAGGCAATCCGATTCCTCCACCTGCCGGCGCACGTTCTCCAGGCTCCAGCCGCCCTGATAGATTCCAACAAACTGGGGATGGAACTCCGGCAGCAGGCTCTTGCTGCTCAGCATCGAGGCAAAGGGGATTTCGACGGTTTCCACCAGCTTCAGCGCCTCGGCGCCCAGTCGCTGCCGCATCAGTTCAACCCCCGCCAGCAAGACGGGATTCTTCGCCGGGTCAAAGCGGCGGACGGCCTCGGCCACGCACTCGGCCAGGGCCGCCGGGTCCGACGCGGGAACCGGCAGGGTCCAATCGGCGGATGGACGGCGGCACGGAGCGCACGCCATGTCGGCCGGCAGCTCGAGATAGCCCGGCAATTTGCGCCGCATGCACTGGCCCACCACGCGGTCGATTTCGGCGGGAGCGGTTTCGGGATCGGACAGCACCGCCGAGGCGGCCGTGATCTTACTGAAAACATCGAACTGGAGTTGGTAGTTGTCCACCAGATGGTGCACCAGCGCGCCGGAGGCTTTGCGACGCGTGGAGGGCGCGCCGGAAACCACAATCATGGGCACCTGCTCGGCATAGGCGCCGGCAACCGCGTTCAGGATGCTCAACCCGCCCACGCCGTAGGTCACCACGGCTCCCGCGATGCCGTTCATGCGGGCGTAGCCATCGGCCGCATAGCCCGCATTGAGCTCGTTGCACGTGCCCACCCAGCGGATGGGGCTGGCCAGCACTTCATCGAGAAAATCCAGCGTGTAGTCGCCCGGCACACCAAACAGGTGGCCCACGCCAGCCTGATGCAGACGGTCCAGAATGTAGCGCGAAACCGTATATTCCTTGTTCATGATGGCACGCTCCCTTTCGCTTCGACCATCTTTGCCGTTGGGCAGGAAGAGATCAAGGCGAGAATCCGCTACCCTGCTCCAACCGGAAATGATACAAGCCCTCCGAAATGAACTCCGACCTTGAACGAAATCTGGGCGAACAGCCCATTGCACGGCTGATGGCCGAGCACAATCTGAAGACAGGCGACCTAGCGGAAGCCTCCGCCGAATTCATCACCCGCAAGATGGTCACCCGCGCCTGCAAGGGCCGGTGGCTCACGCCCAACGTCAAATCCAAGATCCTGCGCGCCCTGAACAAGGCGTCGGGCAAGGAATACACCCTGTCCGACCTGTTCACCTACTGAGCGCCCGGATACAACTTCAGGAATTCCGCGCGGGCCAGCTTCAGGTCGTCCACCGACAGGCTCAAGACCCGCAGGTGCTCCGGTGAGAAATCGCGAACCACCACCTCCATGGGCAAGTCGGCAATGACCAGAATCTCTCCCAGATAGACATAGGCAGCCAGGGGAATCAGATCGCCGCCACGCAACGGCTGATGATGATAACGGATGGCGCTCAACAGTTTTTCCGGGAAGTTCCATTTTTCACACAAGCGGGCCCCCACTTCGCAATGGTTCAGGCCATACGCCTGCTCTTCCTCCGACATGGCTGTTTGCCAATGCCCCCACGGAGTTCCGTCCAAGGCCCCTCCCCACTGACGGGTGGCCAGCAATACCACCAGTTTGCCGATGTTGTGCAACAGCCCCGCGACCTTGCATACTTCCTGGTCGTGAAAGACCAGGTCGGCCCGGCGGGCCAGCAGGGTGCAGGCCGTCGAAACCTGTTCGGCGTGGACAAAATAGTCCTCCAAATGCTTCAGCGGACGGAAGGACTCCCGGATCAATTGGTTGGAATAGAAAATCCAAATGTGGTGGAGCAGGTTGTCCATCCCGTAATAGCGGACGGCCTCCCCAATCGTTTCCACCGGATGGCCCACGCCCGTTGCGGCCGAATTCGCAAAGCGAAGCAAATCCGCGCACAGGCCCGGATCTTTTTCGATATAGGGAACCACCTGCGGAAAGTCCACGTCGGGCCGATTAACCAAGGACCGCAGCTTCATCGCGGTCTCCGGCATGGGAGGCAGGATTTCGATCTGATGGATGATTTGATCCATCGCCGCCATGCGCTTGGCTTCGGAATCGGTTTCCGGGCTTGGCTCCATGGATGAAAAATCCTTCCTCACGGCCGTATCCTACTCCGTCCATCCCCCCATTTTCAAGAAGCCTCGAACTCCAGAAGCCAGAATCTTGAAAACCCCGGATCATCCTGTCTATGATCGAGGGCATGAGAATCGATCCCCATGCCCGTTTCGGCACACGCGAATGCCCCGGCTGCGCAGTGGAGGTGGCGGCCAACGAAAACCGCTGCCCCATCTGCGGCTACGAATTTCCCGGACGCGGCCCCCTCCACCGGAATCTGGTCTGGATCGTCCTTCTTTTCCTGGCCCTGCTGCTGATTCCGATCTTCCTGGCGCTTCGCTGATTCCGCGCCGTAAGAAACCGGCTTAATACACCACGGGCTGCATCCATTCCGGAAGATCACCGGTATCCACGGGTGGCGTTTTCTTCTCCTCCACCTTGGGAAGAGGTTGGACTTCCACCTTCTTGGGAGCCACAACCGGGGGCAGAAGCGGCACCAGTGCAGTCTGTTTGGCTTGGGCTTCCATTTCCTTGACTTCACGTTCCATCTGCCGGACGCGTTCCTCGGCGGCCTTGCGGGCGGCTTCTTCCTCTGCAATGCGGGCCGCAGAGGCTTCCGCATCGATGCGCGCCTGAATGGCCACTTCCTGGGCCACCCGGATGCTCTCCGCCTGGCGCTCGCGCTCCTCGATCAGGCGGGCTTGCCGCTCCGCAGCTTCGGAAGCTGCCTGGGCTGCGGCTTCCTCCTGAATGCGTCGCAGTTCGGCTTGCTTGCGTTCTTCCTCGATCTGGCGCGTCTGGGCCTCCATCTCGCGGATTTCCCGCTCCATTTGCTGAATGCGCTCCTCGGCGGCCTTGCGGGCAGCCTCCTCCTCCGCAATCCGGGCCGCATTCGCCTCGGCGTCGCGGCGGGCTTGATCGGACACGCCCTGGGCAATCAACAAAGCCTCTGCCTGGTGTTGAGCCTCGGCATCCAATTCCGCCTGCCGCTGGGCAGACTCCGCAGCGATCCGGGCGGTCTCCTCTTCCTGAATGCGGAGCAAATCGGCCGCCGCGGCGTCTTCCGCCGGGATCTCCACGGCGGCTTCCTGAGCACTTTCCACCTGGGCCGCCGCTTCTTCGGCGGCCTTTTGCAGCGCCGCTTCTTCCGCCAAACGGGCGGCCTCCGCCTCGGCCTCCTGCCGGGCCTGCTGTTCTTTCTCCGCCGCCAAACGGGCCTCTTCTTCCGCTGCCGCGCGCGCGGCTTCTTCTTCCTGTTTGCGAATCTGCTCTTCCATCTCGCTCTGGAGGCGCGCTTCCTCTTCCCGCTTCTGCTGTTCGGCCTGCAGGGCGGCCTCGGCCTCCACCTTTTCCTGAAGGGCCAGCAAGCGGGCTTTTTCTTCCTGCTCCTTCTTGGCTTCCTTCTCGGCACGCGCCGCTTCCTGCTTCGCCCGCTTCTCCGCAGCACGGAGAGCCTTCGCTTCTTCTTTGGCCTTTTTCTCCATGAGCCGTTGATTGGCCAGTTCGGCCTTGCGGGCCTCTTCGGCGGCTTTCGCCTCCTCCTCGGCCATCCGCTTGGCCTCCGCGAGGGCTAGCGCCTCTTCTGCCTTCTGGCGGGCCAGCTCTTCGCGGGCGGCCTCTTCCTCGGCCTTTTTCTGGGCCGCCGCATCCAATTCCGCCTGCCGTTCGGCCCTGCGCTGCTCGGCCCGGGCCAGGGCGGCCGCTTTGCGTTCTTCGGCGGCCGTCAGGCGATCGGGGACCTCCGCAGGCAGAGAGGCTTCGGGCTCAACCTCGGTCACCGCAGGAAGCTCCGGAGTCGCAACAGCATCCGGCAAGGCCGCCAGCTCCGAATCGCCGACCGGCGGCAGAGCCGTCTCATCCACCGGTTCCGCTGTTTCGGCGGCCATCGGCAAGGCTTCTTCACCGGGCAAATCCACGACAGCCGCCATTTCCGGCGCCAGGGTGGGCTCACCGGCGGGTTCGCTGGCCAGTTCCTGGGGCTCCACGGCAGCCGGGACCGGAGTCCCTTCCTCCACTACGATTCCTTCCGCGCCCCCTACGATCCCTTCCGCTCCCGCGGGAATCGCTTCCGCCACCGGAAGTACATCCGTCATTTCCCCGGCAATCCCTTCGGAAACGCCGGATTCATTTGGCAACACTTCCGAGGCCTGCCCTTCGGTCCCCGTCCAGTCCGTCAGGGGCAGCACCTCTCCGGTCGATTCGGAATCCATGGCCAACTCTTCGCTTTCGACAGGGCCCTCCGGCGTGGCACCCAGGGCCGCAGCTTCGGGCGTATTTCCAATGATGGGCCCATCCACGTCCTCCACCACCGTGGCCATCTCCGTCTCCTCCACCACCGGCATCATGGGCCCTTCCACGGCCACCGCCACAGCCACTTCGGCCTCGTCGGCGACATTTGTCGCCACTTCCAGCGGCGGATCGACAATTTCGTCCGCATCCTGCGGAGTGGTCTTCAGCGTGGATTGCATCTGCAGGAGCGACAGCACCGCGCTAATCATGAGTTCCTGGGCCGTTTTGTTGTCCCCAACATCCTTCCCTTTCATGGAATCGGCGACGATGTTCTCGGCGATGCTCTGCCCGCCATCGGTCTGCGCGGCGATGAGTTCAGGAACCGTGATCTGGTTGGCCTGCGCCAACTGGTCAAGACTGCTCTGGGCATCCAGCAACAGCACCTGGAGCAGCGTCTCGGAAATCGCGGCCTTTTCCTCCGCGGAAACCTCTTCCGTTTCCGGCGCGGCCACCGTCTCGGCGGCCGGCTCCGGTTCCGGCACCGATTCGGAAACGCACTCGCTCACAATGACATGGTAATTGTGATCAAACTGATCCACCGTTCCCCGGAACAGATAGCTGTCCCCCTGGACCAGGTCGGGCAACCGTTTCACGCGGTCCTGCGACACCCACACCGTCCCCGCCTCTTTCAAGCGCATGGGAATGTAGTTCCGGTGATCCAGGCGCCGCGGGCGCCCGGTGGGCGGCGACTCCAGCACATCGGAAAACTCGATGTCGCGCGCCCAGGCCGATTGAGGATCCACAAACAGGGAGGATGCTTCCACCCTGACGCGGCTATCAGTCGCCCCGGCGGGAACCGTCCACAGGAAGGCCGCGGCCATCGCACCCGTCACGAGCCACCCGAATTTTTCAGCCTTTTTCATCATTCTGTCTCCTGTGCCTGACCATTTTCCAGCCTACCCAACCCGCAGGGGCAAATCAAGACCTCCACCCAGCGCCTCGGCCACGTGCAGGCCGGCCGAACGGACAACCCCTTCGCCCTCCAGCGCCTGAGCCACTTCCTCCATGCCGGTCAACTGCGCCTGCCGGGCGGGCGTGTCCTCCATCAAGGGCCCCAGCGCATCGGCCATGGCGGCGGGCGTGGCATCGTTCTGGATGAATTCCGGACACAGGGTGCGGTTGGCCACCAGGTTCACCATGCCCAGCCACTTCACCTGGATCAGGTGCCGCCCGAGCCAATAGGTCAGGGTGGCCGTGCGGTATACCACGATCATTGGGCAGCGCAGCAACGCGGTTTCCATCGTGGCCGTTCCCGAGCACACCATCGCGGCGCGCGCCTGCCGGGCCACCTCTCGCATCTGCCCCGTCACCACGCCGATCGTCCGTCGCTCTTCTTCGGGAAGCGCCGCCCGTTGCGCCTCGATCAAATGGGCCATTTCCGAACTGGCGGCCGGAATCAGGAAGCACGTGTCCGGATCGCGCCGCCGCAACTCGCGCGCCGCCGCCAGCATCGCCGGCAAAATGCGCTGGATTTCCTGCCGACGGCTGCCGGGCAGCAAGGCGACCCGCCTTTTTCCCGGCGGCCACGGAAGATCGGGCGACGGATGGGCCAGGGTGCGCCGGACCGATTCCACCAGAGGATGCCCCACGAACACCGTCTTCAGCCCCGTGTCCTTGAAGACCTCCACTTCGAACGGAAAAATCACCATCAGCAAATCCAGGATTTTGGCCATCTTGGGAATGCGGCTCTTGTGCCAGGCCCAGACCTGCGGACTGATGTAGTACAGCACCGGAATGCCCAATTCATGGGCTTTGGCGGCCAGACGCAGGTTGAAGCCGGGGTAATCCACCAGCAGAAGGGCATCGGGCTTCTCGGCAGAAAGAAGAGCCGTCATCTGGTTGAACACGCGGCGGAAGAACGGATAGCGCGCCAGCACCTCGAAAAAACCCAGCACCGCCATGTCGCGCGCATCCACCAGGGTGCGAACCCCCTCCCGCCGCAGGGCATCTCCGCCGATGCCGAAGATCTCCACGTCGCCGCGCGCCGCGCGCAGGTCGCGCACCAGCCGTGCCGCATGCTGGTCGCCGGACACCTCGCCCGCCACGATCATCAGACGCTTCATCAAGTCTGGCCCTTGCGGATGCTCTGGCAAATGGCCACCGCCAGCTTGAGGGCCTCGGCGGCGTGCTCCCCGCTCACCACGGGCTCGGACCGGTTGCGCACGCAATCCACGAACGCCCGCAGCTCCAGCGCCAGCGGCTCGCCCTTGTGGATGGGGATTTCCTCCTTCGCGATGCCCAGCAGTTTCTTGCGCAGGATCTTGCCGGTCTGCTCCTGGTAGTCCAGCGAGACATAGGAATCCGGCAGGAACATGCGGATCTTGCGCTGCTTCTCCATGCTGATGCGGCTGGCCGTCACGTTCGCGATGCAGCCGTTCTCGAAGCGCAGGCGCACGTTGGAAATGTCCTCCGTCTTGCTCAGGATGGGAACGCCCACGGCCCGGATGTCCACCACCTTGGACTGCACCAGGTGCAAAATGATTTCCAGGTCGTGGATCATCAAATCCAGAATCACGCTCACCTCGGTGCCGCGCGGCAACAGGCCGAAACGCGGCGGCGGATAGGGCGCGATGCGCAAGGCTTCGATGTAGAGCGGCTGCTGCTTCCCCGGATTCGCCACGGCCAGCACCGGATTGAACCGCTCCACGTGGCCCACCTGCAGGATCACCCCGTTCTTCTGCGCCAGATTCACCAATTCTTCCGCTTCCTCCGTGCTGGCCGCAATCGGCTTTTCCACCAGCACATGGCGCCCTTTTTCGATCACCATTCCGGCCACGGCCCGGTGCTTGTCCGTCGGCACCACGATGCTCAGGGCTTCCGTGGCGTCGGCCAGTTCCTCCATCGTGGCATAGACTTCGGTGTGGTAGCGCTCGGCGATTTCCTTGGCGCGCTTCTTGTCGTGGTCGTACACGCCCACCAGCTCGGCATCGGGCATCTCCGAATAAATGCGCGCATGCCATTGGCCCAGGCTCCCCACCCCCACCACGCCCATCCGGATTTTCTTCTGTTCTTCCGCCATTGCTCGATCTCCTGTTGAAAGGGGGAACTGCTTAGTTCGAATCCACTTGCGCGGCATCGAACGCCACGAAGGCGATGCCCAGCCGGTCGGCTTCGGCCACCAGTTTTTCCCGCGCCAGCAATATGGTCCGGCTGGCTTCCACCGCCAAGCAGGAGATTTTGGCCTTTTTCAGCATGGTGAAGGTGCGCTCGCCGATGATGGGAATATCGAAGCGCATGTCGTGCCCGAGCTTGGCCACCTTGACCACCACGCCGCCCGCGCCGCCCAGGCGGCCCGCGCGCAAAATCGTCTCGTCCGTGCCTTCGAATCCCTCCACGGCCAGGATGGTGCCATCCTTGACCACCACGGTCTGGCCGATTTCCAGTCCGCTCGTCACCTTCGCCGCCTTGGCGCCGAGGCGGATGTCGGCCTGCTCGCGCTCGTCGGGCGCGCGCCGCCCCAGAACGCCGGCCGCGGGCATTTCGGTTTCCATGAAGCAGTAGGCCGGAAGCAGCTCCGCGCCGATGCCCTTGAGCTCGTCGGCCACCGCCCCGAAAATCGTGTGGGCATTCTTCTTCTTGAGCTGCCGAAGGATGGTTAGCGCCTTGGCATCGAGGCGCAGGCTGAACAGGCGCGTCGGCTTGATCTGCCCGGCCATCACCAGCTTCGTCACCCCGGCCTGTTTCACGGCCTCCAGCAGAGCGCCCAGTTGGCCCAGATGGAGCCAGACCACTTCGTCGGCGTATTTCTTGATGACCCGTTCCGTCTCGCCCCGGAAGGCAAACGCCACCACGCGCTTCACACCCTGGGCATGGGCCGAACGCGCCAGTTGCCAGGGATAGGTGCCAAGTCCGGCAATCACGCCAAGGGTTTCGGGCATTGCAATGGGGGTCGATTCGCTCATGGTCGGCATCATAGCGGCCCCCCGCGCCGCGTCCAGCCTCTCTTTGCGGCGACGCACGCCGCCACGCACAACACCCCGGCCCCCAGTTCGACGCCCAGCGCCCGCAGGTTCCGGAGGCTTCCCACATCCGCGAGCGCCGTCTTGTCCCAGGCCGGCAGCCAGGCCCACGGCCCCCGCACCGGGGTCGAGGAAAACGGCGCCCACAACGGAAGACCATACGGCGCCAGCCGGTCCACCGTCACCAGGTCAATCGCCAGATGGCTTCCGATCAGAATCAGCAAAAACACGGCCATGCGTCCGCCGAACCGTTCCGGCGCAAACGCCCGTCCCACCGCCCAGAGCCCCGCCGACACCAGCCCCGCCCACGCCAGGCTGTGCGTGAACTGCTGGTGCGTGGTGTTCAGGTATCCCCGCGCCAGTCCCGGCAGGTAATCCACATCGGGCAGGCAGGCCAACACGGCGCCAACGGTCAACAGCTTCCACGCCTTTTTCAGGGATGCAAAAAGCGGGAGACACCGGTCTCCCGCCCAAGCATAGGCCAACCCGGCCCCGGCCAATCCATGGAACACCGGAGAGGCCATTGGAAACGTTCGTAGGCTTACTTGCCCAGCGCGCGGCGCACCGCAAACGCCAAATCCTGTCCACGCAGATTGCGGGCAATCACCATGCCGTTGCGATCGAGCAAATAGCTGGTGGTTTCGCCGAAGATGCCCAGAGGACGCGTCAACGCCGGCGCCCCCGCCACGACCGACCACGGCAGGCCGATGGCCTCCAGGCCGGCCGCATTGGGCTCCAGGCAAATGCTGACCACTTCAAAACCGGAAGCGTTGTAGCGGTTCCACAAATCGATCGTCTGCGGCAGGTTCTCCTCCCACACCTTCCAGCCGCGCGCAAAGAAGTCCACCAGCACCACCTTGCCGCGCAGGCTCGACAGCGTGAAGCTGCGGCCATAGATGTCCGTGAGCGTTGCATCCGGGAAGGAAATGCCCGGCGCGCTCTTCGCACGGACCAGCGCCTTTTCCATGATCGTCAGCGGCAGCGAATCGCCGCCCGTGGCACCCGGACGCGCCACCAGCAGCGGGTCGCCGGGCTTCGTCCCGCCCGACCACGCATAGGGCTTCGGATCATAATACTTGCTGGCCTTGTATTCGGCGATCACCGCCTGCACGGCCGCCGCGTCGCCGGCCTCGGCCTGCACTTCGGCTTCCTTGACATACAGCTTGGAGGCATCCACGCCCTCCATCCGGGCCACCTTCTTGCGGGTGGCCACCAGCTCCCGGACGGCCTCGGCATGGCGGCGGCGCATATCGCTCAGGACCATCGCCTTGATCACGGCCGCCTTCACGATGGCGTCGCCATCGTCCATTTTCGCCGCCTGCTGCACCAGGTCCTCCACGCTCTCGTCGATCTGCGCCCATTCCTTCTCGGAATAGTAGCCGTGGCCCATGCTCTGCAACCGGCTCAGCACCGCGTTGTACTTCGCGGTGAAGGCATCGGACTCCTGGGCCCACGCCCCCGAACCGCTCGCCAGCACCATTCCCAACACCAGGCTCATCAGAATTTTTCGCATCTTCATCTCCTCCAAATTTCGGGGCATTGTGCCCGACTTCTTCCGAAAAACAATGCAAAAAACGCGGGATTTTTTTGCAGCCTCCTCCCGGGTTTTCCACAGTATGGAAAACTGTTTCGCGGTTTTTCCACACAATGGAAAAAATGTTTCCACACGGTGGAAAACGTCCGGGACCCGCCGAAACACCGCGGAAAACGAAGGTCGCAAATTTTTGGTTATTTTTTCTCTTCCGGCTTGCTTTTGCCGGTCAACCCCCTATTAAATGGCCGCCCTTATGAAAAAATCATACTCCATCGCATTGATTCCCGGCGACGGGACCGGACCCGAAGTCACCCGCGAGGCCGTCAAGGTTCTGGACGTCGCTTCGCAAAAGTTCGGCTTCAAGCTCAACTACACCCCCTATGATGTCGGCGGCGAGCGCTATTTGAAAACCGGCGAGACGCTGCCGGATTCCACCGTCGAGGAACTCCGCAAGCACAGCTCGATCTTCCTGGGCGCCATCGGCCATCCGGACGTGAAGCCGGGCATCCTCGAAGTGGGCATTCTGCTCAAGGCCCGCTTCGCGCTGGACCAATACATCAACCTGCGCCCGGTGAAGCTCTACCGCACCGAGGACTGCCCGCTGAAGGACAAGGAGCCCAAGGACGTCGATTTCGTCGTCATCCGCGAAAACACCGGCGGAATCTACACCGGCGTGGGCGGGGCCGTGCAGAAGGGCACGCCGATGGAAATCGCGACGCAGGTCATGGTCTATGGCCGCCCCGTGGTCGACCGCTGCATGAAGTACGCCTACGAATACACCCGACGGCGCAACAAGAAGAACATGCTCACGCTCGTCCACAAGTGCAACGTCCTGACCCATTGCGGCGACCTGTGGGTCCGCTCTCACAAGGAAATGGGCGACCGCGACTATCCCGAGATCAAGCAGGACTACAACCACGTGGATGCCTGCACAATGTGGTTCGTGAAGCAGCCCGAGTGGTATGACGTGATCGTCACGGAAAACCTCTTCGGCGACATCATCACCGACATCGCGGCGATCATCCAGGGCGGCCTGGGCGTCGCGGCGGGCGGCAACATCAATCCCGAAGGCGTCTCGATGTTCGAGCCCATGGGCGGCAGCGCCCCGAAGTACACCGGGAAGAACGTCATCAATCCCATCGCGGCCATCGCCGCGGCGGGCATGATGCTCGACACTCTGGGCGAGACGGAAGCGGCCAAGGCCATCGACCGGGCCGTCACCACGTCGCTCAACGGCGGCAAGATCAAGTCCCTCGCCGCCGGACGCATGGGCCTGGGCACCACCGAAGTCGGCGACCTCATCGCCTCGGCGGTTTAACAGCCGTTTCGCCACAGAGAACACAGAGGACCACAGAGCTCATCACTCTCTGTGCCCTCTGCGGCAAAGAAAACAAAGGAATCAAAATGAAGAAATACAATGTTTGCATGGTTGGCATCGGCGCGGTCGGAACGGAAATCGTCCGGCTGCTGCGCAAGCGCAATTTCCCGATGGCCAAGCTCACC
>CAYNHA010000043.1:0-20117 GCA_964397035.1 uncultured Verrucomicrobiota bacterium
CCGACCACATGGCCCTGGACCTGCCGACCGAAATCCGGAAGAAAATCCGCATCAACGCGAGAAAATATCCCATCCGCAAATCCAAAGGCTCCGCCAAGAAATACACGGAACTGTAGGCCGCCTTCCCGCACACGGAAGGCATTTTGAAAATGGCGGAGAGGGAGGGATTCGAACCCTCGATACCCTTTTGAGGTATACACGCTTTCCAGGCGGGCCCGATCGGCCACTCCGGCACCTCTCCACGACAAAATAATCGAAAATCCGAATCGATCTGTATTGGTACCGGAGAAGGGACTTGAACCCATACGCCTGTGAAGGCGCCAGATTTTGAGTCTGGTGCGTCTGCCATTCCGCCACTCCGGCTTTTTCGATGGCACGCGAACCCTATCGGGAGCAGGGGCCGCGCGCAAGCCGAAAGTGAAAGTGCAAGGAGAGGAATGAGCGGGAGCACTCGTGCGGTTGAAGACGAATGAGGCTCTTGCAAAACTCCGTTTTCCAAGAGCAGAATTCTGAATACTTCTGCACAAACTCCGCCAGGAGGTTTGCAAGGGTCTCGAATGCCGGTGCTAGGGGTGGACAACGAAGAGCGGAACCTGGAGTTCATCGGCGGAGAGGCCGCCGTGGTTGCCTTTTTTGACTTTTTTGTAGGTGGAAAGCGCGGGGGGATAGAGGAAGGCGTGGCCGGGGGCGGCGAAAAGGGTGAAGTCGCCGAGGCGGTTGGAGAGGGCGGGGTGGGACTTGCCGGGGCCGAGAAGGCCGGAGCGGAGGATTTCGGCGTGGGAAACGCAGACGCTGGTGCCCAGGAGGGGGGTGGTTTGGGTGAGCTGCAAAAATTTCTTCACGCGGGCCGGACGAACGAAACACTGGACCATGCGGGCGTCGCCGGAGGGGAGGGTGGCGAGGGTGTCGTAGAAGCCGGGGATTGTGGCGAGGTTGAGGGGGGTGTGGGTTTGCATGTGGCCATGGTCGGCGGTGACGAACAGGAGGGTGTTGGTTCCGGCAAGAGCGCGTTGGGCGCGGGCGAGGAGGGCATCGATTTCGGTCAGATGTTTGGAGGGCACTCGTCCGTTGGGACCGTATTGGTGGCAGAGGGAGTCATAGTCGGGCCAATAGGCATAGGCATAGGCGCGGCCGGGGGAACGGGCAAAGGCGCGGAGTTGCCGCAACAGGCCATCGAGGTTCTGGAAGGAACGGCGCTCGGTCCACCACGGCATGGCCATGGAGGTGCGGCTGGTGGGAATGGTGCCTTGAGAGATGAGGACGCGGCGCCCGCGAATGGTGGAAAGGGGTGCGGGGAGGGCAAGGTATTTGGCAAGGGGAAAATCGGGTGGCGCAATGGGGGTGTCGGTGCGGGTGACAAACGGCAGGATGGTGCCTTCCATACCGAGGTCGGGCAGATGAAGATGCCAGCCGAGGATGGCGTGTTCGGCGGGGGAGGCCCCGGTGGAAAGAGTGGTGACCACGGCGGCAGTGGTGGCGGGACTGGCGGTGGTGATGTTTTGCCAAGGGTGAAGGGCAAGAAATTTCCGGCCTTTTCCGGCGAGGATGAACCGGTGCAGTTGGGTGGAACCGAGTCCATCGAGGAGGAGAAGTACCACCTTTTTGTAGGGCCGTATGTCGGTGGGGGGGAGGCCGCGCAGGGGCGGATGAGGGGAGCGTCCGTGGCGGGCGCGGATGATGGAAGACATCAGGTTGAGAAGGCTGCCGCCGGTGTAATCGGGGCGGGGCAAATCGCGGAAGCGAAGGGGCGTTTTCATGCCCAGACCGTAGCGAAAGAGGGGCGTAATAGCAATTCCGCAAAGGAGTTAAAAAAGGTTGGAAAAACGTTTCAATTTTGCTTGTCAAGCCCAACCTGGCGGTGTACCGTTTTACAAGATGTGTGGGCGCTCGTCCGTCTGAATCAAAATCCCCGAGGAGTCGTGATGATGAAATCCGTGAAGCTGGGCCTGTGGTTGGTGTGCGTGGTGACGGTGCTGTTTCTCTTGCCGGCGGCGAGTTGGGCAGAGGAAAGCGGAATCGGGGATTGGGGCGTGAACGACGCCACCTACGGATTGAAGACGCGGGAAAATGAGGCGGGCTTCACGTACACGCCGAGCCCGGCGGATTGGCGCGACATCAATATCTACCAGTTGTTCACGGACCGGTTTGCGGATTCCGGGACGGATCAGCTGGGGAGCTACAAATCCTCGTGGAAGTGCGACGGCAAGAGTTTCCCGCAGGTTCGCAATTTCCACCACGGCGGCGACTGGAATGGACTGCGCAGCAACATTTCCTATCTGACCGGCATGGGAGTCAGGGCCGTCTGGATCTCCGGCGTGCAGATGAACGATCAGGGAAAAGACACCCGCTACACCCCGTACCACCAGTACCACCCGGAAAATTTCTTCAAATGCGATCCGGCGATGGGGACTTTCGCGGAACTGAAGCAACTGATCGATGCACTGCATGCCGCGGGCATCTACGTCATCCTCGACGTGGCGCCGAACCACATGTGCGACAAGAACGGCCTGAGCGGCGACGCCGACAACTACTACAACGGGGGGGGCGGAACCCTCCAGTGGTGGAACGACGGCAACAAGCATCCGGCGCCGTTCGACAATTTGAACTACTTTCACAACAACGGCACGATCGGCAATTATGATTCCTCTCCGGAAAACAAGAAGGGGCAGTTCAAGGGGACGGACGACCTGAACACGGACAACGGCAACAGCAGCGACAATGCCGCGGTCCAGGGCATCCTGCTGAAGGCGTTCAAGAACCTCATCGATGCGACGGATTGCGACGGATTCCGCGTGGACGCCATCAAGCATGTGGATTTCACGTGGATCCGGAACTGGGCGCAGGGCATTCGCGACCATGCGTCGTACAGGGGCAAGAAGGACTTCATCATGTTCGGCGAGCTCTTCACGTACAACAACTCGGATCTGGCGTCCTTCTGTTCGGACGGATATGGATTCAATTCCGCGCTGTTCTTCCCGATGAGCCAGACCATCAAGAACGTGTTTGGCGATGGCAACGGAACGGGCAACCTGGGCAATACGATGGGGCAGGTGAGCCAATACGGCGTGGGCGCCAACCGGCTGGTGTCGTTCATCGACAACCACGATTTGAATCGCATTTCCCTGCAAATCAGCGGGACGGACACCGGCAACGCGGTTTGGAAACTTAAGCCCGCGCTCAGCTTCCTTTATCTGGCTTCGCCAGTGCCCTGTCTCTATTACGGCACGGAGCACGTGTTCAATCAGGGCGGCCATTACAACGGTAGCAACAAGTCGACGGACAATCCCGACGACGGCGACTGGCAGCGCGAATGTATGTTCGACAAGGGATTCCAGCCCGGTCCCGCGCAGGGCAACAAGCTGGCGGCGACGGATGCGCCTCTCTACCAGCACGTCAAGGCGTTGAACCAGGCCCGCGCGTCCTACAAGAGCCTGACGCGCGGCTCCTTCACGGAGCGCTGGCAGGAAGGTGGCGCGGGGGCCTATGCGTTCAGCCGCGTGTACGACACGGAGGAAGCGCTGGTGGCGCTCAACACGGCGGATGGCAGCAAGTCGATCAATCCGCAGGTAAGCAAGCCCGATGGCACGGAATTCGTCAACGCGCTCAGCACGTCGGAAAAGGTGACGGTGAGCGGCGGGCGTCTCTCCTTCAGTCTATCGGGCAAGGAAACCAAGGTGTTCGTGTCGGGTTTGGCCGCTCCCGAGATGTGGGTTCGCGGCACGCATGCCTCGCCGGTGGATGGGACCGCGACGGCGGCGGATCCGATTTTCATCAATACGGAAGCGGGCCCGACGGGAACCGTAACCAGCGTGAAAGTGGGATACAGCGCGGACGGCGGCACGACGTGGCAGGCGGTGGCGATGACGGCGACCAACTGGGCCAGCACGGGCGGGACGTGGTATTTCCATCGCCTGGGTCAATATCCGGCGGGAACGGTGATCAAGTACTACATCGAAATCGCCGACGCCAACAGCAACAAGAAGTGGGACAACAACGGCGGGCTGAACTATACGCTGACGGTCAAGCAGTCGGCGGGTGTCTGGGTGCGCAACTCGAAGAACTACCCGAACGATGGCGATGCCACCGACCTGACGGATATCTACCTGAACAGCGAGGCGGGGCCCTCCGGCCAGGTGACCTCCGTGAAGGCCTCCTACAGCACGAATGGGACAACGTGGACCCAGACCAACCTGGCGTTGAAAGCCGATTGGGGTTCGGAGGGCGGCAACTGGTATGAAGTGAACATCGGCAAGTTCCCGGCCGATGCCCAGGTGCGCTACTTTGTCACCGCCACGGGCGCCACAAGCACCAACAAGGATGACAACGGCGGACAGAACTTCCAGTTGACCATCCGCGACGGCGCGAGCAGCAGCCTCTGGGTGGGCGACACTCGCTTCATTCCGGCGAACGGCGAGATCACGTCTTCGTCCACCATTCAGATCACCAGCGAAACGTGGCCCATCGGTGCGGCCACCAATGTGGCGATCGCTTATTCGATCAATGGCGGCGCCTCCTGGCAGTTGGCGGTGCTGTCCTCCATTGGCGCTACGCCCGAGAACGATGTGTGGCGCGTGACCATGGGGCCTTATCCGGATGGAACCACGCTGAGCTTTGCGGTGGTGGCGCAGTCGGCTACGCTGCAAACGTGGGACAACAACGGCGGAAATAACTTCCGCGCCATTGTCGGCGAAGTGGGCGGGTTGCGCATGGTGGAGCATACGCCGGTCATCACGACGGCGGGCAGCCCCGACAATCCGACCGACCAGTTTGACTTCGACACGACGGGTGGGGCGGCCACCACGGGCGGAACCAACGGGTTCGGCAGCTTCGGCAGCGTGTATGTGAACTACGATGAAGAGAACCTGTACATCGGCGGAACCGGCGTGGCCTTGCCGACCGACAGCCTGAACAATGCCTACATGGTGTTCGTGGGTGGAGGGACCAATGCGGGCGCGCCGAACTTCTGGTCGTTCAATGGACTGCCGGAAGGCATTGACAAGCTGCACAACGCGGCCTTCCAGCCGGCGGTGAACATGGCGATCCTGCTGGGCGATGTCTGGGGCGACGGAACGTTCACCAACTTCGGCATGTACACCAACGGTGGATTCGACTTCGGCCAAGGCGTGTTTTCCACGCCGAGCGGAGGCACTGCCTTTGCACCGGTTGCGGGCGCGAAGCTTTCGCAATTCGGCGGCTACGGCCTGAGCAGCCGTTTGGCGTCCAACTGGGAATGCTCAATTCCTCTGGCCCGGTTCGGGGTGAGCAGCGCCACCGAACTCACGAACCTGTTTGTTTCGGGCCTGATGGTGACTGCCTCGACCTCGAACAACAACCGGTTTGTTTCCGGCCGCTATCTGGGCGATAGCGCCACGCTGGGCAACAGCGAGCTGCCGGACGCCTACGGCAACTTTGCCTTCAGCTTCGTGAATCTGGGTGGAACCAAGGTCTTGCCGCCGAGCTCCAGCGCGGATCTGGGTGTGCCGGATTCCTGGATCCAGGAAAACCTGGGCACGGGTTATACCTTCACGGCGACGAGCGACTACAACCACGACGGACGTCCCGATCGGAATGACTATTTCGCGGGACTGGATCCCAAGACGAACGGCTCGCTGCACTTCACGATGATGAATGGACGCACCTCCCGCGTGTACAAGGTGGGCGGGCAGCTCTGTACGTACGTGGTTGATGTGGCCGACACGGTGACCAACGGCGCCTGGAACTGGACGCCGCATTCGACGGTGTCGAGCACGGACGGCCACATTGCGATGCCCAACCTGAGCCTGACGGCTGCGGTCATGCGTGTCCGCGTGAATGTTCCGCCGGTGGACCAGCCCGTGGATCGCGTGACGGTGGGGGCAACCCCCGCCGGTGGCAGTTTCAGCACGACGAACCTCAACGTGACCCTGAGCGTCAGCGGCGTGAACGTGACCTCCTCGACCTATCTGGTGCAGGGGGGAAGCGTGACGTCATACACCAACGGCACGGTGATTGTCTTCGGTGCGGGCATGACCAATGGACAGAGCCGGACACTGACCCTGAATGGCGGAACGGTCAGCGGTGTCAGCACCCAGAAGGTCTACACCTTCACCAAGACCGAAGCCAGCCAGCAGGTTTCATGGACGGGCAACGTGGGGACGGATCCGGCCTCCGGCGCCTGGGACACGAACGAAGCCCTGACGGTTTCCTTCCAGACGGCGCCCCTGGGCGCGGCGGTGGCGGCGGGCATGGTCTTCAGCGCCAATGGTGGGGCCAACTGGACCTACACCAACATGACCAAGGGCGCTTCGAACGCCAGCAACGACACGTGGTCGGTGAACATCGGCGCCTTTTCCGCCGGCACGGTGATTCAGTACGCGCTGGAAGCGAAGGACTCGCAGGGCAATTCGACCTGGAACAACAACGGCAACAACAACTACAGCGTCAGCGTCAACGGGGGCTTCACGCCTGGCGGCAGCAAGCCGTATTCGACGAATCCGACGAAAGGCAAATACCGTTCGTCCGGCATCACCATCGATGGCTCCAACACCGGCGGGGAATGGGCGACGGACATGCTGATCGCGCTGGACGTGGCCAATGACGATCCCCGGACTCTGGGGTCCAACTGGACCACGCACGAGGCGCCGATCGACTTCACCCACCTGTGGGCCTGCTGGGACGACAACAACATCTACCTGGCTTGGCAGATGGTGGACATCACCGACGTCATCGACGGCGCGAATGCCGGCAGCGGCGATCCAATCAACCGCAACGACGGCATCCTGATGTGGATGACGCTGGACACCAAGAGCGGCGGCAGCACGGGCGACATGTGGAGCAAGAGCAACCGCTGGACGGGGGCCAACACGCCGGACTTCCAGATCTACATGGCGGGCAGCCTGTGGCAGTCCTTCATGTCGACCGCTCTGGCGGGCAACACCTGGGCCGGCGATGCCCAGATGGGGACAACCTACAACCGCTGTACCAACTGGGGCATTTCCCATGCCAAGAGCGCAGCGCTGATTGCGGACTCCGTCTGGGGTGTGCGCGATTGCGACAATCGGAACAATGGCGAAGGGGCGTTGGAAAACTTCAAGGTCACCGGCCATGCCCGCACGGAGCGTGACAGCTTCTATGAGATCAAGATTCCGATGACCGCCATTGGAGTCACCAAGGCGCAGCTTGAAAGTTCGGGCATTGCCGTGATGCTGGGCGCGGGTTCGCAGTCGGCGATGGATACCATCCCGAACAGCGCGGCCACAACGGATACCCCGGGCGTGGAATCCTACAACTCTTCGTATGAGTGGGGGGATTCGGATGCGTATACGGAGCCGTTCGCACGAATCGGAAATTAGTGTAGCTGGGTCCCGAATCGCCGACCGCGGTGAGGTTGGCAAGTCGATGGACGTATCCGGCCGGGGTCACCGCCCCCGGCTGGTAGACTGCGGGCAGGGAGAAGATCCGTATGAAAACAACCATGACGAGACTGGGACTTGCAGGATTACTTCTGGCGGCCGCCAGCGCCGCCCAAGCCGTGCCGATGCATGTGACCCATTTGTGGCACATGCACCAGCCGATCTACTTTCCCTATGAATCGGTGAAAAGCACCGATGCGAACGGGCGCTACAATTTCAACGTCGAAGGCAACGTGTGGGATGGCGACCGCTACAATTGCTATCGCGACTGGCCGGCGGGCGCGGTGGCCAAGGCTTCGGGGCATGGCGGATCGCAAATGAGCTATTCGGGCTCGCTGACGGAAAACAACACCGTGCTCTGGGGGGATCCTTCGGGATGGGCGGGCAACATCCGCAATGCGCGGAACAACCTGAAGACCAGTTCGGGGAATTCGCGGCTCGACCTGGTGGGCATTGCCTACCACCACAGCCTGATGCCTTTGACGAGCGTGGAATCGATGCGGATGCAGATCAAGCTGCACAAGGAGCAGTACAAGGACGCGTGGGGGACGGGCGGGGCGTATTCCAAGGGATTCTGGCCTCCGGAATGCGCATTCGACAGTTCCATGATTCCGGCGCTCGTGGCCGAAGGGCTGGAATGGGTGATCGTGGACAACGGCCACCTGTTCCGCACGGTGTCGGATTTCGAGTGGAGCAGCGGCAGTTCGTGCCGTCCCAACCGTGCGGACGTTCGCAACGGCAGTTCGACGAATCTGGCCAGCACCTGGGTGGGATTGCAGAACGTGTGGGCGCCGACCAAAGTGCTGGCCCCGTGGTCCTACCAGCCTCATTACACGCGCCACGTGGATCCCTGGACGGGAGAAATCAAAAAGATCATCGCTGTCCCCGCGGGTCGCTACGAAGGCAATGAAAACGGGCGCGGGGGCTATGGCGCCTTCAAGCCGCAGAACGTGTGGGGCAGCCAGATTTCCGCCAACAACAATGCATCCAAGCCGATGCTGCTGCTGTGCCACAGCGATGGCGACAACTACGGCATGAAGAATTCCGATGCCTGGAACGGGCAGCAGCAGGCGTTCGTGGACATGTGCGCGGGCAACGCCGATTTCGAATATACAAGCGTGCAGGATTATTTGAGCCTGTTTCCGCCAAATGCAAGCGATGTGATCCATGTCGAGCCCGGAAGCTGGATCGGCATCGATGGCGGAACGCCCTACTACGAGAAATGGCTGGCCTATGAAAACCGCAGCGGCGAAATGCCGGACATGTGGTCCTGGAGCGTGCTGGTGGCGGCGCAGAACCGCGTGTTCACGGCCGATGACATGGAAAACAGCTATCTCTCCGGCTCCAAGGACATGAACGACGTCGAGTGGGGCATTGGCAACGACACGGCCAAGGCCTGGCACTTTTACCTGAACGGCGAGACGAGCTGCTACTGGTATTGGGATTTTGACCGTGCCAATCCGTGGGATGGCAATGTGACGCGCGCCTGCAATTTGGCCATTGCCGAGGCCAACAAGGTCATCGCGCGCAATTCATCGAACGACCACCGAGGCCCGAGCATTTTCCCCCCGCAGCGCACGCCGTACAATCCGGGCGGCCGGATGTGGGATGAGGCCAGTCCGTTGTCTTCCAACTTCCAGGTGTGGTCCTTCGTGGACGACGTGAACGGCGTACAGAGCGCCACGCTGTATTGGCGCAGGGACAACGACGGCAACTGGCCGATTAGCTCCACGGAAAACGAAACGTTTGCCGGCGGCCCTGGTGTCGGCGCCTGGCAGACGGTGGCCATGACCAATGACTGGTGGCCCACCGTGAGGGGACCGCAGGTCCCCAACGAAACCGCCCGCGCCCAGCGCTACATGGCGACCATTGCGGGCCAGACCAATTGCCTGATCGACTACTACGTGCAGGCGGTGGACAACCGCGGCAACACCAACCGGTCGAACATCATTCATGTCTGGGTGGGTGAGCAGTCGGGCAGTAGCGGGGATGGCGGCAGCACCAATGTGGCCGTTTGGATCCGCGGCACCCACAACTATCCCGTCGACGGAGACGTGAAAGACGACACGCCGGTTTTCATCAACACGGAAGTGGGTCCCTCTGGTTCCGTGACCCGCGTGACCCTTGGCTACAGCACCAACAGCGGGACAAGCTGGATCCGCACCAACATGGCCCCGAATGCAGGCTGGGGTTCCGTGGGCGGGCAATGGTTCAATTCCTCCCTGGGGCAGTTTGCCGCCGGCACCGTGATCAAGTATTACGTCGAAGCGACCGATGGCACCACCACGAATTGGGACAACAACCGGAGCCTGAACTACTCCATCACGGTGAGCAACAGCGGGGGAGGAGCCGAAACCCTGTGGGTGGGCAATACCGTCCACACGCCCGGAAATGGCTCCATCACCACGACGAACCCGCTGATTGTTGTCTGCGAAACATGGCCGGTCGGAGCCTCCACGAATGTTTCCCTGGTCTACAGCGCAGACGGGGCCACTTGGCTGACGGCGGTTTTTGCGAAGGTGGGCGAAACCAACAACAACGATCGCTGGCAGGTGAATCTGGGGACGTTCCCGGACGGGACGCGGGTGCAGTATTGCGTGCAGGGTGTTCTTCCCAGCGGCTGGCAGGCATGGGACAACAACGGCGGCCAGAATTACGTGGCCATCATTGGCGAAGGGGCCGCCCTCCGGATGGTGGTGCATACCCCGGCGATCAACCTGCCTGGAAGTCCGGACAATACCAACGACGTGTTTGATTTCAATACGTCGGGTGGCGCAGCCATAACAAGCGGCACAAATGGATTCGGCAGTTTTGGAAGCATCTATGTGAACTGCGATGCCTCCAACCTCTACGTGGGCGGCACGGGCGTCAGCCTGCCCCAGGACAGCCAGAACAACGCCTACATCGTTTTCCTCTCGGGCGGAATCCGGGAAGGAAGTCCCAACTTCTGGAACTTCAACGTAAGTCCGGAAGGATTGAACAAGCTCCACAACACGGCGTACCAGCCGCCCGTGAACATCGCCATTCTGCTGGGCGATGTGTGGGGAGACGGAACGTTCTTCGATTTCCAGATGTACACCAATGGCGGGTTTAATTTCGGCCAAGGCATCTTCACGACGCCCGGCAACAGCAATGCCTTTGCGGCCGTTGAAGGCGCCCGGCTTTCGCAATTCGGCGGATACGGCATGGGCAGCCGGCTGGCGGCCAATTGGGAGAGCGCCATTCCGTTGTCCGCCTTCGGGGTGACGAATGCCTCCAGCTTGACCAACCTGTACATTTCGGGTCTGATGGTCACGGGTGGCACCAGCAATGACAACCGGTTCATTTCGGGCCGCTATCTGGGCGACAGCGCCACGTTGGGTAATTCGGAGCTCCCCGACGCCTATGGCAATTTTGCCTTCAGCTTCGTGAATCTGGCGGGCACCAAGGTTAGTCTGCCGGGGAGCAGCACCGAAACGCATGGAGTGCCGAATTCGTGGATCGAGGAGCAGTTGCCGGGCTGGAGCTTTACGGCAAACAGCAACAAGGATGCGGATCCCCATTCCGACCGCGAGGAGTACTTCCTGGGAACCAATCCCAACGAGCAGGATGGTCTGCGGATCCGGACGATGGGCGGCGGCCGAATGCGGATGGAGAAATCCGGCGGGCAGATGTGCCGCTATGTGTTGGAAACCGCCGATCAGCTTAATCCTACCAACCAGAACTGGAATTGGCGGGAGATTGTCGAGTTGCAGAGCACCAACGGGGAAGTGGTGTTGCCGTCCTTCACGGCATCCAATCTTCTGATGCGGGTGAGGATCAACGTACCTGCGGAATAGGGCATTGCCGCCATCCAGAAAAAGGGCTCCGCGAAAGCGGAGCCCTTTTCATTGGGATGAGGGAGGATCAGGGTTTGGCAATCTCGGGTTCCAAGGCCCGTGCCGCATCCAGGATTTCATTGCGGCGACCGTCGCCGGACAGCAGCCCCTTGAAGGGAGGATGGCGCAGGGCAAAGGAAATCCGGGAGAGCAGGTGGAGGTGAACCCGGACATTGGGGGACAGGGGAACAAACAGCGTGTGGACGGGCTTGCCATCCAGCGCGCCGAACTCGATGGCCCCTTCGAGGAAGCACAGACAGACCATGGGAGTGGTGATTTCGATTACGGCCGGATTTCTCACGTGCGGCAGTGCGATGCCATCGCCCACACCCGTGGATTGAAGCTGCTCGCGGGCCATTAGCGCCTGGAGGAAGACTTCCCGGTTCACCTGGTCCGGCAGCTTCAGCAGGCCGGCCACCGACCTGAGCACTTCCGCCTTCGTGCTGCCACTCACCCGGTAGTGGATGCCGCCCTCCTGAAGGGCGTCCGCCAGCGTGGGCATGGCGACCATGCCGGGTTCCTGCTGGGCATCGTCCGAGGAAAAATTGATTCGCTTGGCCGTGGCCCAGTCGAACAGCATGGCGCGGTTGATCCGGTATTGTCCTGCAACCCGGTATGCCGGAAGCCCGCCCGATTGAATCCACCGGTAGACTGTTTTTTCGGCGACGTTCAAAGCGGTTGCGGCATCCCTCACGGTCAGTTGCATCGGAGTCTCCTTGTGGATAATCGAGAAACGTTGAGGAAAAATTAGACTCCCTGTCTAAAAATGTCAACACAGCCAATCAAGGTAGAGACTAGAAAAAGCCTATATGTGGCATTTGAGATATTTTCTTGTAATGGAACAGGCGTTCCCTTACGTTTGTGGCATGACATCGATCCGGACAGCGCCCGATCTGCACGACAAGCTGAAAATCCTTTCGGCTGACGCGCAATATGATCTTTCCTGCGCCTGCTCGTGCGGGTCGGGCGACAGCCGCAAGCGCGGCCTCGACGATCGCTGGCTGTATCCCGTCACCCTCCAGAACGGCGGGCGGAGCCTGATGTTCAAGACGCTTGTTTCCAACGCCTGTGCCAACGACTGCAAGTATTGCCCGCTGCGCGCCGGGCACGACTCCACGCCCCGATGTTCGCTTTCTCCCGAGGAAATCGTCCGCGCCTTCATGCCCTACTGGAACGCGGGGGAGGTCATCGGCCTTTTTCTCACCAGCGGCGTGTGCGGGAATCCCGATGCCGCCATGTCGCGCATGCTGGCCACCGCCGAGCTCCTGCGCTACCGCGAACGCTACCGCGGGATCCTGCACCTCAAGATCATTCCCGGCGCGTCGGATGCCGCCATCGAGCGGGCGGTCTCGCTGGCCTCCGGCGTTTCGCTCAACATCGAGACGGCGGGGGAGGAGCACTTCGCCAAGCTCACCGCGCGCAAGGACTACCTGCACTCCATCATTGCCCCGCTCAAGCGCATCGCCGAGCTCACCGCCAAGGGCACTCCGCGCGAGCGCGTGAAAACCAGCACGCAGTTCGTGGTGGGCGCGTCGGACGAAACCGACCGCGAAGTCGTCCGCTACATGGGCGGGCTGTATGGCCGCATGGGCATGGACTGCGTGTTCTTCAGCGCCTACCAGCGCGGCCTGGGCGATCCCTCCTTGCCGGGCGAGCGCAGCACCTCCACCAACGCGGAGCTGCTGACACGCGAGCATCGCCTTTACCAGACCGATTTCCTGATGCGCAAATACGGATTCGCCGCCGAGGAAATCGGCTTCGACGCCGCCGGCAACCTGCCGCTCGACGTGGACCCCAAGGAATACTGGGCGCGCCGCAACCCCGGGCGCTTCCCGGTTAACCTGAACCGCGCCGATCGCGCCGAGCTCCTGCGCGTGCCAGGGCTGGGGCCGGTCGCCGTCAAGCGCATCCTCGCCGCGCGCAAGAACGGCGGACGAGTCGCCAGCCTCGAGGGCGTCGGCATCCGCGGAGCCCTGGCCCGCAAAGCCGCGGCCTGGACGACGGTGTAGGGGGTCCGGGCCGGGGTCAGGGTTGTTCCGCGGTCCGGGCAAGGGGGATGGCGGAATCCGGGATTTTCTTTTCCCTGAAAGCCTGGAGCAGGCTGCGCATTTCGGCGCACTCGCGGTTCAACCCATCGATGATGCGCCGCCGCTCGGTTTCATTAGCGTATTTCGTCCGCAGTTCCTCGGCAATGCCGGAGACGGCGGAAATGCAGGCGGCGAACTGGCCGGAGAGGGAGTCCGTCCATTCGTTCAGGTTGGCGGCCCATTGTTCCAGGGTGGCCTGCTTGATGGAGGTGCGGATGACGGTTCGGAACTCGTCGGGATCATCCAGCGGCTTGGTTAGAAATCGGAAAATCTCGCCGCGGTTGACGGTGGCCACGACCTGGGAAACCTGGGAGAAGCCGCTCAGGACGAGGCGGACGATATGGGGATAGAGCTCCTTGATTCGGCAGAGAAAGGACAGACCGTCCATTTCGGGCATTTTCATGTCGGAGACGATGACATCGACGGGCTGCATGGCCAGGATTTCCAGGGCCTTGGCGGGGCCGATGGCAAAAAGGGAGGTGTACGGTTCGCGAATGATGATCCGCTCGATGGAACGCAGCACGTGCTCTTCATCGTCGACAAACAGGACAACGGGTTTTCTCATGGCTACAGATCCTCGGATTCGTCGGATTCCACATCTTGGTCCAAGGATTCGATCTTGGCAATGACGAGATCCATTTCCTCTTTGGATTTGCCTAGGATTTCATAGGCTGCGGGCGATTCTCCGAATTCGGCCATGAGGTCCGGGGGGCCGAATTTCCTCCAGACATATCGGTCGGCCAGGTGGAGGATGGAAATCATGCGTTGCTCTTCGGGGGAGAGGTGGTTCTGTGCCGGTTGATGATGGTAGAGGGCCGCGATGACGCAGATCCGGGGGAAGGACCAGAGGTCGAGCAGATAGGCGCCGATTTCGGCATGGCCGGCCCCAAACGAGCTTTTTTCAATGTCGGCAGGGGGAAGGGAGGGGTCCCGTGGCTGGGCCAGGATGTTGGAAATGGCATGGATCCGGTCCGGCATCCGGATTTCCAGGAGGAACATGCCCATGTCGTGAATCAGGCCCATGGAGCGGGCGGCATCCGGGATCATGCGGCCGTTCAACTCCTTGTAGAGGGCGTTGGTCAGGCGGCAGACGAGCGCGGAATTGTCCTGTAAGCGGCGCAGACGGAGGGAGGAATCGAGGGGCAGATGGCGTTCATCGATGATGGTTAGCGCCCAGAGGATGCTTTTTACGGCGCCGACGCCCATGAAGACGATGGCATCCTTGATGGAACCCACCGACGCCTTGTGCCCGTAGAAGGAGGAATTCGCCAGCCGAAGGATGTTCGTGGAGACGGCGAAATCCAATTCGACGGCCCGCACGATGTCGTCGGCGCTGCTTTCGGCCTCGATCAAGGCGAGGAGTTCCCGGCGGCGCTGGGAGAGCACCGGAAGGGGTCCGGCGGACAGGATGGCATTGCGCACGCTGGCATCGTTGAGGTGGTCCCGCATGGTCTGGCATTGCTTGAGGATGTTGACCAGAATGTCGATTTCGAGGGGTTTGAGGAGATAGGCGGTGGCGATTCCCTGCATGACGGCGTTCTGGATGATCCTCGCCTCCGCAAAGCCGCTCAGAATGATCCGGGCGGCGGAGGGATAGAGGTTCTTGACCTGCTGGAGCAATTCATAGCCGTTCATTCCGGGCATCATCATGTCCGAGACGACGGCATCGACGGCGTTGGTTTTCAGGATCTGGAGGGCTTCCTTTCCGCTCTCGGCATACAGGGCCGTGTAGGGCCTCCGCATGACCAGACGCTGGATGGAGCGGAGGATGTGGGGTTCGTCGTCTACAAACAGTACTTTCATGGCGGATCCTTTCTCGGACAGGTCGGATGAACGGGGGGGGGATTCATGTGACGGGCAGGCGGATGATGAAGGTGGCGCCGGTGCCTTTCGTGCCTTCCAGATGGTTTGGACTGACGAGCTGGATACCACCGCGGTGTTTCTGGACAATGATGTCGTAGGAGATGCTCAGCCCCAACCCGGTTCCCTTGCCGGGCTCCTTGGTGGTGAAGAAGGGGTCGAAGACGCGGCCCTGGATTTCGTCGGGAATGCCGGGGCCGTCGTCGGCGATTTCGCAGAAAATGTTGCCGCCGTAGAAATAGGTTTTGATGAATATCAGTCCCTTTTCTGTCCGGTTTTCGCCTGCGATGGCATGGGCGGCGTTGACGATCATGTTCAGGAACACCTGGTTGATCTGGCCCGCGTTGCAGAGGATTTCGGCCAGTTCGCCCAGTTCAGTTTTGATCTCGGCGTGGTACTTGTATTCGTTTTTCGCGATGATCAGGGTGTTCTGGATGCCGGTGTTGATGTTGTAGGGGGCCTTTTCGGAAACCTGGTCCGTGCGGGAAAAGTCGCGCATGCTGTTGATGATAGCGGAAGTGCGCTTGAAGCCGTCCCGGGTGTCGGCAAAGAGAGAGGCCAGGTCGCCCAGGATGAATTCCATCTTGTAGTCCTCGGCCTTGCGGGCGATCCGGGCAGCCTTGTCGGCCAGATCGGGGCAGGCGGCGGCGTCCTGCGCCAGCTCGCGGTAGTCCGCCAGCAGTTCCATGACCACATCCATGTTTTCCTTCAGGGCATTGAAGTTGTTCTGGATGAAACCGATCGGGTTGTTCAGCTCGTGGGCGATGCCGGCAGCCAGTTGGCCGATGGATTCCATTTTCTGGCCGTGGCGCAACTGGATCTCCATCTGCTGCCGCTGCTTTTCCGTGCGGACTCGTTCGAGGGCATGGGCAAAGGTGTTGGCCAGCATTTCCAGCACCCGCTGATCCTCGCTGGTCCAGGTGCGTACGCTGCGCACGGAATCGAAGCCGAGGAAACCCCGCAGAGTTTGGCGCCAGACGATGGGCACCACAACGAGGGACTGGATGCCCTGCTGGATCAGGATTTCCATTTCGGCGGAAGCTTCTGGCGGCATTTCGGAAACCCGCGGGACGTGGATGGTGCCGAACTGCTTCAGCACGTCCATCCACCAGGGCAGAAGGGAACAGGGGATTTGCTGGAGGGTTTCGATGGCCGGGGCGATGCCGGTGGCGCACCATTCGTGGGAATTGCTCATGGTGTCGCGGCTTTCATCGATGAGGAAGACGTAGCAGCGGTCCACATGGGTCAGTTCCCCGATGGCTTTCAGCGCCTCCTGGATGGCGGGGTCGGTCTCCTCCGTCGTCAGATTGATGAAGCGGCTGGAGATGTCGGCGATGAAGGCTTCCTTCCTTGCGATTTGCCGGACGGCGTCCCGTTCGGTCTGGATGTCGCCATACAGGGAGGCGTTGCGGAGGGCCTGGACGGCCAGGACGGAGAAGCGTGGGGCCAGATGGTAGTGGCGCGAGGTGAAGAACCCGCGCTGGCGGCTGGTGCAGACCAGAATGGCGGTGAGGCCCTGGGCAAGCAGCGGAACGTGGAGGGCGGCGACGGCGGTCCGGCAGAATTCCTCCGGCTGGCTTTTCCATTCCTCGATCTGGCGGGTGTCGTAGACGGCCAGCGGCTTTCCGTTCAGCACGGCGCGGAAGCGGTCGCGGATGGGCCAGTGGCTTTCCCGGAAGGGGGCGGAGGTGGAGGCGATGGCCTTCAGGCGGGCTTCGGCGTTTTCGGCGGGAATCAGGATGAAGGCGTCTTCGAATTCAAAGACCCGGCGGGCCATGTTCAGGATGCCGACATAGATGTCGCCGGGAGACAGGGCCTCATTGAGGAGGGGAAGGCCATCCAGAAGGCGTTCCGTTTCCTGCAGTCGGAGTTCCGATTCCTCCCGGGCCTGGACCAGGTCGAAATACAGGTCGTCGATTCGCTCGGGGATGATGGCGGATTGCGGATTGGGGAGAGGGTTGTCCATGGGGGTCACGGGGTATGGGTTTCATTCGATTCGAATACGATCATGGAGAACATCAGGTTTCCGTGGCGGTTTTCACCGCCGATGAAGCATCCTTGCTCGCCGAAGGAAAAGGTACCGAGGAAGGGGCGGTCGCAGAGCGCATGGCGGATGGTGTCGGCGGCTTCGCCCATGCGGGTCCGGGCGGTCATCATACACCCGGCGCAATAGACGACCATGGCACCGGCCGAGTCTTCGCCGCGAATGCGGCCCTTGCCGAGGGCGGCGCGGGAGACCACGCCGACCCGGGAGACGAGATCGTTCACGCTGCTCTGCATCAGGATGAGGCGGTCGCCGGGGTCGAAGCGGGCAAAGAAAGAAAGGCTGCCGTCGGGGGTGACCCCGGCTGGATGTGAGAGGCGGTAGTAGGGATGGGAGCCCGAGTAGCCCACCAGGCATCCCAGCGGATGGAGGGATGTCTGGTACAGGACGCTGCCGCCGTTTCCGTCCAATGCCGCCTGAATGCTGCCGCCGGTCCACTGGTTGTAGACCAGGGCCGCGGGCTTTCCGTCGATTTCGTGGACCACGCGTTCGGTGCAGCGGGTGACTACGCCCTGGATCCCCGTTGGCGTGAAGGCGCTATGAAAGGAATAATGGGTCTGGACCGAAGGATACATGGCCGTAGCCACAACGGAATGGCGGTTGACCCGATCGCGGGTGAACTGCTTCCACTGGCCGGCCACGTCGTTGTCCGCCGAGGTGCCGCCCGCGATGGGGACTCGGTTGCCGATAACGTCCTCGATGCCCTGGAGGATTTCCTCTTCGTTCCCGGGGGCGCTACCCAGCCAGACCAGTTGGGGTGGTTCGCCGGTGCGTCCGGATTGTTCAATGGCCTGCTGGATGGCGGCGGCGCCGGCCTCGCGCGGGGTGGAGCCGATCTCGGCCATGCCGACCCCGTAGGAACCGCCGGGATCGACCAGACCCCACAGCCCCAGTGCGTATCCCTCGCGGGAATGGTACCCCGTGTTGTCCATGATGCCTTGGCAGGACGTGCCGCCGTGGAGGATCACGGAAGGCGCCAGTTCCCGGAGCGCGGCCAGGAGCCGGGGGACGTCGTACAAGGCGGAACACGTTACCCAGAGATACTGGGGAGGTTCCCCCAGTTGCCGCCGGAGAGCCTCGAAAGACTCCAGAACGGCTTGCCGTTCGTTTGGGTCAACACTTTCCGCCACCGCGATTTTCATGGGGTTGTCCTCCACAGAACACGCTCTTCCACAAGCAGAAGTGTAGGGTGGTCTCCTTGGGGCGTCAAGGCGCATGAGGAGCCCGTGGTATGCTTTTCCGGCCCCGGCGGCCCTGGCCCGCTTGCCCGCGAATTCGTGCTTTCCATTTTTCCACAGTGTGGAAAAATAGGCGGGAATTTTCCACAGTGTGGAAACATTTTTTCCATTGTGTGGAAAAATCGCGAAAAAGTTTTCCATTGTGTGGAAAACGAAGGATCGAGGAGCTTGTATGAATATCCAGGAAGTGGATGAACGGACGGCGCAGGCGCTGGCGGAGCTGGCGGCGGCGGCGGACTTGGCGGCGCTGGATGCGCTGCGCGTGAAATACATCGGCCGCAACGGGCTGCTGCCGGAGCTGATGCAGGGCCTGAAGGATGTGCCGGCGGCGGAGAAGCCCGCGATGGGGCAGGCGCTGAACCGCTTCAAGGTGGGCGTGACGGCGGCGGTGGCCGACCGCAAGGCGGCGCTGGAGGCGGCGGCCAAGGCGGCCAAGGCGGGCGCGTTCGACCTGTCGCTGCCGGGGCGCTGGGCGCGGCGCGGGCGGCTGCATCCGATCCAGCAGCTCATCGACCGCACCAGCGCGGTGTTCCGCCGCATGGGCTTCGTGGTGGCGGATGGGCCGGACGTGGAGACGGAGTACTACAATTTCGACGCGCTGAACACGCCGGCGGACCATGTCTCGCGCGATGTGCAGGACACGTTCTATCTACCCGGCGGGCTCCTGCTGCGGACGCAGACCAGCGCGGTGCAGGCGCGCTATATGGAGAGTCGCAAGCCGCCCGTGCGGATTGTGTGCCCGGGGCGGTGCTACCGGCGCGACACGACGGATGCGACGCATTCGGCCAACTTCCACCAGATCGAGGGGCTCTATGTGGACGAGAAGGTGAGCCTGGCGGACCTGAAGGGCGACATCGATCATTTCGCCCGCGAGCTGATGGGTCCGGGCGTGAAGTCGCGTTTTCGCACGCATTTCTTTCCGTTCACCGAGCCGAGCGTGGAAGTGGATTTTTCGTGCCACATGTGCGGGGGCAAGGGCTGCCGCGTGTGCAAGCATAGCGGCTGGATCGAGATCATGGGCGCGGGCATGGTGGATCCCAACGTGTTCAAGCTGGCGGGCTACGATCCCGAGGCCGTCACGGGCTATGCGTTCGGCATGGGCATCGAGCGGCTGGCGATGATTCTGTTCGGCATCGATGATATCCGGCGCCTGTACGAAAACGATGCGCGGTATTTGGCGCAGTTCTAAGAATGAAAGAACCGCAAATGGACACAAATGAACACAAATGGGGGAGGAACCCCGGATTCATTTGCGTGGATTTGCGTCCATTCGCGGTCAACAAGATTTAGGATTCAGACATGAAAATTCCGTTGAGCTGGTTGAAAGAGTACGTGGACTTCGAGGATACGGTCGAGGGGTTGGCGGACAAGCTGACGTTCTCGGGCGTGGAGGTCGAGGGCATCGAGCGCCTGGGCGGCGGGGTGCCGGGCGTGGTGGTCGCCGAAGTGCTCGCGATCGAGAAGCACCCCAACGCGGACAAGCTGACGCTGTGCAAGGTAAACTACGGCGGGCCGGCCGAAATGACCGTGGTGTGCGGCGCGCCGAACGTGGCCGTGGGCGGGAAATACCCGTTCGCGCCCGTGGGCACCACGCTGCCGGCCGGTTTTACGATCGAAAAGCGCAAGGTGCGCGGCGTTTT
>CAYNHA010000044.1:0-4379 GCA_964397035.1 uncultured Verrucomicrobiota bacterium
GCCGTCGCCCTCGCCAAGGTCTTCAACTGCGGCGTGAACGACCTGCCCCTCTCGCTGGTGCTCTCCTGGTACGAGCAGAAAGCCGTCTGCATCCTGCTGACGCTCCTCTCCCTCGGCATCAAGAACATCCGCATCGGGCCCAGCCGACCCGCGTTCGTGTCCCCCACGGTGCTCAAGGTGCTCGTCGAACAGTTCGGCCTCACCCCCATCACCACCGCCGACGCCGACCTCAAGGCCATTGCCGGCTAAGGAGGTGCTCAACCACGGATCAACACGGAGTCATGCAGATCCAAAGGATTCTCTCCCTGTCTGTGTCCATCCGTGTTCATCCGTGGTTGCTCTTTTAGTCCTGATCCATCGAAATCTGCTCCAACGTGCGCCCCTTGGTTTCCTTCACAAACCGCTGCACAAAGAGAAATGCCACTACGCCGAACGCCGCATAGATTCCATACGAGACGCCCAGTCCGAATTGCTTCAAGAAGCCCGGGAAAGTCATCGTGATGATGAAATTGGCCACCCAGTTGGAGAGCCCCGCAATGGCCAGCGCCGCGCCGCGGAACTTGTTCGAAAACATTTCGCCCAGCATCACCCACACAATGGGCCCCCACGTGCAGGCGAAGAAGGCGATGTATCCATTGGCGGCGATCAACGCCAGCAAGCCGGCGGAGCCTTCCATCGTCAGCCCTTCGCCGCCCTGCTTCGAGGCCACGGCAAAAACCAGGCCCAGCAGTCCCAGCATGACCGCCTGCCCCAACGCTCCGACCAGCAGCAGCGGCTTGCGCCCCCACTTGTCGACCAGATAGATGGCCACAAACGTGAAGACCACGTTGACGCTTCCGTTGATGACATTGGTCAGCAAGGCATCGGACTCGGTGAAGCCCGCCGCCTTCCAGAGGACCGCGCCGTAGTAAAACACCACGTTGATGCCCGTGAACTGCTGCAGGGCGGCAATCGCAATCCCCGCCCAGACCACCGGGTGGATTTTTCCTGTCTTCTCCTGGAGCACGTCGGACAATTTCGGATGATGCTCGCTACGGACCGTCTGCTGGATTTCCTCCACCTGCTGCTTCGCCATCTCCATGCTGGAAAGACCCGCCAGCACCTTCAACGCCTGCTCCGTTTTGCCCACCGCCACCAGATAGCGCGGCGACTCCGGAATGGCCAGCATGCACAGCAGAAACGCGCCGGCCGGGAACAGCTCCATCCAGAACATCCACTGCCACGTGCTGAATCCCCACCACATCGCTTCGCTGGCGCCGCCCGACACGGAAGCCAAATAGTAGTTGCTGAAAAACGCCGCGAACAGCCCCAGCACGATAGCGAGCTGCTGGAGGGAAATCAGCCCCCCACGGATTTTCGGCGGCGCGATTTCTCCGATGTAGGCCGGAGACAGAATGCTGGCCGCCCCCACCGCCAGCCCGCCCAGCACGCGGTACAGCACGAATTCCACCGATCCCTTGGCAATTCCGGAACCCCACGCGCTGACAATGAACGCCACCGCCGCGAGGATCAGGACCCACTTCCTTCCCATTTTGTCCGCCAGCGTTCCGGCGAAAAAGGCCCCCGCCGCACAACCCAGCAGCATGGAGGCCACATTGAAGCCCGTGCCCACCGCATTGGAATTGAAAGCCACCTGCAGGGCCCCGACCGCTCCGTTGATCACCCCGCTGTCGAAGCCAAACAAAAATCCGCCGAGAGCGGCGGAAATGGCGAGGAAGAAAATCCGGGGCATATTGTTTTGGACATCCGAATCGATCCCTGTGGTTTTCATATATTCCTGTGTTGTTGAATCGTTCGCTTCACTGTTTCAAATGGACGGGGGAATTTCAATTCCCGTTGCGCCGTTTCCATTTCGGTTCCGGCGGCGCTTTCAGACCAGCCTGCTTCACGGTTCCCACATAGAGTCCATCCACGATCTTTTCGCACTCCTTGACCAGGGCCTCCGACACGCG
The DNA here is from genome assembly GCA_964397035.1 of uncultured Verrucomicrobiota bacterium. Taxonomy (GTDB): domain Bacteria; phylum Verrucomicrobiota; class Kiritimatiellia; order CAIQIC01; family Lenti-01; genus Lenti-01. The sequence goes on from CAYNHA010000044.1 coordinate 1,953, forward strand.
CACATGCAGGCTGTCGCACGTGCGCAGGTAGACCTTGGCATTGTCGGGATACAGCAAACACAAATTCACCGGCGTCGAGCCCGCGTGCCGCCGGAGCACATCCTTCAGGCTCCTCATCCGCTGCTCGGTCCACGTACCCACGTTCACGTGCAGACTCAGCCCCAGCGTGAAGCGCGCAGGCACTTCCTCCAGAGGATACACCTCATCCACCGACAGCGTATTGCCCCCGCCCCCGTTGTCGGCGCGCACGCTCCCGCACAGCATCACCGCCGCATCGGGCTGGAGATAGATGCCGTATTTCTCGAAGGCTTCCGGAAACGCAATGGCCGAAACCGCGCCATCCAGCGTATCCAGACGGAACGACAGCATGCCGCGCGGGGATTCCTCCGGGTTCTTCGGCTTGGTGAACCGCTTCTGGGCATTCACCACCAGCCCGCCGATCCGCGTCCGCGTCCTCTCGGGCAGCGTGGCAAATCCGGCCGCATCGCACTGGTTGTATTTTTCCAGCGTCCACGAACACGCCAGCAGCGGGTGCCCCGAAATATAAAAGCCGATCAGTTCCTTCTCGAACGCCAGCATCTGCTTCTGCGGCCACGGCTCGCCGACCGGCAGGTCCCTGTCGGACATGACCACGCCCGCGGCATCGTCCCCTCCCAGCATGTCGAACAGCGACGACTGCCCCGCCGCCTTGTCTTTCCGCACCGACGCCGCATAGCCCATCGCCGTCTCGATGCCGCCGAACAACTGCCCGCGCATCAACCCCGTGAAATCAAACGCGCCGCACTTCACCAGCGCCTCGATCGCCTTCTTGTTCACGTCGCCGTTCACGATCCGCTCGCAGAAATCCACGAGCCCCTTGAACGGCCCGTTGGCCTCGCGCTCCTTCACGAGCGACTCCACCGCCGCGGAGCCCACCCCCTTGATCCCCGCCAGCCCGTAGCGGATCGCCCCCTTCGACGGCGTGAAGCGCAGGCCGCTTTCGTTCACGTCCGGCGGCAGCACCGAAATGCCCATCTTCTGCGCGTCGGCCACCAGCACCGGCAGCTTGTCCGTGTTCCCCATTTCCGACGACAGCATCGCCGCCATGAATTCCACCGGATGGTTGGCCTTCAGATACGCCGTCTGGAACGTCACGATGCCGTACGCCGCCGAATGCGACTTGTTGAAACCGTACGACGCGAATTCCGAAATCTGGTCGAAAATCTGCCCCGCCTTCGCCGGCGAACAGGTCTTCTTTTTCACGCAGCCATCGGTGAAGGCTTCGCGCTGCTTGGCCATTTCCTCGGGTTTCTTCTTGCCCATCGCCCGGCGCAGCACGTCGCCCTGCCCCATTCTGAATCCCGCCAGCACCCCCGCCGCCTGCTGCACCTGCTCCTGGTAGATCATGATGCCGTATGTTTCGTTCAGCACCGGCTCCAGCAGCGGATGCGGATACTCGATCGGCTCCCGCCCGTGCTTGCGCGCAATGAACTTGGGGATCATGGCCATCGGGCCCGGCCGGTAGAGCGCGATCATGGCGATGAGTTCTTCGATCTTGTTGATCTGCAGCTGTCGCAGCAGGTCGCGCATGCCGTCGGATTCCACCTGGAACACGCCCACCGCATCCCCCCGCGCCAGCATCTCGAAGGTCTTGGCGTCATCCAGCGGCAAGCGGTCGGGATCCAGTTCCAGCCCCGTCGTGAGCTTCACGTTGTCGCACGCCTCGCGCACCACCGTCAGCGTCTTGAGCCCCAGAAAGTCCATCTTCAGCAGGCCCGCCTCTTCCAGCGGCCCCGCCTCCCACTGGGCAATCACGTTGCCTTCTTTGTCCTTTGTCAGCGGCACCAGTTCGATCAGCGCCTTCTCCCCGATCACCACGCCCGCCGCGTGCGTACCCGTCTGCCGCGGCATGTCCTCCAGCGGCGGCGCAAACTTCATGATCTCCCGCGCGTACTCGTTGGTCCGGCACGCCTGCGCAAAATCCACGCTGTCCTTCAGCGCCTTGTCCAGCGTCGTGCCCGGCAGCTCGGGAATCATCTTCGCGAGCTTGTCGCACTCCGGCAGCGGGAATTCCAGCGCGCGGCCAATGTCGCGGATCAGCGTCTTGGCGCCCAGCGTCCCGTAGGTCACGATCTGCGCCACGCTGTCCATGCCGTACTTCTGCCGCACATACTCGATCACTTCCCCGCGCCTCGACTGGCAGAAATCGATGTCGAAGTCCGGCGGCGACACGCGTTCCGGATTCAGGAAACGCTCGAAGATCAGCCCGTAGCGCAGCGGATCAATGCCCGTGATGCCCACCACGTACGCAATCAGGCTCCCCGCGCCCGAACCGCGCCCCGGCCCCACCGGAATCCCCATCTGCTTCGCCGCATGGATGAAATCCCACACCACCAGGAAATAATTCAGGAACCCCGTCTTCTCGATCACCGCCAGCTCGTGGTAGAA
>CAYNHA010000045.1:0-4064 GCA_964397035.1 uncultured Verrucomicrobiota bacterium
TATGCACTGTGGAACTTCCGCGGCGATTTTGGCGTGCTCGATTCGGGCCGTAAAGATGTAGCCTACGAAGATTGGCACGGACACAAACTCGACCGCAAAATGCTGCAACTGTTGCAGCAATACTAAATCCCCCATCCGCCAGTAGGTCCGCCGGTAGGCGGATAAACTGACCTGTTTGCAGGTTCATCCGCGGGTGAAACCGCTGGTATCCATCAGGAAGTTATCAAATACAGAACCCCCGAAGGTTTTCGAGACTTTCGGGGGTTTGGTTTTTGTTGAAAAACAGGTTACGAGGGTTTCTGCACCTGACTGGGGGCCCTTTTTACTGAGTCGTCAACGACAAAACCCCAGTCACCAAGCCGTTTTGGATTTTTGGAATGAAGCGATTTCAACACATTGCGGCTGTTGCGGACAATCTCTTCAATTTCGGGAAGCATCATATCGCGTTCGCGGTAGAGTTCTTCCATTTTCTTGCGTAGGGCTTCGGCCTCTTTATGAATTTCGAGCACTGGGGCAATTTTGGGGCCGGTAACCGACCAGTCATGGTCGACCAGACTGTTTAACGGCGACGATTCACCATCGGCCTGATGCTTTCCATAAACTTTTGCCGCCAATTCAAGCAGTTCAGCGGGCGAATGCGAAACATTAATTCTTCCGTTTGTTCTCATTGTTTTGGTTTTTAAATGAATAGATGATAAAAATTACAACAAATCGGATTAAAATTCAAATTTTTTGTCAATAAAACTTGAAACCTGCATTCAAATAAGCCCCAGATATACCGGCAGCACTGCTTAATATCCAAAATGCGACCGAAGCAAAGCCACATTGCAACTGCAAGAAGGGCTGTTGCAGCTGTACTGCGGGGTATATCATACGTGCGATGCCAAAATCCACGTGAAATATGCCGAAATCTACGTGAAAGACGCCCCATACACGTGAAAGATGCCAAAATCCACGCGAAAGATGCCAGATTACACGTGAAATATGCCAAAATCCACGTGAAAGACCCCCCATACACGTGAAATATGCCGAAATCCACGTGAAAGATGCCAGATTACACGTGAAATATGCCGAAATCTACGTGAAAGACGCCCCATACACGTGAAAGATGCCAGATTCCACGTGAAATATGCCAAAATCCACGTGAAAGACCCCCCATACACGTGAAATATGCCAGATTACACGTGAAAGATGCCCATTATACGTGAAAGGGGGGGATTACATTGGTATGGTTTGATTTTATATTCGAAAATTGAGATTTTATTAAAAAGAGAAGGGCAGTTTATCACCCAAGAAGCCGGTGAAAAAAAAATCAGACGAAACAATATGTTATAAGAAAGCTTTTTATTGCCTTGTCTGCAAGTTCTTTAACCTGTTTTGCCGACTAACCCTGCCTGACCCCACCGCCCGACAGCAACAAGCCGACAATAAATAGCGAAAGAACCTTTCCCATGGGGGAAATTTAAAATAGAAAGCGTCATAATTGCGCCTATCCGCCAATTTTGGCATGATACACGCTATTGTATAGCCGGATATAAACGAGTTAGCCACAAGGCAAGAGAAACCCAGCAACCATGATAAATATGAGAAAAATATGAAAGTACGAGATAGCGGAATGCCTGACGAAAAATTATGGAATGATTTTTTTGACACAGACTTGATTTTATCAGAATTGCAAATTGATTCACAGATAACTGGTTTAGTTGAAATTGGTAGTGGATATGGAACTTTTACGATTCCGACCGCTCGATTAATAAAAGGGAAATTGTATGCCTTTGACATCGAAAGGGATATGATTGATTATTTATCCAAAAAACTATCAAATAATAAAATTGACAATGTAATCTTGGAGCAAAGGGACATTCTGACCCAAACAACTGGATTAGCTGATAACTCGGTTGAATATATAATGCTTTTTAATATTCTTCATCATGATTCACCGACTGACTTCTTAAACGAATCATATCGGATTTTAAAGAAAAACGGTAAGATTGGCATTATTCATTGGCGGAGCGATATTTCAACACCACGTGGACCAGACTTGAGTATTAGACCAAAACCAGAACAAATACTTGAAATGATTGACAGAAAAAAGTTTAATATTGCAAAAGAACCTTTTATTTTGGAGCCATATCATTATGGATTAGTAATTTCAAAAATTTAAAATACAGTAGATTATGAAAATCGGAATCATCTTAGAAACAAAAGAATTTGAAAAAGCATGGAATGCTTTTCGATTTGCAGTAACAGCAAAAAAACAAGGACATGAAGTAAAGGTTTTCCTAATGGGAGAAGCCGTTGAATGTGAAGGATTGACTCACGAGAAATACAACGTTGACGAACAATTAAAAGCATTTGTGAATGTTGGAGGAGAAATACTTGCTTGTGGAACTTGTTTAAAATCAAGACAACTAAATGAAACTGATGCTTGTCCGATTTCGACAATGATTGATTGTGTAAATCTTGTTGTTTGGGCTGACAAAACAGTTACTTTTTAATAGACAGACAAAAATGCCCAGTGGCTAACAACGTGTATAAAACATTTGGCAATCAGTGGTTTATCAAGCATTTCAGCTCGTATCAAAAGTAGTTGTAACTTGATAGGAAATCGCTTCGAAATCGACAACTAACCATACCGCCAACCCTCAGACTGTGCCAAAACGGAATATACGCTGAACCTATTTCACAAAAAATATGCCCCCCTTTAAGGAGGACATACCTGTTTGGATTGTTCGTTCAATACGCTTTGTTTAACCGTTTGTGATTTGGCTTTATTCTTTTTATTGCCAACTTATTTGACATTGGGGCAGTTAATCGCGCCACTCATAGTTGTAGCTTGCTATAAAGCCGTTTCCGAGACTGACCTGAATGGTTCGTTTGTTGCCTTTAGTCCCTCTTTCGATGGCTCTCCCAGAGGTTAAAGTAGCCGACATATCGTCTTTGATGTATTTGGTACCGTTGGGCGAGGCAAAGAACAATCCGCTTGCCCCCTGATTGATGGAAACGGTTTGCTGAGGGGCTTTCCATACTGTTGAGGAGATGGTGCTGAGCTGGTATTGTAACGCCGTTTTCTCGTTGGGAAGCAGCACCGCGGGCGTGTCGCTCCAGATGACCCTGTAGGTTACACCGGCCAGCAGTTTGCCCGTGCTGACATCTGTTCTGTTTTGCGTGATTTCGATATTTCCTTTATCGCCTTTGTAAGTTACGACATCGGTCATTTTAGCCGATGTCCCGGCAAGCACCGATTCTTTTTTCAGACTCCCGTCTTTGAACGAATAGCCGGTAAGGTGCCAGCCGGCTACATCTGACGTTTGGGCATGGCCTGCATTAATGGCTACAATTACAAAAAGAGAAGCCAAGAGCTCTTTAACTTTCATCGAAATTGATTTTGTTGTTCTTTTCATGCTGTTCGTTTAAATTATAATATGCTTGTCGAAAAAAAATCTTAACCTCTTTCTGAACTGTGCATTCCTCGATTTTTGTTGTCAGTCCGGTTTTCGTCTGTACAACTTGGCTGTCCGGCAAAAAAATAGTTCGCTTGCGTTGACAAGAGAAGATTATTAAGGCACTCTCCGGTTTTTTGGCCGGATAGACATATCGCTTATAGATTATCAGTGATTCAGTAACGCACTTTCCCGTAAGGTAACAAACTATGGCGTCAAATGCAAGTCAATAAGCGGAATAATTGGTTTTTTGTGGTTAAATGCAGTCTGTGAGGAATGGATGGAGCGTAAAAGCAATATTTGCAGTGGCTTTAACAAGGTGTCAGCCATTTTTTAAACAGTTCAAACGGCCGGCAATGGAGAATCACTCAGAGCCATAAAGCAGCTATCTGTAAATCTTCGGAATGGGTAATTTTGATGTTTTCGCGGTTGTCGGGCGCCATTCTTACCGGATGAACAGTTTTTTCGACTACCGGGGTATCGTCGGTAAAGGCAGAGTCGTAGGGCTGGCGATAACATTTTTTTCATATCAGGTTGTTGTTTAACGTTGTTAACTATTTCGATGGGATGAGGGAGATTTTATCGGTGCATATGCCTCCGGACTATTAAATATTCGTTAAT
>CAYNHA010000046.1:0-3817 GCA_964397035.1 uncultured Verrucomicrobiota bacterium
CCCGTTCGGCGGGAATGGCGCGCCCCGCCGCTGCGCCCGCGCCCAGCCAGATGTTCGCAGCCGATATTGCCTCCGATGCCACCTCGCCCTTGCTCATGAAGAGCCTCTCGGCACGGGGCAGCAGTTCGAACATTCCGGAGCCCGCCTCTGCTGAAGAACTGGAAAGATTCAAGGAGTCCGTGGGTGATGATGACTCTTGGGGATTTTTTCCTGAAGAAAAGCCCGGCCGCGAACAAGCCCAGCGCCGCTTCTTCCAAAAACTGGACAAGACCAAAGAACTGGCCGAAAACAATTATTACCACTTGCCGATCGAGCAGCAGACGGCCGACCTCGTTCCCGCCAGCGCCTTCTGGGCCGACTATGCGGCGCGCGATTCCAAGAATCCTTTCCTATCCGCCCGTTTCCAGGATGCCACGCGCAACTTCACCGAAATGATGCTGGCGCTGGCCGTGACGGATCTGCCTTTCGAGGCCGGGGCTCACAAGGAATCGCTCGACGGCTTGCGCTACACGCTGAACGCCGCATCCCCGCTCGTCCTGTTCCACCGCGAAATCCTCGAAGCGCCGAAATCCGAACAGCCCGGCCCCGTCCTCGTGGCCCAGCACTTCTTCCGTGCCGACGATCGCTACCGCTATGAGAACAACGAGCAGTTCGATCAATATGTGACCGAGGAATTCCTCCCGCAGGTGGTCTATGGTGCGCAGGTGGTGCTGACCAATCCCAACGGCAACCGCCAGAAATTGCAGGTCCTGCTGCAAATCCCGATGGGCGCCATTCCCGTGAACAACGGCTTCTACACGCGCGGAGTCCATGTCGCCCTTGAACCCCACGGCACTCAAACCATCGAGTACTTCTTCTACTTCCCGACCACCGGCACGTTCCCGCATTATCCCGTCACACTGGCGCAAAACGATCAGGTGGTGGGCGGCGCCGCCCCCATCACCTTCCACGTCGTGCCGCAACTCAGCAACATCGACAAGACCAGTTGGGCCTGGATCTCGCAAAACGGAAGCCCGGAAGATGTGCTCGCCTTCTTGAACCAAGCCAACGTGCTGCGGCTCGACCTGGCGGAAATCGCCTGGCGGATGAAGGACAAAGCCTTCTTCCAGCAGGTCACCGCCCTGCTGGAAGCCCGCCACGTCTACCACGATGTGCTGTGGTCCTACGGCCTCCTCCACAACGATCCCGCCACCCTGCGCGCGTTCCTCGAACACTCGCCTTTTGCCGACCAGTGCGGACCCTATCTCGTCTCCCCCCTGCTGACGCTCGACCCCGTCGAACGCCTCGATTACCAGCACCTGGAATACGCGCCTCTCGTCAATCCCCGCGCGCATCCCGTCGGCGCCAAGCGCAAAATCCTCAACTTGCGGTTCCTGGCTCAATATCAGCGGCTGATGACGGTGCTGAGCTACAAGCCCGCGCTGTCCGACGCCGACAAGCTGGCAGTGACCTACTATCTGACGCTTCAAGACCGGGTCGCCGAGGCGCTGGATTGGCACGCCCAAGTCGACCGCAAGGCCGTGCCCGAACAACTCCAATGCGACGTTCTCGACGCCTATCTCGCGTTCTACCGCGGCGACACGGAAACCGCCCGCCGCATCGCCCAAAAACATGCTGAAGACCCGGTGGACCGCTGGCGCAACCGGTTCGAGCAGGTGCTGGCCCAACTGGACGAAATAGAGAATGGCACCGCCGCCGTCGCGACCGATCCGGAGAATCGCGATCAGGCCCAGGGCGCGCTGGCCGCCACCGAACCCGCCCTCGACATGCAGGTCGAAGCAGGCAAGATCCGCCTAGACACTCGCAACCTCGCCTCCTGCACGCTGAATTTCTATCCCATGGACATCGAGTTGCTCTTCTCTCGCAACCCATTCCTGCAGGACGGTACCGCCCAGTTCTCCTTCATCCGCCCCGTGCTAAGCCAAACGATCGACCTGCCCGCAGGACAGAATGTCACCACCCTCGACCTTCCCGCCGAGTTCAAGGCCAGAAATGTGATGGTCGAAGCCCTCGGCGCGGGCTTGCGCAAAACGCAGGGCTACTACGCCAACACCCTCAAGGTGCAGATGATCGAAACCTACGGCCAACTGGTCGTCACCCACGCGGAAACCCAAAAACCCGTGCCCGGCACCTATGTGAAGGTCTATGTGAAGACCCAAAACGGCGAAGTCAAGTTCCTCAAGGACGGCTATACCGACCTGCGCGGACGCTTCGACTACGCCTCTATCAACACCAACGAAGTCGACAACGCCACCCGCCTCTCCCTCCTGATCCTCAGCGAGGACTACGGCGCCGTCGTCCGCGAAGCCTCCCCTCCCAAGCGCTGACCGTTCGCCCATCCCCACCCCCTTGAATCTGCCGAAAACGGGCGCATCCTCGTTTTCTACCTTTCGATCTTCCGCTCGTGAATCGGGATCAGGAGCGACCGCGTCAAATCAACTAGTTATTATAATAACTAGTCAAAAGCTATCCGTCGGATTTTGGGGATTCTGAAAGATCAATTGGAAACCCGTGTTCATCAGTGTTCATCCGTGGTTCATCGGAACGACACTTCCACCGAAAACGGCGGACGGGAATTCGGATTGACACATCAGGAGCACAGGTGTATCTACGCAAAGAAACATTGTCCACCCCCACTTAAGGAGATTCCATGAACGATCCCGATTATTCCAACTACTTCAACCTCCACCCCGACAAAGATGGCCGCTTCGGCAAGTACGGCGGAGCCTATATCCCGCCTCCGCTCGAGGCCATCATGAACGAGATCCGCGACGCCTACGACACCATCTCCCGCTCCGCCAAATTCATCGCCGAGCTCCGTTCCATCCGCAAGCACTTCCAGGGCCGTCCCACGCCCGTCTATCATGCCGAACGGCTTTCCAAGAAGCTCGGTGCCGCCCAGATCTACCTCAAGCGCGAAGACCTCAACCACACCGGCGCCCACAAGCTCAACCACTGCATGGGCGAAGGTCTCCTCGCCATGTATCTTGGCAAGAAGAAGCTCATCGCCGAGACCGGCGCAGGCCAGCACGGCGTGGCCCTTGCCACCGCCGCCGCCTACTTCGGCCTCGAGTGCGACATCCACATGGGCGAAGTCGACATTGCCAAGCAGGCCCCCAACGTCGCCCGCATGAAGCTTCTCGGCGCCAAGGTCATCCCCGTCACCTTCGGCCTCAAGACCCTCAAGGAAGCCGTCGACTCCTGTTTCGGCGCCTACATGCAGGACCCCGTCACGCAACTCTATTGCATCGGCTCCGTCGTCGGCCCCCACCCCTTTCCCATGATGGTCCGCGATTTCCAGCGCGTGGTCGGCATCGAAGCCCGCGAACAGTTCCATGAAATGACCGGCGACATCCCGGACGTCGTCACCGCCTGCGTCGGCGGCGGCTCCAACGCCATGGGCATCTTCTCCGGCTTCCTCGCCGACCCCTGCGAGATCCACGGCGTCGAACCCCTCGGCCGCGGCCCCAAGACCGGCGACCACGCCGCCACCATGACGTACGGCAAGGAAGGCGTCATGCACGGCTTCAACTCCTACATGCTCCAGAACGACAAGGGCGAACCCCTGCCCGTCTACTCCATCGCCTCCGGCCTGGATTATCCCTCCGTCGGCCCCGAGCACGCCTTCCTCAAGGACACCGGCCGCGTGAAATATTTCACCGCCAGCGACCGCGAAGCCGTCGAAGCCTTCTTCATGCTCTCCCGCGTGGAAGGCATCATCCCGGCCCTCGAAAGCTGCCACGCCGTCGCCCACGCCATCCGCCTCAGCCGCGAGAACCCCAAGCATGCCCGCAGCATCCTGGTCAACCTCTCCGGC
>CAYNHA010000047.1:0-4120 GCA_964397035.1 uncultured Verrucomicrobiota bacterium
GCCTATGCCCAAGCCAGGGATGCCGACGAGTTGAAAGCGCTGGTTTTGAAATTGCTTGCGAGCCCGGCGGAGCGCGCACGCCTGGGGCGGGCGGCCTCGGAGCTGGTTGCTCGCAAGGCCGGCGCCACGCGGTTGATGGCCGACCGGGTTTTGGCGGCACGCGTTCGCTAATTTTCCACACTGTGGAAAAATCAGGGCCCAGTTTTCCACACCGTGGAAAACTTTTTTCCACAGTGTGGAAAAAACGGGAAGGGTCTACGGGGCCACGCGGGTCATGGTGAAGGAGTGGGTCTTGTTGTTTCGGAGGGCGGTCCAGTTCATGGTGTCGCCGTCGATGGAAATGACCCACGCTTCGCAGGCGTTTCCGGCGTTTCCGGTTTCGGCATCGTTGCGGTAGTTGGAAACGAAAAAATCGCCGTAGAGGAAGTAGCGGCCGCCGTTGTCGGTTTTGGTCTGCCACTGGCCGTTGACCTGCGCGTGGAAGTATTGGTAGGAGCCGTCGGCGTTGTATTTCCAGCGGTGGGTGGCGCCCTGGATGCCATCGGTGGTTTCGTGGCCTTCCCACAGGCCGATCAGTCGGGCGGAGTAGTCGACCGATGTCTTGCGCAGGGTGTAGATGCTGGAATCCTGCAAATCCTGTCCGCCGATGACGAGGCGGGCGACGCGGTATTCGAGCGTGGAGGCGGAGAGCTCTTCCAGGGCGTATTCCAACTGGGTGCCGTTGCCGGCGATGGCGATGGTGTCGCCGCCGATGGCATAGGTGTAGCCGGTGGTTTCCTTCCAGTGGTTGGCGCTTCCGCGGATGGCGTACATTTCGGTGAGGTTGGCGTTGTAGACGGTGACGAAGCGGTCGTCGGTGGGAACTTCCTGGCCGTCCTTGTGGGTGTTGACCCAGACGCCGACGAGGTGGGAGGTGTCGATGGTGCGGTCATCGTCGTTTTCGCAGGCGCACAGTCCGGCGGCGACGGCGAGGGAAAGGCAGGCGGCTTTGAAGCAGTTCATGGGGAGGATCCTTGGTTATGGTTTCGGAGAAGGATAGCGGGAGGAGGGAGAGATGGCGATAGCGATGTTGTTCTTGCGGCGGGACGACCGAAGAATTCTCTCACAGAGGGCACGGAGTCCACACAGAGGATATCCCACGGCCACCGTGAACCTCTGTGACCTCTGTGAGAAATGGATCGGAGCAATCCGCCTCGGCCTCCGGGAGGAGTATGTTCGGGGAAGGATTGAGGGAAGGATTGCGGCTTGATGGAGGGAGGCGGGGGGTGGTATGGTTTGCAGTTTGAAAGGCGAGTGGAAATGGACCCAAAGGCTTGGACTGTGGTGACCGGCGGTGCCGGCTTCATCGGAAGCAACGTCGTGGCGGAGTTGAACCGCCGCGGCGAGGAGCGCATTTTGATCGTGGACGAGCTGGGGTCGGACGATCGCTGGAAGAACTTGCGCGGCTTGAGGTTCGAGGATGTCTGGCTGAGCGGGAAATTCCGCGATGCCTTTTGGGCGGACGCGTTGCCGGCGGTGAAGGCGGTGTATCATTTGGGGGCGTGCAGCAGCACGACGGAGACGGATGCCAACTACTTGCTGGACAACAACTACCAATACACCCGGGAGCTGTGCGAGTGGTGCCTGAAACGGGGGGCGCGGTTTGTCTATGCGTCGAGCGCGGCCACCTATGGCGATGGGGCGCAGGGCTATTCGGACGCGGATGCGGGAACGCCTTCGCTGCTGCCGCTGAATATGTACGGGATGAGCAAGCATCTGTTCGATTTGTGGGCGCTGCGCAATGGGGTGATGGGGCGGATTGCGGGGCTGAAGTATTTCAACGTGTACGGGCCGGGGGAGGACCACAAGGGCGACATGCGTTCGGTGGTCCACAAGGCGTACGGGCAGATCCGCGAGGGGGGCGTGGTGAAGTTGTTCAAGTCGTACCGACCGGATTTCCGGCACGGGGAGCAGGTGCGCGATTTCGTGTATGTGAAGGATGCGGTGGATGTGACGCTGTTTTGCGGCGAGAGCGAGAAGGCGTCGGGCCTGTTCAACTGCGGCACGGGCCAGGCGAGGTCGTGGGTGGATCTGGCGAAGGCGGTTTTCGCGGCGATGGGGCTGGAGCCGAACATTGAATTCATCGACATGCCGGTTTCGCTGCGGAGCAAGTACCAGTATTCCACGCAGGCGGAGATGGGCAAGATCCGGGCGGCGGGCTATTCGAGACCGTTCACATCGCTGGAGGACGGCATTCGCGAGTATGTGCAGGGCTATTTGGCGAAGAACTGAAGGGCGGGTGGGAGACATGAGCAAGAATCCATTTCCCAAGGCGCCGGTGAAGGCGGTGAAGGCGGGCCGCGTCCGTTTTGGGGGGGGCGGGCCGCTGGCGCTGATTGCGGGGCCGTGCGTGATCGAGAGCCGAGAGATGGCGTTTGATCTGGCCGCGCGTCTGGCGGCACTGGCGAAGAAAGAGAAAATCCCGTTTGTCTTCAAGGCGTCGTACGACAAGGCGAACCGGACGAGCGTGAAGGCGTTTCGCGGGCCGGGGCTGGCGAAGGGGCTGGAGATCCTGGCGGGCATCAAGGCAAAATTCGGTGTGCCGATTCTGGTAGACGTGCATCAGGTTTCGGAGGTGGCGCCCGCGGCGGAAGTGGCGGACATCCTGCAGTTGCCGGCGTTTTTGTGCCGTCAGACCGATCTGGTGGTGGCGCTGGGCGAGAGCGGATGCGTGGTGAACATCAAGAAGGGCCAGTTTCTGGCGCCGTGGGACATCCGCCACGTGATCGAAAAAGTCGAGAGCACGGGCAATCGCAACATCCTGCTGACGGAGCGGGGCGTGAGCTTTGGCTACAACAATCTGGTGGCGGACATGCGGAGCCTGCTGATCCTGCGGCAGTTTGGCTATCCGGTGGTGTTCGATGCGACGCACAGCGTGCAATTGCCGGGGGGGCGGGGGGATGGCACGGGCGGCGACGGCAAATGGGCGCCGTATCTGTCCCGCGCGGCGGTGGCGGCGGGGTGCGACGGGTTGTTCTGGGAGACGCACCGGAATCCGCTGGAAGCAAAATCGGACAAGGACAACGCGCTGCCGCTGGAGGCGGTCGGGCCGTTGTGGAAACAATGCAGAGGGATCGATGAGCTGGCGTAATTCGATTTTTGGGATCGTGGCGGTCCTGGTGGTCCTGGCCTGGGCGGTGGACGCCCCGGCGCAGCTGGAGGGCCAGAGCGTGAAGGGCTTCCGGCTGCCGGAGTATGATGAGAACGGAAAGCTGAAACAGCAGCTCTACGGGGAGACGGCGACCTTTCTGCAGGACGGACTCATCCAACTGACGGGCCTCAAAATCGAGGTGTTCCGCGAGGGGGAAGTGATGGCGCGCATTTTTTCCCCGCTGTGCGCGTATGATCCGAACCGCAAGCGTGCGGCATCGAAGGACCACATCCGCATCGTGACGGAAAAAGCCGTGCTGACGGGCGACGGGTTTGCGTGGAACGGCGAGAACGAACAATTCCAGATCTTCAAAAACGCGCGGGTGACGCTGGATGGCCAAATGGACATGAGCCTGGTGGCTCCCCAGCCGGCGGCAGCAAAGGAGTGAGCATGACAACAGGTGGAAAATGGCTGGTGTGGGCAGCGGTGGCGGCGGTGTGCGCAGGGGCCCCGGCGGCGATGGCGGCCCTGGGGGACGATGGCCGGTCGCTGGAGGCGTCGCCCACGGCCACGGTGGTGACGGCGGACAAGCTGACGTTCGATTACATCAAGAAGTTCGCGCTGTTCGAAAACAACGTGCTGGTGAACGATCCTCGTCTGCAACTGAGCGCGAACCGGCTGACCATCATTTTCAGCGAATCGGGCGGCGCACAGACCATCAAGGCCGAGGGCAAGGTGCTGCTGACGCAGGGCGACAAGAAGGCGCGCGCCGACGTGGCCACCTATGACGTGGACTCGGGCCGCATCGTGCTGGCCGGAGGACCGCCGCAGATGATGCAGGGGCGCAACATCCTGGAAGGCGAAGTCATCACCTTCTGGCGGGATCAGCAGAAGCTGGAATGCAAGCCTCGCGCACGCCTGGTGGTGTATTCGGAGGATTTCGGCAATGCGGACTCCTTTTTCAAGCCGTAGCGCCATTTGCCGCTTGCC
>CAYNHA010000048.1:0-13270 GCA_964397035.1 uncultured Verrucomicrobiota bacterium
TTACACCCTCTGACATCTGTTCACTTTTGTTCCGGCACGAATTCCACTTTTGTTCCGTCGCCGACAGGGGGATGAAAAAGCATTGCGGCATGGGGGCGGGCGTGGGATAAATCGGCGTAGGAACGACAGGGAAAGGCGCGAGATGGCGAAGAAGATTGTGGCAAAGGAAACCGCCGAGAGCATGGCGAAGCGGCAGCGGGAGATTTCGGTTTCGGAGTTTTTTCTGAAGAACCGGCACCTGCTCGGGTTTGACAGTCCGCGCAAGGCGATCATGACGGCGGTGAAGGAGGCGGTGGACAACTCGCTGGATGCGTGCGAGGAGGCGGGGATCCTGCCGGAGATTGCGGTGGAGCTGCGGCAAACGGCGGAGAACCGTTTCGGGGTGATGGTGCAGGACAACGGGCCGGGAATCGTGCGGGCGCAGATTCCGAAGGTGTTCGCGAAGCTGCTGTACGGGTCGAAGTTCCATCGGCTGCGGATGTCGCGTGGGCAGCAGGGCATTGGCATCAGCGCGGCGGGCATGTACGGGCAGTTGACGACGGGGACGGCGACGGTCATCCAGTCGAAGACGAAGAATGCGGCGAAGGCGCACCGGATTGCGGTGCAGATCGACACGCGTCAGAACAAGCCGGCGGTGCTGTCGGACGAGGAGACGGATTGGCGTCCGGAGTTTCCGCCGGCGGAGGCGGGCGGCGCGCCGGTGGCATCCGCGCATGGTACGCAAGTGAGCATCGAGATGACGGCGCAGTATGTGCGGGGGCGCCTTTCGGTGGATGAATATTTGAAGCAGTGCGCGGTGGCGAATCCGCATCTGCGGCTGCACTTCAAGGTGAGCCTGCTCAAGAAGGAGAAGGGGGCCGAGACGGTTCTGGAAGAGGGCGCGTGGCTGACCTATGCGCGGGCGACGGACAAGCTGCCGCCAGCGGTGGAGGCCATCCAGCCGCATCCGCACGGCGTGGAGCTGGGGGTGTTGATGCAGATGCTGAAGGATACTTCGGCCCGGACGCTGAAGGGTGCGCTGGAGGAGGATTTTTCGCGGGTGAGTTCTCGGGTGGCACTGGAGATTTGCGAGCGGGCGGGCCTGAACCCGAAGGCGAATCCGACGCGGGTGGCGCACCAGGAAATCGAGGCGCTGTTCAAGTCGATCCAGGAAACCAGCCTGATGAGGCCGCCGATGAACTGCCTGGCCCCGATTGGCGAGGAGCAAATTTTGGCGGGACTGAAGAAGGAATTCCCGGCCGATTTCTACACCGCGGTGACGCGTCCGCCCGAGGTGTACCGGGGAAATCCGTTTCTGGTGGAGGTGGGCGTGGCGTGCGCCAAGCCGGGAGAGAATGCCGAGCTGGGCGCGGAGGAGCCGGTGCGGCTGATGCGTTGCGCCAACCGGGCGCCTCTGCTCTACATGGGGGGCGCGTGCGCCATGACGGAGGCGATGGAAAGCGTGAATTGGAAGACGTACGGATTGCAGCAGCCCAAGGGCGGACTTCCGGTGGGGCCAATGGTGTTCTTCGTACACATTGCCAGCGTGTGGGTGCCGTTCACCAGCGAGAGCAAGGAAGCCATTGCTCATTACCCGGAGATCCTGAAGGAACTGGTGTTTGCGATGCAGGAGGCGGGGCGGCAGTTGTCGGTCTATCTGAGCAAGCGGAAGCGCCTGGCGGAGGCGGACCGCAAGCGGAACTATATCGAGAAATACATTCCGCACCTGGCGCTGGGGTTGAAGGATATTTTGGCGCTGTCCGACAAGCAGAAGGACAAGGTGGAAGCGGACCTGACGCAGATGCTGGAGCGGACGCATTTGGATGCGTGAGGAGGGGGCGGCGCCAGCGGCCGATGTGCTATCGCGGCGGCGGGGCGTTGCGGGGCATGACGGGGGTCCCCTTGGGGAAGACCACGGCGTGAACGGTTTTGCGGCCCCAGTTGCGCGCTTCCTTGTGCGTGTTGTAGAAGAGATCGAGGCGGTGGCGGCCTTTGATGTCGCCGCCGCGGTCTTCGACCACGCCGTATCCGTAGCCGGGGACATAGATGACGGTGCCCATGGGGTAGTAGCGGGTGTCGGCGGCCAGAGTTCCGGGTTTCGCCATTTTTCCGCTGGCGGTGATGCCGACCGATTTGGGCTTTCCGCGGTTTTTCCCGGTGGAGTGGACGGGGTGGCCTCTGGCGTTGAGAACCCAGTCGCAGCAGCTTCCGCAGGGGCAATAGGCGGTGGTTTCGATCCGGACCACCTTGCCATAGATCAGGCCGTCGTTGTCTTCCTCGCCCAGGAAAAACACGCTGCATCCGCCAAGGATGAGCGTGGCGAGAATGGCGAAGGACAGGATGACCATTTTGTCGCGCATATCGTACGGGAAGAATCGCCCAAAAGGGGATGATTGACAAATAGATTTATCCGGGCGCGGCGATTTGGCAGACTGCGGGGCATGAGTGGCGATGGCAACAGGAGGGTGCAGGACTGGGCGCAGGCCGGCGACCCGTTCCGGCTGGTGGCGCTGGAGGTGGAGGGGATGGATTGGGGGAGCGAGCTCTCACCTTCGACGCGGGAGCGTATGGCGCGGTTTTCGGATGCGACGGTCAGGGCCCGCGCGGGGGCGTCGGAGTGGCTGAAGGAGTGCTGGTTGCCGCGGGAATTGGGACTGGAGCGGGTGGAGTTTGAACGGGGGGTGAACGGGAAGCCGCTGTTGACGGGGGCTGCGGCAGGCTGGGGATTCAATTTGTCGCATGCGGGCGAATATGTGGTGGCGGTTTTGGCAAAAGGGGTTTCTGTTGGGGTGGACTTGGAGTCTACCACACGGAAGGCGGACGTGGAACGGCTGGGGCGGCGCGTGTTTTCAGAAAGCGAGCGGTTCTGGGTGGAGGCGGGCGGGCGCGAGGCGTTTTTCACGCTGTGGAGCCAGAAGGAGGCGCTTCTCAAGGCGCTGGGGTGTGGATGGGCCGATGGGAGCATCGTGAGAAGCACCCGATTGGAGTGGGTGGCGTATCAGGTGGAGCCCGTGACGGGGATTCAGGTGTGGTCGCGCTCCATGCGGGATCACGGGTATGCCCTTGCCATTGCGCTGGCTCCTGCCCAGTGAAGGGGTGGGGCTTCTTTTACGGCGTGATTTTTTGGAAGGCGTTGGCGGCGATTTTCCGTGCGTGGGTACGGATGTCGATGGGCCACGATTCGGTTTCCTCATCAAAGCGGGCGGCGTTGCCTGCAAACAGGGCGCGAGTGACTTCTTCGTAGTGCGGCAGATTTCCTGCCATGGCGGAAAGAAACAGGTTGGCGCTTTCCTTGGCCTTTCGGATGGCGTCGCGCTGGGCGTGGGTCCGGCGGGCTTCCTCGACGAGTTTTCGGATGGCAACCGAAGCTCCGCCGGGTTGTTCGTTCAGCCAATCCCAATGGCGGGGGAAAAGCGTAATTTCGCGTGCCACCACGCCCAGCTTGGGGCGGCCGGGGCCACGGGGTTCAGTGGAGCTAGGTTCTGTTTCCGTGGAGGGTGCCGGGAAGGGAGAGGAAGCGGCGATGTTTTTTTCCAGTCTGGTCAACACATCGCTTATGGTTCCGCGAAAATCGATTTCAACGGGTTCGCCGCTGGATTCATCGAAAACCAAAATGGAATTTGGCGTTCCACGATCGAGGGATTCTTTAACCTTTTGGGCGACGTGCAAAATGTTTCCGGATGCAATGCAACGGATTCCGTCAAAAGCAACGCAAAGGGGGATTTGTTGTTCATTCATGATTTTATATTTCCTTCAATTTGAATGGAAATAATAATACCCGGATATAAATTGGAAATCCATATATTTATCCGGGTAAAATAAAAAATCAAAAGTACTCCCCAAGCCTTTTTCGTTTTGTCGAAGAAGAGGGGGGACTGAAGCGCGGTGTCAACTAGTTGGTTTCTCCGTGAGCGGAGGCCAATGGTTTTGCAAAGCGAGTGCGAATGTAATCGGCAAGAGGGCAGTCGGCAAGAGGGGATTCGGTGGTGGACAGTTCAATGCGCAAGGTGTTTTCAAGGACCGTGCCGGGGGCGAGGAGGACTTCGGGGCTGAGCGTTTCGATTTCGGAATAGCCGAGGCCCTGGTTGGAGTAGACCTCGACGATGCAGCCGCCGTCAGGGTAGGTGCCGGCGGAGGGGTTTTCAACGGATTCAAAGATGACGTGAGAGCCTTTGGCGGCGGCGATCCAGCCGCGGGGGGAGTCGGAGCCCAATTTGGTTTCGGCGCCGGGGCTTACGCGGTAGACGGAGGAGTCTCCGCAGGTGGCAAGTTGCCCGCTGGAAGGCAGCGAGCCCATCAGGGCGCTGAGGCCACCCGGGAATTTGGATTGCCCGTCCACGGGAAGGACGATGTGTTCGGCTTGGGCGATTTGGCTGATGTTCCAGAGGACCACGGGGATTTCCGAAGGCGCCGTGCGTTCGATGCGTTGCCGGACCATGAGCGTGGCGGAATTGGGTTCGAGCCGGAAAAGGCGCGAGACCAGAATGTTCAGGGGCGCGCCATATTCACGGGTGAGGAGTGCGCAGGGGACGCCATCGGCATCGGTCCAGGCGGAGCAAGTCCAGGGGAGATCGGCCAGGACGGCGGGAGGGGGCCAGTCTTTTCCATCGGTGGAAAATCCGGCCCAGCGGGCTTGCGAAACGGGCCAGAGCCAATCGCCGCCCATGTTGAAGAATCGCTCGCCTTCGGGGGGGAGTTGGCCCTGAAGAGAGGGCTCGATCCGGAAGGGGCTGGAGCCTTGCACCGGGGAGAAATGAACGAGGCGGCCGACTGCGGGGACCAGGATGGCCTCGGCGCGGTCGTTTTGAAGGCGGTAGGCATTTGTCCAGCCAAGGAAATCCGTTGGGAGAATGGGGGCGACAGGCGGCGGGACCGGGATGGCACAACAGCCGCTTCCCGCTCGGGCACCCGGGGTGAAGACGCAAAAAAGTACAACCAGCCAGAACGCGCGGATGAGGGTTTTCATGCCGGAGAGCATAGGGAGCGGGGCTGGAAAAATCCAGCGCTACTTCTTTGGCTTTTCGGATGTGGGGAAGGCGCGCATCAGGGCGCGGTTTTCCTGCATGCGCTGATCGAGTTCGGCCAGCATTTTCTTGTGTTCCTCCCGCTGCTCCGGCGTGAGATGCTGGGCGATTTGCTGGCGCATTTCCTCCAGAAGGGCATTGAAATTGGCTCGGCTTTGTTCGCGGTTTTCCTTCATGCGGGGTTCATAGGCCATGAAGATGGCCAGGATTTTCTCCTGCTGGGTGGAATCGAGGTGGAGGCGCTTGGCTAATTTTTCCGTGATATGCGCAGGCATGTTGGCGGGAGCCTCGGAGAAGCGCTTGATGCGGGCGCGGATGATGGCGCTGTTGCCGAAGAAGCCGATGCACACTCCGGCGAGGAGCGCGGCCAGGAGGAGGAGGGTCAACTGGGTTTTTCTCATGGCACGTTCTCCGGTTTACAGGCTGGAATCGTCGGCAAAGGGAATAAAATTCTGGGCAAACTCATCGGGCTGGACGTTTTGGATCCATGCCTCGCTGATTTGCCGATCGGCTGCCGAGATGGAGTGGCTGACGACGGTGACGGTGGCCAGGAGGGCCAGGGAGGCAGCCATGGCGCAAACCCACGTGGGAATGGCGGCGACGGGATTGGGGGCAGGGCGGGGCAGGGGATGCGTGGCGGCCTCCCGGCGGACAGCGTCCATGATGGAGGCCGTGTCGAGGGACACTTCCTGAGGGCGGTAGGCGGCCCGAAGCTGGTTCCACAGTTCTGGATTTTCTGTTTTCATGGTTATGCTTCCTTTTCCGGGCGCAGGTTTTTCAGGATGGTTTTCAGCCGGTGGCGTGCGCGGAAGGCGCGCACCTTGACGGCAGAAAGGCCACAGCCCAGCCGACGGGCCGCGTCCTCCATCGAGAAGTCCTCCAGTTCAACGAGCGTAATGACAGCGCGGTCGTCGGGGGAAAGACGGCGAAGGGCGGATTCGAGCCATTCGCGCGCTGTTTCCCGGGCATCCTGGTCCTTCTGTCGTTCGGCCAGAAGTTCCTGCTGGTTGGTCTCGACATCGAACAGAGCGGATTCGTCGAGATCGGTGAAGGGCCTGTCACGGCGACGATAATGCTTGCGCCAGAAATCCATCGCCGCATGGCGGGCAATGTGCAGGATCCAGACGCGAAGAGGCGATTCGCCCCGGTAGGAAGGAAGGGACCGAAAAGCCCGGACGAAGGTGTCCTGCGCGACTTCCTGCACATCCTGCGGAGGCAGGCGGCGCGAAAGTTCGGCGGCAACAAGCCGTTGGTAGGCGTTCACAATTCCGGCAAAGGCTTCGATGTCGCCGTCCAGAACGCGCCGGACGGCGGAATGGACAAATGCATCTTCATCGCAACGGATGTCGTTTTCGCTCATTTGAAGGCCTTGCAGGAGGCCGGTCGGAAACCGGCCCCCTGCGGCTACATTTTCATAGATCAGGGTGGGGTGCAAGAGGACTTAGAACTTGAGGACGATATTGAAGCCGGGATAGAACGGATAACAGACCACCGGGGGCGGCGGGGGCGGATAATAGACCACAGGTGGCGGTGGGGGTTGGGGAGGGCAGGGGGGAGTGGGGGGGTAGTGCCGGGGAGGGGGGGGAGGATAGCACCAATAGGCGGGCGGCGGCGGGGCGTACGTTCCCCAGACGACGACATTGGGGTCGTGTTGGGGCGGGCGGCAATGGTCACCAGACGGGCGATGGTGACTATAATAGTGTCCCTGTCCGTGTGGGTCGGGGTGTCGGGAGTCGCCGGGATTGGGACGTTCCGCCTGTGCGGAAGCCGCAAGGAACGTTGCGCAAGCCGAAGCCAGAAGCAGGTTGGGAATGAACGTTTTCATATTCTTTCCAGAGTTGTGTTTTGCCTTTCACAGGAGGGAGTCGAGGAAAGGGCTGGAAAGGTTACAGGGGGAGGAACTGCTATTGGCCGCCCGGCTTGCCGATGGAAATGACTTTCCATCCGTTGCTGCCGACGGCGGGGTAGATCAGCACCGTGTTGTTGGAGAGGACGATGGTGTATTCGGCGCCGGGGAGGCGCGACCAGTTCCAGTCGCCGTTGGTGAGGGTATTGGCCGACCAGATGTTGCCATCGATTCCGTCCATGTTGGAAAGCGTGGCCACGAGGCTGCTGCCGGTGGAGGTGAAGGATTGGGTTTGGCGGACGGTGTTGGAGGAGGAGGCGCGGGTGACGGCGATTTCGGAGGAATAGGTCAGGACGGGCAGGGGGGCGCCAGTGATGGAGATGGGGCCGATGTAGAGCTGCCGGTCCCAGCCGCCGCCGGCATTGTAGTTCCAAAAGCGGATGCGCGAGACCTGCAATTCGGAAGCATCGGCGAAGGTGCCTTCGAAGGACTGGCCGTTGATGGTCAGTCGATAGGTGACCGTGGAGAGCATTTCAAAGGAGCAGGTCTTGACGGAATCGCTCCAGGGGATTCCGGTTCCCCGCTCGAGGGCGTCGTTGAGGACAAAGTTGGTGGCTCCGCCCGGGAAATAGATTTCCGTCAATCGCTGGTCGAAGCGGTTTTGGAAGGCCACGCCAACGGAGGAGGGATTGTTGTCCACGCCGCCGTTTTCGAAGACAAAGGAAACCTTGTCGCCGGGTTGGAGCGAGGAAGAGAATGGGCGGATGGCTTCCACGAACGTTCCGCCATCGGCTTGCAGACCCCATGCAAAGGTGCCAAAGGAGCAATAGAAGTTCGAGACGGAAAGCGAATAGGTGGCGTCTCCTTTGATGATCCACGGTTTGAGGAGAAGTCCGCCGTTGGAGCCGTTTTCCCAGATTTCATGGATGGAGTAGGTGGAGTTGGAGGGGGAATCCTTGGCGCCGTTGTTGGGATTGACGGAGGAATTGGTGCCGTAGACGCGGATGAGATTGACGCCGGAAGAAAGGGGGATGTTGGCCAGGGTCCAGTTGGTGGTGTAGGCCGTGGAACCCGTTCCGCCGTTCAGGGTGTTGGTCCAGCGGAGATGACCGGCGAGAAGGCTGGCGGTTCCTTTTAGCGTGACGTTGGTGACGGAATTGGACACAGACGTGGCGGGGGCGGGGTTGGTGATGGTGACCTGGGGCTGCTCGCTATTTATGCAGGAGCTGACGATGGCGTTCCAGTCCCTGCCGTTGTTGTTGTCCCAAGCGTTGGAGCTGTTGTGGAAGACATAATTGAGTTGCCAGGTGTCGTCGGGGATGGCGTACCAGCCGCTCCAGGTGTCGCTGATTTCATTGGTGAGGGGCAAGTCCTGGATGTTTTGCCAACCGTTGCGGCCGATGTAGGCGTAGACCTGCGTGGTGCCTTGCATGAGAGGGCCGCCGTTGATTTCGTAGGAGATCTTCACGGGAACGCATCCCTGGGGGGTGGAAGGGGAGAGCGTGGCCACGGCGGGAAGGTCGCCGCAATTGGATACGGGAACGGTCCAGTTGGCGCCGTTGTGGTTGTCCCAGAGGGTGCCGCCATCGGTGAAGGTGAGGTTCAGTTCGTAGGTGTCGTCCGGGATGGTGTAGGCCCGGACCCAGGTGCCACTGGAGGCGGTCATCTGGACATTGGACGCCCACTGCCAGTTGTTGCGGCCGATGTAGGCATAGACGGTGGAGGCGTTCTTGAGAGGACCATCGCCGGGCGAGTAGGTGATGTTGAGCGTGGAGCCGCAGCCGCTTGGATTTTGAGGATTAAACGCGGCGGCGGATTCGGCGGGGATCGGCGACTTGGAGAAGATTTGCATGGAATAGGCGCCGAGGTTGAGCGAGGCGTTGGCGTTGCCGTCGGCAGTGACGGTGCCGCCAATGGCCGGGCCGACGTTGCCAAAGGCGGAGTTGTAGGTTTGGAGGTCGGAATTGTAGAGGCAGTACCACGTGCCGGAGGAGGGGAAGGCCATGGAATAGCCGGTGTAGGTGGTGGCGGAGCAGTTGACGGCGACGAGGATGTCGTCGGTCTGTCCACCCTGGTCCCAGCGAATCATGCCGATGACCTTGCCGGTGTTGTTGACGTGGTGGATGTTGATGTTGCCGGGCTGCTTGAATCCGGCGGTGTTGCCATAGGCGTTTCGGCGGAGATGGATCAGGTCGGCGTAGGCTTTCACGATGCCTGCGAAGGTGTTGGTGTTGCCCCAGCGGAGGGCCTGGTTGTTGGAGAAGGTGTACCACTCGTGCATTTCGGAACCGTTGAAGATCATGGGAATGCCGGGGCTGACCAGCGCAAGGGTGTTGGCGAGCAGGGAACGTTTCTTGGGGAAATAGCCTTCTGGATCGTTGGATTGGACGTCGTAGGGGAGGCGGTGCTTGTTGTTGAGGTCGCCGCAGGTGTCGTGGCTTTCCACGTAGACCACGCGGGAGAAACTGCCGTTGCCGAGATGGTAGGCCAGCGTGTTCATGTTGCGGTCGCTGTCGTTGGCGGCGGTGGCGATGTAGCGGACATCGTTCAGGAAGTCGTGGTCCCACTGGGCCTCGAAGCCGACATCGGTGTCGAAGGCATGGTCTTCGGCGATGCGGAACACACTGGGATGGTTGTCGATGAGCCAGTGGTTGACCTGCCAGAGCATGTCGCTGCCGGCCTGGTTCCACGATCCGCTGCAGGTGCGGATATTGTAGACGGAATCCCAGCGGAAGCCGTCGATGTGGTAGTCCTCGACGAACATCTGGATCTGGGCCTGGATGAAATCCTTTACTTCGCTGCGGCCATAGTCGGGGCGGGTCTCGCCCCAGTCGGTGGCGGCCTTCCACTTTTCGTTGTAGAAGAAGATGCCGCCGAGACCGTTTTGCGACCAGCCGTCGTACTGCCACATTTCGAGATCGGAGGGGCCGTAGTGGTTGTGGACGACATCCACGAGGACGGCGATTCCGTTTTCGTGGCAAGCCTTGACGAAGCGCTTGAGGGCGTCGGGGCCGCCGTGGGAAGCTTCGATGGCGAACACGTCGCTTGGGTTGTATCCCCACGAGCGGTCCCCCGGGAACTCGTTGATGGGCATGAGCTGCACCGCCGAAATGCCGAGGGACTTGAGATAGGCGATTTTTTCGGCGCACTTGTCGAAGGTGGAGGGGAGCCACGATTCGGCGTTGTAAGAACCGGCGTGCATTTCATAGATGACCAGATCGTTTCGCCAGATGGGACTGAAGCTGGAGTCGTTGCCCCAGTCAAACGAGTTGGGGTTGTAGACGATGGAATTGCCGGCAGAGTTGACGACCTGTTTTGCGCGCGGATCCTTCTTGAAAGCGCCGTTGACGACGTATTTGTATTCTTGGCCGGCCTTGGCGCCGGCGATGTCGAGCGACCAATAGCCGTTCCAGGAGCCGCCGGGCATGTCCTTGGCCAACGAGGTGGAGCCCCAGCCATTGAAGGCGCCGCGGACCGCCACGGTAGAGGCGTTGGGCGCCCATGTGCGGAAGGTCACGCCTGTGCCTCCGGCGTCGGCATAGGGAATGGCCCCCACACCGCTTCGAGAGGATTGCGCGTAGACCGTACCCGCAAGGAGGAGAGAGAGGAGAGCCAGAGGGAAATGGCGGATTTTCATGTCCCCATCTTACCAGACGTAAATCGTTTTATCAACCGGAAACAACACCTGGAAAAATCAGGGTTTCCACTCCGCGGGCAGGGGCACGAAGATGTAGGGGAAGGGTGGGATCACCTTCTCGACGAATTCCTCGATCTGGCGTTCGGGAGTGATGGTTTGGGCATTGGCATCGGTCTTGATTTCGGGGGCAAAGGCGGCCTTGGCCAGGGTGGCATTGGGCGGGCGCGACTTGGAGAAAACCAGCATGGAATAGCGGCTCATGTCCAGGGGAAGGGTGGTTTGCCCGGCCTGCAGGTCGAAGCCGGCGCCGGGGCGGGGGCCGATGTCGTCAAAATCCTTGGCATAGACGGCCAGTCCGGAATTGTAGTGGCAGAACCACGCGCCGGAGGTGGGAAATCGGACGCCATATTGCTTGAGCGGCTTGCCGGAAAAATTGATCACCACCATGGTGGCCTTGTCCTTGGGCGTGTTTTTCTGAAGGCGGCTATAGGCGATGACCTTTGCGTCGTTGTCGCAGTGGGTGACATTCAGCGTTTCGCCCTTCAAGCCGGGGGTGAAACCCTTGGCGTTTCGCCGAAGCTGGATCAAGTCGGCATTGGCGCGGACAAAGCCGGAGTGGGTGTTTTGGGCACGGGCCCACGGAACGGGGGTATTGTCGCTGAAGTCGGCGGTGTCGTGCATTTCAAAGCCCTGCAGGAGCATGGGGAAGCCGGGAACCGTCAGGGCGATTCCGCCCGCCAGCAGGGTCAGGGCGCGCGCGCGGGCGCTGTCGGGATTGGTGGGGTCGATGTAGGACGGCAGGCGGTGGTGCAGATTGAGATCGCCGGCGGAGTCGTGGCATTCGGCGAAGTTGACCCAGTTGAAGCCTTCGAGGCGGGAGATTTCTTCGGAAAACAGGATCAGGTCTCGCTGGGCATCCGAGCCCCGGACGAGCGAGGAGAGCGTGGTTTGGAAGGCGGAATTCCATTGCGCATCGAAGCCCACGCCGCCGCCGTCGAAGGCGTGGTCTTCGGCGATGCGCAGGGCGTCGGGCCGGTTCTTGCGCATCCATTCGTTGGCTTCGGCCAGGAGGCGGTCGCCTTCGGGATTGGAGCGCTGTCCGGAGAGGTAGTAGCGGATGTTGTGGACGGAGTCCCAGCGGAAGCCGTCGAGGCGGTATTCCGTCAGGAACATGCGGACGGAATCGACAATGAACTCGCGGACCTCGGGCTTGCTGTAGTCGGGGCGGTGGCCCCACTCGGTGGCGGCGCGGTCTTCGTCGCGGTAGAAATAGATGCCGCCATCCGACTCGGGCAGGCGCTGGTCGAATTGCCAGGTGGCGATGTCGGTGGGGCCATAGTGGTTGTGGACGATGTCCAGCACGACGGCGATGCCGTTGGTGTGGCAGGTGCGGATGAAATTCTTGAAGGCGGCGGCGCCGCCGTAGGTGGTTTCGATGGCGAACAGGTCGCTGGGGTTGTAGCCCCAGGAGCGCTCGCCGGGGAACTCGTTGGCGGGCATGAGCTGGATGCAGTTGATGCCCAGCGCCTTCAGGTAGGGGAGGCGCTTGAGGGCGCGTTCGAAGAGTGTGCTGTTTCCGGGAATGTCGTAGGCGAACGTGCCCAGGTGCATCTCGTACATGACGAGGTCTTCCTTGGGCGGCATCTTCCACGTATCGACGGGGCCCCACTGGGTTTCGCGCGGATCGACGATGTAGGATTTGTTTTCCCCGGTGCTCACGGCGCGTCCGCGCGGGTCGCGTCGGCGGAGGCCATCGATGTCGAACTGGTAGGCATCGCCGGGCTTGGCGCGCCGGCTTTCCAGCATCCAGTGGCCGGGGCGGTTGGGGTCGCGCTGGAGGGCATCGGGCTTCCAACTGTTGAAGTCGCCGCAGACGCCGACCTTGGAGGCGTTGGGGGCCCAGACGCGGAAGGTGACGGACCGCGTGGATCCTTGGCCCTGCACGGTGGCGCCGAGGGGGGAGTCGGCGGTTTGCGCGCGGGCCGGGGGGAGGGCGCACAGGCCCAGCAGCGTCAGCAGCGCGGCGAGGGTGCGGATGTGGCAGGCGTCACTCATGGTGTTCGGGCGAGGATAGCGGACGGTGCGCCATCGGGCAAGAGCGGAAAACCGCACCCCGCCGGGTTTTCCACACTGTGGAAAAAAGTTTTCCACGGTGTGGAAAAAAAGGGCGGATTTTTCCACAGTATGGAAAACTTTTTCGCGAATTTTCCACACAATGGAAAAAATGTTTCCACAGTGTGGAAAACCCCCCGTGCGGCGGGTGCCGGCACGGGGGGCAAGAGGGCGGGGGGAGAAGAGCCGCACTACTTCTTGATGAGGACGGGATGGCGCTTCTTCATCCAGGCGAGCTGGACGATCATCCTGACCTGGTTGGTGGACCAGTAGAGGGAGAGGCCGGAGGGGAAGGAGTAGAACATGAAGGTGAAGAGCACGGGCATCATCATCATCATCTTCTGCTGCTGCGGATCGCTGGAGGGGGTCATTTTCTGCTGAATCCACATCGTCACGCCCATGAAGAGGGGCAGGATGTTGATGGGGATGGGCAGGACGTCCCGGAAGAGGTTTTCCGGAGTGGAGAGGTCGGAGATCCAGAGGAACGAGGAGAAGCGCAGCTCGATGGCGCCGCGGAGCACGACGAAGAGGGCGAAGAAGACGGGGATCTGGATCAACATGGGCAGGCAGCCGCCCATGGGGTTGATCTTGTGCTCCTTGTAGAGGGCCATCATTTCCATCTGTTGCTTCTGGGGGTCGCCCTTGTATTTTTCCTTGAGGGCGGCGATGAGG
>CAYNHA010000049.1:0-11625 GCA_964397035.1 uncultured Verrucomicrobiota bacterium
GCCCTCGGTGCATGTTCCGTTTGGCATTGCGAACAAGGCGCCCTAAGGCACGAAAACCGAGTGGCAGTCATGGCCTGCCTCATGACGTTTTGCAGGAGCTGCTTCCTGTTTGGAAGCAATTCGGCCTTTCGTTTTATCCAGTCTTTATAAACTCTGGATAAATCCAGATATTGTAAAAACTGGTTTGGGGCCCGTTTTGTGTCCGTGATGGAAGGGAACTGCTTGACATGCGGCTCGGTATGATGTATTGCGTAGTACATGATGCGGAGTAGCCAGTCATGATCGAGGGATGGATCACCCAGTTGCGCAAGGGCCTCCTGGAGTATTGCGTGTTGCTCGTGCTGCGGCGGGGGGAGAGCTATGGCTATGAGATCGTGCAGGCGCTGAAGCGCATCGAGGATTTATCCGTCTCCGAAAGCACGGTCTATCCCATCCTGGGGCGGCTGAGGGAAGAGGGGTTTTTGAAATCGCGCGACAAGCCTTCCGATTCGGGCCCGCCGCGCCGCTATTTTTCGCTGACGCCGTCGGGCAAAATCCGCCTGGCGGAGATGAATGCGTATTGGCCGATGTTGACGAAGTCGTTGGAGCAATTGAAGTCCGACAAGGGGAAAGAAGCAGGATCATGAAATGGAACGAGGCAGTGGAGCGGCGGATCGAGACATATCTGTCCGCAGTGGAGCAGAATCTGGCGCACAAGCCGGCGGCGGTGCGCAAGGAGGTGGTGGAGGGGTTGAGGGACCACATCGGGGAGTCCCTGCGGCGACTGGAGGTGGAGGGGGGCGAAGTGGGCCTCGACGGGGTGGAGCGGCTGCTGGCAGAAATGGATCCTCCTGAAACTTTCGCCGAGGCCGCGATGGAAGTGGCGGCCGGTGTGGCGGCGGCCGTGGCTCCCGCGACGGTGAACAACGGCAGCGGCCGCTGGTTCTGGCTGGCCTTGGCGTTTTTGGCGGTGAACACCTACGGGGTGTGGAAGTGGACCACGCGTCCGATGATTCCTCCGCCCGTGGTGTCGGCTCCTGTCGTGACCGAACCTGTTCCGGAAAAGCCGGTGGAGATGGTGTTGCGGTTGCGCCGTGTGGAGCAGGTGGATGTCTCGCCGGACCGGGAGGTGATGCTGGTGCTGGCGTTTAGCGAAACACCGGACCGTAGCCAGTTGACGCGGTTCTTCCATCTGGAGGCGGAAGGCCAGGGAGAGGTGGAGTACCGGCTGACGGGTTCCATGGGGTCGAACACGGTGATGGTGGAGACGGCGCCGGTGCTGGCCGAAAAACTTCAATATTCCATGGATGCGGGGCTTCCTTCGGTGACGGGAGGCGTGAAGCCCATGGATCGGGATTCCCGCGGTTCGCTGGCCATGGAAATGAATATGGCCTTGAAAAAGATCGAGGCCGACAGCCCTCCGTTCGATCCGCCAACGCTCCGGGCGAATTTCAACGCGTTTCCGGAGATCAACGGGCTGAAAGAATATGTGTCGGTTTCTCCGGCGGTTTCCTACACGGTGGAGGCGGTGGAGGATTGGGAGGGGCGCGGACTGGTGCTGCACGGGGATTTCAAGCCGGGTTCAATTTACGAGGTAACCTTCCAGGAGGGATTGCCGGCGGCCAATGGTTCGAGCTTGGCCCAAACGGTTAGCCGGTCCATTCAGTTTCCGATGCCGTCGCCTGCGGTCCGGTTGGAGTCGCCGGGGCGTTATTTATCGCCGCGGGGGACGCTGTCGGTGCCGGTGTCGGCTTCCAATCTGCGGGAATTCGAGGCGCGCCTCCGTCCGGTGTTTGCCAATAATCTGGTGGAGATGGCCCGGCGCGAATCGGATTGGTATTATTCTGACGGGGAAGTGACGCGGGACTTGACCGGATCGGGCAAGGTAGAGACGAATTCCTTGCCGGTGGCCCCCTATGGCGAATCCGTCCGCAGTGCGGTGGATTTGCGCACTCTGGCGGGCGGGGAACCTCGCGGGGCGTATTGGCTGGATGTGTGGGGCAAAAAGGCCCGCGGCGAGGGGCGATTGCTGGTTGTGACCGATCTAGGAATTGCCGCGCGGACGTTTTCGGGTGGCGCCGTGGTCTGGGTGAATTCCCTGCGGACCGCCCAGCCGGTGGAGGGGGCGTCGGTGACCGTGATGGCGCGCAACAATCAGGTGCTGGCCCGCGGAACAACGGATGAGCGCGGATTGACGCGGATGGAGTGGGCAAAGGGTGAGGATGCAGATCCATTCATGATCATTGCCGAGTCGGAAGGCGACCTTTCCTATGTCGACTTGGTCCGTGGCAGCGTGGAGCAGGGCGAGGGGCTCGACGGGGCGGAATACCTGGAAGAAGGCAAGGTGGAGGCGGCTGTCTTTACCGAGCGGGGTGTCTATCGTCCCGGCGAAACCGTGTTCATGCAGGCCATCGTGCGGAATGGACAGCAGATCGCGCCCGAGGCTTTCCCCGTGGTGTGGAGGGTGCGCCGTCCGGATGGACGCATCTTTCAGGATATTCCCGTTGAGCTGGATGGCCTGGGATCGGCCAAGGCCGAGGTGGTGCTGCCGGAATACCTGCCGACCGGTCGCTACACCATGGAGCTGGCCATGCCGGGAACCTTCACGGTTCTGGGTGAAGCCTCGGTGGCGCTGGAGGATTTCGTTCCGCCGCAAATCCGCGTGAATGTGGAGCCTCCCGCGGAGCGGGGAAGCGCAGGCGACGTGCTGCTGTTCGGTGTGCGAAGTGCCCATTTGTTCGGACGCGCGGCCAGCGGGCTCAAGGTGAGCGGGGCGGTGACCTTCAAGGCGGTTCCATTTGCACCGACCAACTGGAGCGGATGGCGTTTCGGGGATGACGAAAAGACTTTTTCCTCGGAATTTCGCAATTTGGGAACGGCCACGCTGGACGAGGAAGGATTTGCTTCCTTCGAGGCGGAAAGCCGCAAGGCGTGGCGTCCGCCGGCGGCGCTGCAATGTGTGCAGCAGGCGACGGTGATGGAAGCCAGCGGTCGGGCCGTCACCGCGTATGGAAATTCCATGCTGGATGCGTATCCGTTTTATGTGGGCTTGAAACCGTCATGGGAAGGGTCTGTTCGCGTGGGGGCCACCCAGCGCGTTTCGGTGGTGGAAGTGCTACCCGACGGTTCGGCCGTTGAACAGGGAAAAGCCCTGATCATGATGCTGTCGCGTGTGACGTGGAATTCGGTGCTGCGACGCAATTCCCGAGGCCGCTATGAATGGAAATCCGAGCGGCAAGTGGTCGACATCCGAAAGGATACGCTGGAAGCCGGTGGCGAGGCGCGGGACTGGCCGTTCAGCGTGGACGGCGCAGGGGAATACCTTCTGGTGGCGCAGGATCCAGCCTCGGGTGCCTCGTCGAGCCTGTCCTTCAGCGCGGGTTCGGCGGATGCCGAGTGGCTGGCGTGGAGCCGTGAGAAGCCGGGACGCGTGGAGCTGAAGTGGAACAAAGCCCGCTTTTGCCCGGGAGAAACGGCTCTCTTGCAGGTGCGGGCGCCTTTTGCCGGTCCCGCGCTTCTGACCGTGGAAACCGACCGTGTGCGGGAGACCCGCGTGGTGAAGCTGGAAAAGAATACGGCCGAACTGGAGGTGCCAGTGGAGGCTTCCTATGCGCCGAATGCCTATTGCACGCTGACGATGATTCGTCCAGCCACGGCCGAGGCCGTATGGAGCGCTCACCGTGCCATCGGGGCCATTCCGTTGATGGTGGATCGCCCGGGTCACGAGTTGCAGGTGAAACTGGAGGTTCCGACCGTGGTGCGCCCCAAGACCGCCTTGTCCGGAACGGTGAGCGTTCGCGATGAAAATGGAAATCCATCTGCGGGACGGGTCACCGTGATGGCCGTGGATGAGGCGATTTGCCTGCTGACGGCATTTGAAACGCCCGATCCGGCAACCGTGTTCAAGGCGCAGCGGTATTTGGGCGTCGACGCATACGATCTGTATGGGGATTTGATGCCGGTGACGGAAGATCAGATGGAGGCGGCTCCTGCGCCCGGAGGCGATGGTGAAGACGGGTTGCGGCGGCGCTTGAATCCGATCAAGGCCAATCGCTTCAAGCCGGTGGCCTTGTGGCAGGCGGCCTTGGAACTGGACACAAATGGCCAGGCGCACATCCAGATGGAGATACCGGAATTCAGCGGAGAGTTGCGACTGATGGCGGTGGCCTATACGGCGGCCCAGACGGGCTCGACCTCCACCCCGGTGAAAGTGAAGCGCGACCTGATTGTGCAGCCGGCCTTGCCGAGATTTTTGGCCATTGGCGATTCCTGCGAGGCGTCGGTGGCGCTGCACAACGAAAGCGGAATCGCGATGGCGGTGAAATTGCGCGTGTTGTGTGGAGGGCCGCTCCAGGCCGAAACGGCCGAACAGGTGATTCAGATTCCAGCGGGTGGTTCCGCACAGGCGGCCTTGCCGCTGGTGGCGGGGCCGGGTCCCGGGAAAGCCCTGTGCACCATCGAGGCCGAGGGCGGGGAAGAACGGTTCCGCGACACGATTGAATTGGCGGTGCGTCCGGCGGCTGGCAGCCGCGTGAGCGCCCTGAGCCGCGTGTTGGCGGCGGGGGAGAGCCTCACGATCGGAGTACCGAAAGAGTGGCTGCCGGTTTCGGCCTCCATGTCGGGAATGCTGTCGGCGCTGCCTTCGCTGCAAATGGGGCGCGCACTGGATTATGTGGTTCATTATCCCTACGGGTGCCTGGAACAAACGGTGTCGGGGGCTTTCCCGTTGCTATATGCCGGGGAGTGGGCGACGCGAATGCTTCCTGCCAGCCAAGCCTTGGGGGATGTTTCGGCCTGGGTTCCCTCCGCCATTTCCCGCGTGCTTTCGATGCAGCAGGAGGATGGAGGGTTCTCCATGTGGCCGTTCTCGCGCGGCACGGAAAAGGATGCTTCCATCTACGCCGTGCATTTCCTGGTCGAAGCGAAAGCGGCTGGCTTCGATGTGCCGGTCGATCCGCTGAACGAGGCCCTGGACTGGATTCGCCATCGCCTTGACCGGGCGGTCCCGGCGCAGGCGACTCCGGACGAGTGGATTTTGGAGATGCAGGAACGGGCCTATCTATGCCATGTGCTGGCACTGGCCGGACGCCCCGATGCGGGATGGAATGCCCGCCTGCGCGAACAATCCGGCAAGCTGAACTTTGCGGCGCGCGCCAATGCGGCAGCGGCCCTTTTGCTGGCGGGCGAGCCTCGCCAGGCGGTTCCGTTGATGGAGTCGATGGTGCTGCCCGTCACCCGGGCACGCGTGCCGGGACGGTTGCTGGACAGCGATGTTCGCGATGCGGCCCTCCTGCTTTCCGCCTGGCTCGACATCGATCCCGAAAACGAGGCCGTGGTC
Organism: uncultured Verrucomicrobiota bacterium; assembly: GCA_964397035.1. Taxonomy (GTDB): domain Bacteria; phylum Verrucomicrobiota; class Kiritimatiellia; order CAIQIC01; family Lenti-01; genus Lenti-01. The sequence continues at coordinate 5,318 of CAYNHA010000049.1, forward strand.
CGGTTGGCCCAATATCTGCGGGATCGCCAGCAGGATGGACATTGGGGCAACACGCAGGACGATGCAATGGCCTTGCTGGCCCTGGGCAAGCTGGCGCGGCAGTTGCCTGCGGAGGAAACCCCCTTTGCCGGAACCTTGACGCTTCCCGGGGGCGCCGTCCGTTCCTTCACCGGAACCAACGACGTGGCCTGGTCGCTGGAACCGGGTGAAGCCGGTGATGTCACCGTGAAGAACGATGGCCCCGGAAAGTTGTACCTGGTGACGCGGACCGAAGGCGTTTCCACGGTGCCGGAATCGGCCTCGGACCAAGGCGTTTCCATCCGCCGCGATTTTCTGGACATGGCTGGAAAGGAAATCAATCCCGCCCGGCTGTCCCAAGGCGAGCTGTTTGTGGTTCGCTTGACGCTGGACACGCACGGCCGCCTGTTGGATCAGCTGGTGATCGAGGATTTGCTGCCGGCCGGGTGGGAAATTGAAAATCCCAATTTGGCCACTTCGCAGCAATTGCCTTGGCTGCGCCAAAAAGAGGAGGCCGACCGGAATCGCGAGGCGCGCGACGACCGGATGCTGATTTTCACTGCGCCTATCCGGGGCGAAAGCCAATTCCACTATGCAGTGCGGGCCGTGACGCAAGGCCAGTACGTTTTGCCGCCGGTGGTGGTGTCCGGGATGTATGAGCCGGAAATCCGCGGCGTGTCCGATGGCGGCCAGGTGAGCGTCATTCCGTGATGAATCGGATTCCAGCCTGGATGAAATGGACGGCCCTTTCGGGGGCCGTCCTCTCGGCGGGCCTGGTGGCGGCGGTCTGTTGGATTCCGTTCCCGGAGGAAACGTTGTCTCGCCTGCCCGCGTCGGTGGTGCTGGCCGACCGGAATGGCGAACCTCTTCGCGTGAAGCTGGGGGTGGGCGGGATGGACTGCCGTCCCGGATATGAACCGTTGCCGGAGCATTGGATTGCGAAGGCCATGGTCGCGGCCGAGGATCGCCGTTTCTGGACGCATCCCGGCGTGGATGTGGTGGCCCTGGTTCGCGCGGCGGGGCAGAACCTCCTTCTGGGGCGCCGCATTTCGGGTGCTTCAACCCTGTCGACGCAAGTCATCCGAATGATGGAACCCCGTGAACGCACCTTGACCACCAAGGCCATCGAAGCCTTTCGGGCTCTGCAACTGGAGCGGCGTCACGGCAAGCGCGAGATTCTGGCGTGCTATTTGAATCGGGCTCCTTTTGGCGGGAATATCGTGGGGATCGAGGCCGCCGCCCGCCGCTATTTCGGCAAGGGCGCGGCGCAGCTCAGCCTGGCGGAGGCCGCCATGCTGGCGGGTGTTCCCCAATCGCCCTCGCGCGGACGTCCGGACCGGCATCCGTAGCGCGCCAAGCGGCGGCAAGGCTATGTGCTGGAACGCATGGAAGCCTGCGGTTTCATTTCGGCGCAGGAACGGGCAGAAGCCTGGGCTCAACCGTTGGATGCCCGTCCCGGAAAATATCCGTTTCGCGCGCCGCACTTTTGCGATTGGGTCGGAGTTCCCTCCCGTGCCGCAGCCGATTCGACGGTGCGCACGACGCTGGACTGGGAGATGCAGCAAATGGCGGAAGGCGTTTTGCGCCGGCGATTGCAAAACAGCGCTGCCGATGGCGGGGCGATTGTCGTGCTGGAGGTGAAGACGGGCGCCGTGCGCGCGATGGTAGGTTCTCCAAATTTTGTGAACGGCCTCGCTGGACAGGTCAATGGCGCCGTGGCGGCGCGGGCGGCAGGGTCCACGCTCAAGCCATTTGCCTATGCCATGGCCATCGACCGCGGCCTCGTCACCCCCGCCACCATGCTGATGGATGTGCCTACGCGCTTCCGCGATTTCGATCCCCGCAATTTCTCCCTGGATTTTCGCGGATGGGTCAGCGTGCGCGATGCTCTGGTGTTGTCGCTGAATTTGCCCGCCATCGATGTGGAGCGGCGCGTCGGGCAGGAGCGGTTTTACACCACGCTGCGGGATCTTGGGTTGCGTACCCTTTCCAAGCCGGCCGAACACTATGGCCTGGGGCTTGTGCTGGGGAACGCGGAGGTGCGTCTGGTGGACCTAGCCAATGCCTATGCCTGCGTGGCGCGTGGCGGGGGGTGGGCTCCGGTGCGTTTTGTGGAATCGGCGGCCTTGCCGGCGACGAAGCCGGTATTCTCGCCCGAAGCCTGCTGGATGGTGAGCGACATGCTATGCGGGGAGGAGCGCGCCATGGACACCACCGGTCACGCCGCCGATGTGCGCCTGCCGCCCATGGCCTGGAAGACGGGAACCTCCGCCGGATTGCGCGACGCCTGGACCGTCGCTTGGAATCCGGATTACGTGATTGGCGTATGGGTGGGGAATCCGAACGGGGCGTCGGCCGATGCCTTGGTGGGACGAAAGACGGCCACCCCGATTGCGTGGGATTTGTTCCGGCGAATGTATCCGGACAACCAGGGACCTTGGTTTGCGCGGCCTGCCGGGGTGCAGCATCGAACCGTGTGCGCGGTGAGCGGGCGCACGCCGGGGGCGAATTGTACGCATCGGATAGAGGATGGGTGCATTCCTGGCGTCTCGCGCTTCGAAACCTGTTCCCTGCATCGGGGCGGTGTGGAAGCCGCGTTCCCGCTGGCGGTGGCCTCGTATCTGAATTTGCGGGAGAAAACGGAATCCGATCCAACTCCCGCCGAGGCGGTTCGCATCCGCACTCCCACCCGCGGAAGCATCTATCGTTGGATGCCCGAACTGGACGTGAACGCGCAACGGTTGGCCCTGGAAGCCGGCAGCGACCGCGCCGATGAAACGTTGCATTGGTTTGTGGACGACCGGCCCGTGGGGAAATCCCGTTCCGGCGAGTCGCTGTTCTGGCCCCTGGAACGGGGTGCGCACCAGATTGTGTGCAGCAGTGTGCGGGGCCCCAGCGACTGCGTACGGATTGTGGTGGAGTAGAAAAGGTTGCGATTGGATGGGACTTCCAAATCCTTCCGTGAAAAGGGATATAGTTTTATAAAATAGGATCCCTTTTGGGCCAAATGGGGGTGGAGTTGGAAGGGGTATATTTTTATAAAACATGATCCTTTTTGAGTGGAGAAGCTTGGCGCTGATTGCCGAGACGGATTTTCGCTTTCCCTTGCCGGGCACGAGCCGTATCATCATGGGCGGTCAGGCCTGTTAGTCGATTTCAAACGGAAGGAGTTCCTGTGAGCAAGAAAAACGCGCCGGAGAAGAAGGCAACCTTGACTAAATTGGAGGAAGCAGAACCCAAGAAGCTCAAAAAGAAAAAATACGAGAAGGAGCTGGCCCGGTTGCAGCTTGAGCTGGTGAAGCTGCAAGAGTGGATCAAGGCCAAGGGGCTTCGGGTGATCGTGATTTTCGAAGGACGCGATGCGGCAGGCAAGGGGGGAGTGATCAAGCGGATCACGGAGCCGCTGAATCCCCGCATCTGCCGGGTGGTGGCGTTGGGAACGGCGACGGACAAGGAGAAAACGCAATGGTATTTCCAGCGCTATGCGGCCCAGTTGCCCGCCGCCGGCGAGATGGTGCTCTTCGATCGCAGTTGGTACAACCGGGCCGGAGTTGAACGTGTCATGGGGTTCTGCACGGAAGAGCAATACCAGGATTTCCTGCGGGCCTGCCCGGAATTCGAACGCATGCTGGTCCGTTCGGGAATCATTCTGATCAAATACTGGTTCTCGGTCTCCGACGAGGAACAGGAGAAGCGGTTCAAGGCGCGGATCGAGGACCCGTCCAAACGGTGGAAGCTGAGCCCGATGGATCTGGAATCGCGCGCCCGCTGGGTGGATTATTCCAAGGCCAAGGATGCCATGTTCCAGGTGTGCGATATTCCACAGGCCCCGTGGTACGTGGTCAATGCGGACAGCAAAAAGAAGGCGCGCCTGAATTGCATTCACCACCTGCTGAGCCTGATCCCGTACGAGGACCTGACGCCGCCGCCTATCGAACTGCCCCCTCGCCAAAAGCGCAAGGGCTATGTGAGGCCGCCCATTACAAACCAGAAATTCGTTCCCGAAATCTACTAGGCGCAGGCCGGGCAAAAAACAGGCCATCCGTCACCGGATGGCCTGAAAGACGAGGGCGTACTAGGGCGCCGGGGCCGCCGGTTTCTGAAAGCTGGCGGGCATGCATTCCTGCATGCTGGAAGCTTTGACGTAATCGGCGGGGATGGTGAATAGGCTGTCGTCGGGAGTGGAGAAGTCATAGTTCTGGTACACCATGACGTTCTGAACCTCATGAGCGAGTGAGCTGGGCGGGGAAGAGTGAGTGACGACCGTGGTCGATTTGACGGGCATGTTCTTTTGTTCGGGCGAAAACAGGGTGGTTGTTTCATTACGGTAGTTTTCTCGGACATCGGTGATTCGTCGCTTGATGCAAACGACGCCTTCGTAGGTTTCGGTGCCGAGTTCCTCGATTCGGGGCATGGTAGCGACTTGCAAGGCTTTTGACATTTCTTCAACGGTATATTTTTTCTGGTCTGGAAACACGTGGTAGAAAAGGATTTTGTTGTCCTCGCTGATTTGCAGAGTGACCAGTTTCTTGTTGAACATGAAATTGTTCATTTCGGTGCGGCACTTGTCGTCCTTGCAGATCATGCGAGAAATTACATTTGTTTCGCCGGTCTGGACCACCATGTCGACGGAATATGTTGTTTGCAGGCCGAAGTCTTTCTGAAGCTGCTTTGCGACTTGGGAGGCTGTTAAACTCTGGGCGGAGGCCGAGGCGGCGACGCCAGCCATCAGGAGGCAGAAAACGGCGAGGGATCGAGTTGTGGATGTCATGTAGCTTTCTTTCGATGGTTTCACTTTATTCCATGATAGCTTCGAACATTGTGCAGGAAAAGATTTTCCTGCGAAGGGGCATTTGGGTAGAGTGAACCGCATGAATAAGCCAACAGTATTGATTCTGGCCGCAGGGATGGGCAGTCGTTATGGGGGCCTCAAGCAGATGGACCCAGTGGGGCCGTCGGGCGAAACGGTGCTGGACTACTCCATTTTCGATGCCCTGCGCGCCGGCTTTGGCCGCGTGGTGTTTGTGATCCGCCGCGACATCGAGCAGCCTTTCCGCGACCTGATCGGCGCGAAGTGGGAGTCTCGCATTCCGTGCGGCTATGCGTTCCAGGAGTTGGCCGATGTTCCGGAAGGATTCGCGATTCCGGCGGAGCGCACCAAGCCGTGGGGAACGGCCCATGCCATCCGGGCCGGACGGCGCGAGATCACGGGGCCGTTTGCGGCGATCAATGCCGATGATTTCTATGGCGCGGCCTCCTTCCGCGCGCTGGCCTCGCACCTGACCTCGGAGCGGCATGCCTCCGGCCACTGCATGGTGGCTTTCCGCCTCGGGCAGACCCTTTCGGAACACGGCAGCGTCAGCCGCGGCGTCTGCCTTTGCGGCGAAGACCGGTTGCTGACGGGAATCCGCGAACACACGAAAATCACGCGCCACGCGGATGGTTCGCTCTGGGACGAGCCCGAGGGCGTCGCGGCGGCCCGTCTGACGGGGGAAGAGCCCGTGTCGATGAACTGCTGGGGCTTCATGCCGTCGGTCTTTGGCGAACTCAACACCGCTTTCGAGGAATTCGTACGCGGGGCAGGCGGCTCCTCGCCGAAGGCCGAGTTCACCATCCCCTCGGTGGTGGATGGCCTGATCCGTTCCGGGCGCGGCACCGTCAAGGTGCTGGATACGGCCTCGCGCTGGTTTGGCGTGACGTACCGGGAGGATAAGGAAACGGTGCAGGAGTCGATCCGCGCCCTGGTGGCCCTCGGGGAATACCCGGCGGCCCTGTAGTTTTTCCGCCTGCTGGGCGGCCAAAAAGTTTTCCACAGTGTGGAAACATTCTTTCCATTGTGTGGAAAGCGCGCGTCCCGCGCACGGATTGCCGAAGGCAAGTTCCGCTTCGGAACGAGGACCAAACGTGGCCCGAAGCCCAATCGCAAAAAAGTTTTCCATTGTGTGGAAAACCGGGACTATCACTTATAATTATAAGTGACAGTCGGGGAGGGGGGGCGTGTTGGGCGGGACGGTGTCTACGGCGGAGGGGGGTAGAGGGCGGGCGGGATGAACGCCGGCCAAGGGGGGACGGGGGTTCGCGTGCCCCAGAGCTGGGTGTAGAAGCCGGGGCGGCTGCCGGGAAAATTCCACAGGCGGTCGCCGAGATGCCGTTCCAGCGCCGTGATCAGGGAGAAGGCGGCGGCGGCCGGACGATAGGCGCGTGGATTGGTGACGGCGAAATGGAGGCCGCGGAGGGGCTGGCCGGTTTTATCGGGATAGGTGGTGGGCGTGATCCGCAATCCTGGAAGC
>CAYNHA010000050.1:0-9648 GCA_964397035.1 uncultured Verrucomicrobiota bacterium
GATGGCCAGGCGTTCGAGGACATTGGAAGGCGGGGTGCCGGGCGGAACGGGGGCGGGGAAGGAATAGCTACCGAGGAAATCGGGGTTTTCGCTATACGTGGGATGTTCATTCGGGGCCTTGTTGGCCGTGGCGAAAAAGGAGGCTTCGCGGAAGGAGACATAGCCGTCGCCGTTGTAGTCGGCGTTGCAGGGCTGGCCGTCGATCCACGGGACGTTGTTGCTGGGGAAGAAGCCGCGCACGGCGGCGGTCCAGTAGTAGGACCACTGGTCGAAATAGTAGGGATAGGCGGTAGCATAGGAGAGGCCGTCGTGGGCGGCAACGGTGGCGATGGCGCGGTTGGGCTGACCGAGATTGTCGGCGAAGCCGCCGCCGTAGCATTGCTCCAGCACGAAATAAATGGGGCAGGGGATGGGCTCGGTGAGGGCCTGGAGATCGCGGTCGCGAAGGACTTGCCCGTTCCAGAGGCTCAGCTCGACATCCCACTCGCCGGCGCCGGGAGTGGGGCCGCCGTGGTCGGTCACAAAGACCAGGAGCTGATCTTCGGGTGTCAGGCGGGTTTGCAAATCGAGGAAGGTGTTGCTGACGGTGGTGGCGGTGGCGTCGCCGGTGATGTCGCATTCGCCGTCGCCATCGAAGTCGAGGGGGGTGGAGGCCCAAAAGCTGTCTGGCGGAGTGTAATTGTAGTTGATGTGGTCGATGGCGGGATTGGTGCCATCGGCGACGAGCACGATGACGTTGGACTTGGAATAGCCGTATTTCTGGACGAGGGTGGCATAGAGGAAGGCTGTATCGCGCCAGTAGCGGTCGGCATTGTTGTTGGTGGTGTTGCCGCCGGAGAGGAGGAGGGCGTACTGGTGGGCGTTGGCTTCGCCATACAAAACGGGGTTGGTGGAGCCGGAGCCCTTGAAGGAAGGCTTGAAGCGGGGAGCGGGTGGCTCGAAAGAAACCAGCCGTTCCATGCCATAGGGACCGGGGGCGGCGTCGGGGCCTTCGACGGTGAGCGGGCGGAGGGCGTTGACGACGCGGGTGGAGGAGAGATCGGGCGCGATGAAGACGTAGCGGCAGGGATGCGACCAGTTGGCGGCGGGGTCGTCATCGATGAAAAACACCCAGCAGGCGGGCCAGGGCGGGGTGATTTCCTGCTGCTGCCATGTGGTGAGCGTGCCGCGGCCTGAGCTGAAAAGCGTGGGCAGTCCCCACAGTTCGAAGGCGTGGGCTGGGCTGGTGCGCGCGGTGGCCTCGGCGAGTTGGCGCGCGCGGTCGAAATCGGCCGGGTTGGCGGCGGTCCGGATTGAGGAAAACGCGAGGAGGACCAGGAGGGCCGGAAAAGTTTTCCACAGTGTGGAAAACTTTTTTCCACAGTGTGGAAAAATCCGGGGCGCGGGATGAGCGGCCGCAAAGCGCATGGGGGCTATGACCGCACAAAAGGGGTGGCGTGTCGAGACAGAAGAGCTTCGCGGAGGGCGTGAAGGGAAAAGGTTTCGGCTTCGATGAGGGTGGCGGCGCGGCCGATGTCGGCGGGGTGGTGGGCGTCGGAGAAGGTGACGAGGGTGTGGGTGGCGCCGTAGGTGGCCTGCATGTCAGGGAGGTGGTGGCGGGTGACTTCGAGGATGGAGCCGCTTTCGGGCGGGAGACAGCCGAGCTGGGCGATGACGCCGCTGGAGGCGCGGTCGATGTGGGCGGGGATGAAGAGGCCGCCGTGGGCGGCGACGAGGCCGGGGAGGTGGCTGAAGGGGATGTCGGTGGAGTTGCCGAGGTAGCGCTCGACGAGTTCGAGGATGACGTCGTTTTCATCGACGACGGGCTGATCGCCGAGTTTAGCGGGGATGTTGCGGAAGTCGGGGAGGTGGTCGTAGAGGTGGGTGCCGAAGCCGAGGGCGGCCTCGGGGGTTTCAAAGAGGGCCAGGCAATGGATTTCCTCGGTGGTGCAGATTTCCATGCCGTAGAGGGCGTGGAGGTTTTCGCGGCGGCAGCAGGCGGCGAAGGCGGGGGTGTTGAGGGCGCTGTTGTGGTCGGTGAGGGCGATGGCGTCGAGGCCGGCGGCCTTGGCGGAGCGGGCGATGGAGGCGGGGGAGCTGTCGAGCGATCCGCAGGGCGAGAGGCAGGAGTGGAGATGGAAGTCGCAGAGGAATTTCATGAGGGAGGGGGAGGGGGTGGGAAGAGTGGAATGATGGAATACTGGAAGAGTGGGGGAGGTTAGGTTTGGTGGTGGTTGATGCGTTCGGCCAGTTCCAGGGCTTCGGCGGGGGTCAGGACGGGGGGATCGAAGCAGCGGTCGTTGATGTAGCGGATGGCTTCGTTGATGCGGAAGACGCGGTCCTTGCCGTTGGTGATGCGGAGTTCGGCGGCGGGGTGGGTGAAGACAGCGAGGGCGTGGATGCGGTCCTCGGGGACCTTGGAGGAAAGAAGGGTGATGAACATGCGGCGCTGGCGTTCGCACTGGAGAACGGGACTTTTGACGGAGCGGGTGGAGCCGTTGGTCTTGCGCTGGGTCCATTGGGCGTCGCGGACGTCGCCTGAGAGGGTGCCGGCCCAGAACTTGGATTCGATGACATAGATGCCGGAAGGGGCGATGACGAGGTGGTCGATTTGGGAGCGCTCGTGGGCGACGCGCAATTCGAGATCGTTGAGGATGAGGTGGTCGTCGGCGAGGCGCTCGGCGAGGAGGTCGGCCATTTTCTGTTCGCCGCGACGGCCGCCTTCGATGTTGCGGCTTTCGACGGCGATTTCGCGGAGGCGGACTTCGTAGCCGATGGCAAGGACGAGGACGAAGGCGGCGGCGACGAGGCCGCCGGGCGTGTGGGTGCGCCACGCGGAGAGGCCGCCCCAGAGGAGGATGGCGAGCGCGAAGCCCCAGGCCAGGAGGCGGGTGATTTTCTTGAGGCCCAGCTCGCGCCCGATGGCGAGCTGCCGCTGCTGGAGGCTGGTTTCGGTGCGGAGGATTCTGGCCACGGGACGGCTTTCCGATGGCGGGCGGTCAGGTCTTGTCTTGCTGTTCGTTCAGGCCGCGGGCGAGTTTTTCGACTTCGGCGTTGGACAGAACGGGTTTTTCGAAGCAGAAATCGTTGATGAAGGTGACGGCCTGTTCGGGGGTGAGGACGCGGCGTTCGGCGTTGGTGACCTGAATGTCGGCGGCTTTGTTGGCGAGGATGACGAGGGGGAAGACACGTTCCCAAATGAGGCTGGTGCCCTTGAGCCAGTTGCAAAGGATGCGGCGCTCGCGAAGGGCGCGGCCAAGGGGGTTGCGGGCGGGCCGGACGACGCCTTCGGGGGAACGGATTTTCCAGGTGTGGGCCTGTTTTCCGGTGTCGCCGACAATCTTGCCGTCCCAGTTCAGGGTGTTGAGGACGAACATGCCGGAGGGGGCGACGACGAGATGATCGATCCAGCATTTTTCGCGGCCGACCTTGAGGCGCAGGTCGTTGAGGACGTAGTGGTCGTTGGCGAGTTTTTCATCGAGCAGGCGGGCCACTTCCTCCTTGGCGCCGCGCATGCTTTCGGTATCGATCTGTTCCTGCATGCTTTCCTTGCGGCGGGCTTCGTGGCCGAGGGCCAGAAAGAGGAGTGCCCCGCCGATGAAGAGAACAAAGGAGCCTTTATCCAGGCCAAACTTCCAGACGAGTCCGGCAAGGACGAACGCGGCGGCCGCGCTCCATTCGACCAGGCGCATGCGCTTGAGGAGGCGGAGTTCCTGTTCGATGGCTTCCTGGCGGCCGAGGAGATTGCGTTCATTGGTGAGGGTTTGAGCCATGGAATTCTCCCGGGGAAAGGGCGGAGGATGTATCGCTTGGAATCAAGGCGCCGGGGTGGCGGCAGGGGCAGCGGGTTCGGCAGGCGCGGCAGGTGGCGTCGGCACCGGGGTGGGGGCATCGGTGGTGACCTCGCCGATGGCGAGGCGTTCGCGGCGTTCGGTGATGCGGACGTTCACGGTTTGACCGATGGTGGTGGCGCCCTTCACGAAAACAACGAGTCCATTGACGCGGGCGACGCCTTCGGTGGTGGGATTCTTGGAGGAGGTTTCCGTGATGGCCGTTGCGATGACGGCGCCGGGCACGACATGGGCGGCGGAATCATTTGCCTTGGGGGTGAAGGCGGGGCGGGGTTCGCGAGGGGGGCGAGACGGGGCGGCCTGAACAGGTAGCGGTTCGGTGCCGGCAGGCTTGCCGGTGGGTTCGGCGAAAGCCATGCGCTCCAGGCGGCCGGTGATGCGGACGTTGACGCGCTCGCCCAGGGTGGGGACGCCGTTGACCACGACGACGAGGCCGCCAACGCGGGCGATGCCATCGACGGTCGGATTCTTGGAAGAGGCTTCTGAAATGACCACATCCATTTCCGCGCCGAGGACAACGGGGTCGCCGGGATGGGGGGTGAAAGAAGAGCGGGGAGCACCGGATGAAGAGGCGGTCTGAACAGGCAGTGGATCCGTGCCGGCGGGCTTGCCGGTGGGTTCGGCGAAGGCGATGCGTTCGCGGCGTTCGGTGATGCGGACATTGACGCGCTGGCCGATGGTGGGGATTCCATTGACGCAAACGATGAGGCCGTTCACCTTGGCGATGCCTTCGGTGTCGGGATTCTTGGAGGAGGCTTCGGAGATGACGACATCCATTTCGGCGCCGACGACCACGTGGCCGGCGGAGTCGCCGGGGGCGGGGGTGAAGGGCTGGCGGGCGGCTTTCGGGGGGAGATCCACCTGGGAGAGCACCTTCACCAGGACGGCGTCGGCCACGCGGTCGCGCACGCGGGTGATGTCGACGACGGCGGTTTGGCCGCGGCGGGCGGCGGGGATGAAGGTGACCAGGCCGCCGATCTTGGCGATGCCCGAGGAGCGGTAGTCGCTTTCGTCGTCGACAAAGACCTTGTAGCGATAACCGAGGCGGGGGGCCACGACTGCACCGGGAACGGTGGCATCGACAATGTCGCCTGTGTTGATGGCGGGGGCGCCGGCCTGTTCTTCCGTATAGACGACGGTGACGTTGGCCTTTCCCTTGCCGGAACTCTTGACATAGATGGCCGCGCCTACGAGGGCGATGCCAAGAAGGGGAAGAAGGATCATGGCGACGGTGCGCATGCGGCTGTCGGGGGAATGGTCGGCGGAATGGCTCATGGACGGGACTCCTTTGGTGTGTATGGCCGAAAAAGATAGGCGTCCGGTGGGACTTGCGCAAGGAAAGAAAGAGCGCGGGCGGAGGGAAAGAGCGCAGTTGTGAAGAGGGCGAATGTGGTGTATGGGTGGAAACCGCGAAATAAATCGTTTCACCTCGCAGGTGGGCTGGCCTCCAGGGGCCAGATCCCGCGTGTGGATTCGGAAGGACAGGCAACGGATGAGAACAGCTGTGAACAACCAAAACTGGGTTCGGGAACGCATTGTGCAGGCGGAAATCGACAAATACCTGCGGCCGGACGGATCGGATTATGTGAACGATGCGGAGATCCTGCGTCTGCTGGAAGCCACCGGCGAACCGGAGGCGGAGTCGGTGCGCGCGATCCTTGCGAAGTCCCTGGCCGTGCAGACGCTTTCGCAGGAGGAACTGGCCGTCCTGATGCGCGTGCGCGATCCCGGTCTTTGGGAAGAGATGCGTGCTGCGGCGGGAGCGGTCAAGCGCAAGGTCTATGACAACCGCATCGTGACGTTCGCGCCGCTCTATCTGAGCAGCAAATGCGTCAACAACTGCGTCTATTGCGGGTTGCGGGGCGAAAACGAGGCCGTGACCCGCCGCGTGCTGACGATGGACGAGGTGCGGTCCGAGACCGAGGCGCTCGCCGGCAAACTGGGGCACAAGCGGCTGGTGGTGGTCTATGGCGAGCATCCGGAGTCGGGTGTGGACTATATCGCCGAAAGCATCCGCGCGGTCTATGGAGTGAAGGTGCAGACGCGCAAGGGCATCGGCCAGATCCGCCGCGTGAACGTCAATGCCGCACCCATGCGGGTCAGCGAATTGAAACGGCTGCACGAATGCGGCCTGGGAACCTTTCAGGTGTTCCAGGAAACCTACGACCGCCGCGCCTATGCCCAGATGCATCCGGCGCAGACCCTCAAGGGAAACTTCCGCTGGCGGCTGTATGCCATGCACCGCGCGCAGGAGGCGGGAATCGACGACAACGGCATAGGTGTCCTTTACGGATTGTCCGACTGGCGCTTCGAGCTGCTGGGGCAGCAGGCGCACGCCCTCGAAATGGAGCGGTTCTGCGGCATCGGCCCGCACACGCTTTCCTTCCCGCGTCTCGAACCGGCCGTCAACACGCCTTTCGTGGAGAATCCCGAATGGCGGGTGAGCGATGCCGACTTTGAGCGCATTGTGGTCCTGGCGCGGCTGGCGGTGCCCTATGCGGGCCTGATCATCACGGCGCGCGAAACCCCGGCGATGCGCCGTCGCCTGTTGCCGCTGGGGGTGACGCAGATGGACGCCGCCTCGAACGTCGGCGTGGGTGCCTATGCCGACGGGCAGGAAAAACAGCAGGGGGATCGCCAGCAGTTCATGCTGGGCGACCCGCGCGGCCTGGACGAAGTGGTCCGCGAGTGGGCGGGCATGGGCTGCATCACCAGCTTCTGCACGGCGGGCTACCGCTGCGGACGCACGGGCAAGTGCATCATGGACCTCTTGCGCAGCGGTGCCGAAGGCAAGTTCTGCAAGCTCAACGCCGTGATCACGTTCAAGGAATGGCTCGACGATTTTGCCACCGCCGAGACGCAGGCCGTGGGCGAGGCGCTTTTGCAGAAGGAACTCGACGAAGTGCGCCGCACCCAGCCGAAGATCTGGCCTGCCTTCTGGGAGAACTATCAACGCACCGTGGCCGGCGAACGGGACCTGTACTTCTAGGATGGACAGCCGCGGGGGGCTGGTGGCAGGATGAGGGGCTTGTGAGGACAATGCTGTGACCATTCGACTATCTCCCAACCATCGGTTGAAGCCCCTGTTCGATCAGCACCACGTGGCGTGGCTGAGCGAAGAGGCGGCGGAACACCAGGACATCCGGCCGCTGCGCATCGGCATCCTGAACATCATGCCGCACGCGGAAGACTATGAATTCAATTTGCTGGCGCCCATGGGCCGCAGCATCTTGCAGATTGTCCCGGTTTGGATCCGCCTGCAGGCGCATGACTACAAGAGCTCGGACCACGCGCATCTGGACAAGCATTACGTGCCGTTCGATTGGGCGCAGTCGGTGTCTTCGCTCGACGGGCTCATCGTGACGGGTGCGCCGGTGGAGGAGCTTCCGTGGGACCAAATCACGTACTGGAGGGAGCTGTGCGGCATCATCGATGTGGCCAAGGCGTCCGGGACCTGCATCCTCGGCATCTGCTGGGGCGGCCTTGCGCTGGCCAAGTACATCGGCATCGAAAAGACGATCTATCCGCAGAAGGTGTTCGGGGTCTATCCCACGCGCAACCTGGTGCCCGATCATCCGATCATGGGCGGGCTCGACGATGTCTTTTGGTGTCCGCAGAGCCGGCATTCCGGCATCGAGGATGCACTGCTGGAGGCCGCTGAAAAGGAGGGGAAGGTCCGCCTGCTGGCGCACGCGGAAAAAGGGGGCTACACCATCTTTGAAACGCCCGACCACCAGGTGCTGATGCACCTGGGGCACCAGGAATACAATTCCACCCGTCTGCTGACGGAGGCCCGCCGCGACCGTCTGAAAGGTCGCCCCGATGTGGGACCGCTGGAGAACCTCGACGAGAAAAACCCCCAGAACAACTGGCGGGCCAACCGCAACGAGTTTTTCAATTCGTGGATCAAGCACGTCTATCTGACCACTCCCTACATGAAGGGCAACGGCGTTCCGGCGCCCACGGATGTGATCGTGGTGGACCAACCCGTTGGCGAAACATGAAAATCGCGGTATTGGGCGATGGTGGCTGGGGAACGGCGCTGGCGTTGACGTTGGCGCGCAATCCGCATGTGCCCCGCGTATGGGGGCCATCGGCAGACTATATCGATGAAATCCGGCGAACCCGCCTGAACCGGAAATTCCTGCCCGGGGTCGAGCTGCCGGGAAAAATCGAGTGGACGGCGGACGCGGCGGAAACGCTTTCCGGCGCGGAGGCCGTGGTGGTGGTGGTGCCTTCGAAATACATGCGGGCGACGCTGGATCGGTTCGCGGGGGCCTACCGGGCCGCCGGTTCCCCCCCCGTGCTCAGCGCCACCAAGGGATTTGACGAATCGACGCGCGTGCGCATGACCACGCTCCTTGCCGAAGTCTGGGGTGTGGCGGCTCCGGCGGCGCTTTCGGGCCCCAGCATTGCCCCGGAAACGGCCCGCGGCGTTCCCACCGCCGTCACGATTGCCTGCGCCGATAAGGCGCTGGCACGGCATTTCCAGGAAATCTTCGCGGGCGACACGTTTCGGGCGTATACCAGCGACGATGTCAAGGGCGTGGAGCTGGGCGGCGCGCTCAAGAACGTGATCGCGCTGGCCGCCGGGGTGTGCGATGGCCTCGGCTACGGAAACAACGCCAAGGCGGCGCTCATCACGCGCGGACTGGCGGAGATCACCCGCCTGGGAGTGGCGCTGGGGGCGAATCCCCAGACATTCTACGGGCTGAGCGGCGTGGGCGACCTGATGGTGACCTGCATGAGCCCGCAAAGCCGGAACCGGACCGTGGGCGAGCGGCTGGGGCGCGGCGAAAGCGTGGAGCAAATTCTCTCCGGCATGGAGCAGGTGGCCGAGGGCGTCTGCACGTGCAACCTCGCGCTGGCGCTGGCCCGGCAGGCGGGCGTACCCGCTCCTGTGATCGAACAGGTCGATGCCATCATTCATCACGGCAAGAAGCCGAAGGATGCGGTGCTGGAATTGATGCGCCGCGAGGCCCGCCCCGAACGGGATTAGAAACAACCGACCCATGGCCACCGCTGAAAAAACATCTCTTTTGCTGGTGGACGACCACGCCATTGTGCGTCAGGGGCTTGCCGCCTTGCTGGCGCGTGAAAAAGATTTTGTGGTGTGTGGCGAAGCGGGCACCTATGAGGATGGCCTGGCGGCCGTGACCGCGCTTTCGCCGGCTTGCGTGGTGCTGGATTTGTCGCTCCGGGATCGTAGCGGACTGGATTGGATCCGCGAAGCGCGCACCAAAGGATTTTTGGGCCAGATTCTGGTTCTCTCGATGCACGACGAAAGCCTGTATGCCGAAAAGGCGCTGCGTGCGGGAGCTCAGGGCTATGTCATGAAGGATCAGGCCGAGGAGACGCTGGTTGCGGCTTTGCGCACCGTCCGTTCGGGCAAAACCTACCTGAGCCCCGCCGCCGAAGCCTTGCTGGCGGGGCATCACGCGCCATCCGGCGAAAAAGAGGCGGATGGATTTGCGGGTCTCACCGCGCGCGAAAGCGAAATTCTCTATGCCATTGGCGGGGGCCTCACCACGCGCGACATCGCCGAAAAATTCGGCCTGAGCGGGCGCACGGTGGACGTGCACCGCGTCAATATCCGCCGCAAACTGGGCTGTGGTTCACTCGCCGAAGTGCTGGTGAAGGCCATGGAGTACAAGCGGGCCCAAGACGCCGTGTTGCAGCCGCCCTCACTGTAGGTTTTCCAGTAGGCTTTTGCGCCCGTTTTTCCACACTGTGGAAAAAAGTTTTCCACAGTGTGGAAGATTTTGGGTGGGGCAAGCGGGTAAAAGCCGGGTGGACGGGCTGTTTTATGCCGTATTTG
>CAYNHA010000051.1:0-12606 GCA_964397035.1 uncultured Verrucomicrobiota bacterium
CATCCTGAAGGCCAAAGCCCTCCTCCACGCCCATCGCGGCGAACCCCAACAGGCCCACGCCACGCTCGAAACCGCCCTGCGCATGGCCGACGCCCTCCGCACCGAACCCGTCCTGATCAGCGCCCTCGTCCACAATGCCAAGTACAGAATGGCCCTGGAAACCCTTCCCGCACTGTGCGCCATCGCCCCCCCCGACGATGAAACCGCCGCCCGCCTCTCCGCCCTTCTCGACGGCGTGAATCCCGTGGCTCCCTTTGTCCGCGCACTCGACGGCGAACGATTGCTCTATGGCGAATGGATCTACAACTGCTTTGCCGATGAAAGCACAGACAACTTCCTCGGACCCGAATATGGCGTCTGGGCATCCAGATTCGCCAAGAGAGTGCTGGGCTATCGCCCCTCCCTGCAACTGGACCACGCCTCATTCCTGCGCACCTATGCCCGCTTTGCCAACAACGCCTCCCGCCCCTTCTGGAAAATCCAGCCGTCCCCCCGCATGAATCAGGAAGACGAATTCCCGTGGTACGCCACGGTCTCGCGCTTCGTCACGGTAAACTTTGCTTCCGGCATCCTCAGCACCGTCCGCATTCAAGCCCTGCTCCTCGTCTCCCGTACCGGCCTCGCCCTCCTCCGCCACAAACTCGCCCACGGCTCCTACCCCGCCGTCCTCGCCGAAATCGACCCCGCCTTCCTCCCCGAAATCCCCCTCGACCCCTTCACCGGAAAAGCACTCGTCTACCGCACCGAGGGCGACGGCTTCCTTCTATACAGCATCGGCCAAAATCTAAAGGACGACGGCGGCAAAGAAGCCAAAGATCTCGACGTTGTCTGGCGAGCCTCCCGCTGATAGGATCCTTAAACAGCCATGAACGCCGAATTCAAAGCCCTGCTGTTTTCCCTGCTGTGGCGGCTCCTTCCGGCCGGTGTGTTGTTCCTGTTGGGCACCGCCATTTTGCTGGCCTATGGCCCCTTCGGCGGCTTCCTCGGATTCGGCCTATACCTGATCGCCTCCATTATCCTGGCCTTTCCCCTCGCCACCCTGCTCGTCACCGCCTGGGGCAATCTGTTCTGGTCCATCTCCTACTTCGAAAAACCCCAGCCCATGTACGGCATCCCCCAGTCCCGCCGCGTCAAGGGCCTCCCCGAAGAGGCTCTCGCCGAATACGAAAAAATCCTCGCCCAATTCCCCGAAGAAGTTCGCCCCCACCTCGCCATGATCGAAATCGCCCTCCTCGATCTCCGCGACCCCGCCCGCGCCCACGCCCTCTACCTTCGCGCCCTCGATCGCCTGAAAAATCCCGCCGATCAAGCCGTCCTCGAAACCATCTACTCCGAAACCCTCACCCGCCTCGACTCCAAGCCCGCTCCCTCATCCATCTCCATCCCCCCCAACTTATGAGTTCTGCACGCGGATGGCCTGCTGAGCCTCCCTATCGCCTTTTCCTCCCTCTTGCTGGCGAGCATCTGGCTCCACTATCCCTTCGATGACGAACACGAAGGCAGATCCGCCCTCGCCCCCCCCGCCTTCGTCGTCGTCCATTTCAGCGGAGTGCATTTCCCCTTCACCCCACTCCATAAACAACCTTGAAGGAAACGTCATCCCCACCTAGCATCCTAAGCAAAAAGAAAGCGCGTATGCACTATCTTGACGAAAGCATGATTCTGATTTTTCTCGTGCAAGTGGGCCTGTTGCTCGGCTTTTCCCGAATCGCAGGTCTGCTGTTGCAACGGTTCGGACAGCCTTCGATCTCGGGTGAAATCCTCGTTGGCATTCTACTTGGCCCAACCTTGTTCGGCCGCCTGATGCCCCGTCTACATGCAGTCATCTTCCCCCCCGACGCCATGCAGCAAAACATGCTCGAAACGGTGGCGTGGCTGGGCATTCTCTTTTTTCTACTGGATGCCGGACTGGAGACCAACCTGACCGCCGCGCTGCGACAGCGTCGCGATGCCATGAAGCTCTCTCTCTCGGATTTGATCCTTCCGATGGTCATCGCCTTTGTGCCCGTGTATTTCCTCCCGGCGAGCTATATCGGATCCGGCAGCAGCCGCATGCTGTTCAGCCTGTTCATTGCAACCATCATGACCATCAGCGCCCTGCCCGTCACCGCCCGCATTCTCCAGGATCTCCGTATTTACCGCAGCGATGCCAGCCTCCTGACCATGTGCGCCTTGACCATCAACGACATCGCCGGCTGGCTCGTGTTCGCCGTCATTCTCGGCTTCGCAACCAGCGGCCATGCCAGCCTGATGAAAATCCCGCTGATCCTGGCCGCCACCATCGCATTCACCCTGTTCTGCTTCACAATCGGCAAAACCATCACGGATCGCGCCCTGCGCGGGATCAACCGCCTTGAGCTCCCCCAACCCGGCACCTCGCTCACCTTGATTTTCATTCTCGGAATGGCCGCCGGCTCGGTCACCCTCGCCATCGGCATCCATGCTCTGTTCGGATTTTTCATCGCGGGTGTCATGGTCAGCGAATCCACACACCTCTCAGAGAACTCGCGACAAACCATTTCCCAACTGGTGAAGGCCCTGCTGGTGCCGCTGTTCTTTGCGTCCATCGGGCTCAAAATCGACTTTCTAAAAGAACTCGACCTGCCGCTGACCGCGTTCATGCTCGGCATCGGCATCGCCGGGCGGTTCATCGGGGCCTGGGTGGGAGTCCGCTGGACAGGCCAACCGAAAACCAATTGGCACCTGATCGCCGCGGCCCACACGCCGGGCGGAGAAATGCAAATCGTCATTGGAATACTCGCCATGGAGTACGCCGTCATTACCCCGCCCGTATTTGTCTCCATCATTGTCAGCGCCGTTCTCTCCTCGGTGTTCGTCGGACCGTGGATGAAAATCGCCTTGAATCGCGGAAGGTCAGTCAGCCCCATCAGCACCTTGATTCCAGAAAACATTCTCTCCCCTCTCGCCGCCGCAAACCGCGAGGACGCCATCCGCGCCCTCTGCGAACGGGCCGGGGCAGGACTCGATCGACAGGCGGTGGCCGCTGCCGTCTTCAAGCGCGAAGAACTCATGGGCACGGCACTAGGTTCCGGCGTGGCCGTTCCTCACGCCATGATGGATGAAATAGCCACTCCGCGTCTGGCCTTTGCTCGCGCGCCCTCCGGAATCGACTGGAACGCGCCTGACGGCCTGCCCGTGAAATTCATTTTTCTGCTATTGACCCCTCCCGACAACGACCGCGCTCAACTCCAACTGCTCCAAGTCATCGGCAAAACCATGCACAGCGCCGAAAACCGCGACCTCCTTCTGGCCGCCCCGGATCGTGACATTGGCCCGCTGTGGGTCCGCTTGCTCAACCAGTAAAGACATCGGCCGGAGCGCGGGCATCGTGCCCGGCACCAAAGGTGTCCGTTTCATATTGAAATACTGTTTGGCGTTCCTGTTCGGCTTGCCCGGATTTTCCTTCAGACCATCGCGTCGATCAGCGCCCGGTGGGCTTTTGCGGTGGCTTGGGGATCAAAGCACTCTGCGGCGCGGCCCAACCCGGCCTGGCCGATGCGCAGGGCGGCGACCGGATCGGCCATCACGCGCTCCAAGGCCAGAATAAAGGACTCCTCGACGTCGGGCGTGAACAGGAAACCATCCACCCCGTCGCGCACGATTTCCGCCATGCCCGGCAAACCCGTGACCACCATGGGGCGCCCCGTCGATAGTCCGTTGTAGAGCGCGCTCGGGATAATGCCCTGGTTGTCGGGCGAGTTCCGCCGATGGCTAATCACCGCATCCATGGCGTTCAGCCACCGGTTCACGTCCTGCTTCGTGGGCAGCCATCCGGTCATGTGAACCACCGGCTCCAGCCCGCGCTTGGCAATTTGTTTCCGGCACCAGCCCTCCCCGCCCGCGCCACCAATAATGACCAGCCTCCAATCCGGATGCCGCCCCACCGCGGTCTTCCACCAGTCCAGCAGTTGATCGTAGCCTTTTCCGCCCCGGATGATTCCAAAAATCGCCGCATATTTCAGTGTTTCGTCCAGCCCCAGTTCCGTCTTGGTGGGCAACGGGCTCAACGGGCGGAAAATGCCCGGATTCTGCGGAGCATTGATCACCGCCACGCGCGATTCATCCATTCCCTTGGCCACCAGAAGCCGCCCTTCGGCCTTCGTGCTGACCGTGGCCCTCACATGCGGGCGGTTCCAACCTTGCACTTCGCGTGCTTCCATCCAGTCCGCCAGGCGCCTCCCCCATTTCATGTGACCCAGCAGAATGGACCACCACCAATCGCTGGTCGCGATGATCGTCGGAATGCCCAGTTTCACCACGCGCCCCGGAATGAGCGGCAGCGTTTCCTTGCAAATCATCACGGCGGGATTCAACGCCTGAATCTGTTTCAACAAGGGGTCCATCTGCCGATACCATCGGCGCGTCTTGAGCCATTTGTCGCGCCCGTTGGTCTGGTCCACCGTGAAGGGCAACTCCATCACGCGCATTTTTTGGCGCAAGACTTCATCCCGCTTTCCGTTGGCCGGCCCCATGCTGGCATAGACCAGTTCATAGTCCGGCGCCAAGGCATCGGCCAGATCGACCAGCGCAGGCCATTGGAAAGCTTCGATCTCCGGCGGATACCGGTGCAGATAGACCACAATGGGTTTTGTTTTGCTCATTCTCCAGCCCATGCTACCTTGGCGGCATGAATTTGACCAGCGCCCGAATTTTGATCGCAGGGGGCGAAACCCTTGCCGGAGCCGCCCTCGCGGCAGAAGCCCGTCGCCGTGGATTTACGTCCACGACACTCTCCGCCTCCGAAACCGCCGACTGGGCCAACGCCGCGGCCATCGAAAAAGCCATGGTCTCCACACGGCCCGATTTCGTCTTTGTGGCCGCCGGCGAATCCGGAGGAATCGCCCTCAACCGCGCCCATCCCGCGCGCCTGCTGGAATCCAATCTGCGCGTGGTGCTGAATGTGCTGGGCACCGCCGCGCGCCTGCGTGTGCCGCGACTGCTCTATCTCGCCAGCTCCTGCTGCTACCCGCGCGATGCCGCCCAGCCCATGCGCGTCGAAAGCATCCTCACCGGCCCCTTCGAGCCCACCAACAACGCCTACTCCGCCGCCAAATATGCGGGGGTGGCCGAATGCGAAGCCATTCGTCAGGAACATGGCCTTTCCTTTTTTGCCGCCATTCCCTCCACGCTCTACGGCCCGGAAGACCACTTCGATCCCGAGCACGCCCATGTGGCCTCGGCCCTCATGGTCCGCATGCACGAGGCCAAGCAGCAAAACGTCCCCTCTCTCTCCGTCTGGGGCACGGGAAAACCCCGGCGCGATTTTCTCTTCTCGCGCGATCTCGCCGATGCCTGCTTCTTCCTGGCCGAAAACTACAAGGACTCCCGGCCCATCAACGTGGGCCCCGATGCCGACCTCTCCATCGCCGAAGTGGCCGAAACGGTGAAGCAAATCGTGGGCTACGCCGGCGCACTGGAATTCGACGCCACCAAGCCCGATGGCGCGCCCCTCAAGCGCCTCGATGCTTCTCCTCTTCGCGGCATGGGCTGGAAGCCCCGCATGGATTTCGCCGACGGCCTGCGCGAAACCTACGCGGCATTTCTCAGCCGTTGATCAGATCGATCACCCGCCCCGCCAACGCCGAACGGGAAAGCCCGTTGGCGGCCAGCAGCTCGTCGCGCGGACCAATCTCGAAGCTGTAGTGCGGCGCAAGCCCGGCATGAACCCACTTGGCCCTGGGCAACCGCGGCGCCAACGTCAGCGCAAGCAACGCATCCATTCCTCCACGACCCACAAACGCCTCTTCCATCGTCAGAATGGCGCGGCAGGGGGAAAGCGCCGTCTCCAGCACATCGATGTCGGGCGAGGACAGGTTCATCATGTCCACCGTCCGCACGGGAATTCCGCCCGCTTCCAGTTCATCGCGCACCGCCACGGCCAGATGGCTCATGTAGCCCGTCGAAACAACCGCGGCGGCCGCCCCCTTGCTCCCGCCCAGGCGGAAGCCACGGCGCAATTCATCTGCGGTCGGTGCATCGCCCACGTTCGGCAGCGGATGGCTGTCGAGGCGCAGATAGCGCACACCTTTTTCATTGAGTGCCTGATGGGCCATGGCCGCGGCCGTCGCCGCATCCGCGGCCGACCACACTCCCATGTTGGGCAAGGCCCGCATCAGCGCAATATCCTCCAGAGCCTGGTGCGTGGGGCCCGAGACTTCGTAGCTGTAGCCCGCGCCCACGCCCACCAGCGTGACATTCATGGGGCGAACCTGCGACAAAATCGCCAAATTCACGCGCACCTGCTCCAGGCAGCGCATCGTGATGAACGGCGCGATGGCATACGCCACCACGCGGTAGCCTTCCAAGGCAAGCCCTGTCGCCACGTTCACCAGATTCTGCTCGGAAATCCCGACATTCACGAAGCGGTCCGGGAAATCCTTCTTTACGCCATCCAGAACGGGCGAACCAAAATCGGCCGTCAGGAAGAAAATATCCTTCTCGTCCGCCATGCGGTCCTTCATGGCCTGGAGAAACGAATCGCGCATCCGCATCTTGGGCCCGCTCATGTTGCACCTCCCACCAGTTCTTCAATGACCGCCGGCGAAAGCGTCCGGATGTGGCACAGGGGATCGCTCTCCAGCGTGGGAGCTCCCTTGCCCTTGACCGTGTGGGCGATCAGGACGCGCGGCCCGTCGAACGACGCTTCCATGGCGCGGCCGATCCCTGCGCACAGCGCCTCCACATCGTGACCATCCGCCTCCTCGGCCCACCAGCCAAACGCGCGGAACTTGCCGGCCAGCGGAGCCAGCCCCACCACCTCCTGCGTGTAGCCCATCATGCACCGTGTGTTGTCGTCCACAATCAGCACCAGATTGCTCAGCTTCTGCTGCGCGGCGAACAGGAAGGCTTCCCAGACGGCGCCCTCGTGCAGCTCGCCATCGCCCGTCACCACCACCACGCGGCGGTCGGAACCCTGCCGCTTCAGCGCCAGCGCCATGCCCGACCCCACGCCCGGCCCATGCCCCAGCGAGCCGTTCACCGTCTCGTAGCCGGGAATCACCGGATCGGGTATGCCGCCCAGAAACGAGCCGGATTTGCACACCCGCGCCAACTCCTCCTTCGGAAAGAATCCGCGCTCGGCCAGCACGGGATAGAGGCTGATGGAGCCATGCCCCTTGCTCACAATGAGCCGGTCGCGCGCCGGATCGCGCGGATCCGCCGGATTGTGCCGCAGCAGCCCGCCGAAAAACAGGCAGGTATAGATTTCCACCGCCGACAGCGAGGACGCCACGCGCGTTTCGGGAGCCATCGCATGAATCCGCAGCGTATCCGCGCGGAACCCGGCCGCCCGCTTCCGCAACGACTCGCCGCTTTCCTTGTGTTTGCTCATGTGAAATCCCTTTGAATCGGTTGTTCCAAAATTCGCTTCACGAACTCCACCGCCTTCGGCCCGAAACGCCGGGCCAGCATGGATTGATACACCGGGTTTTCGTAATACTCCACGAACGCCGCATCGCGGAAGCGGACGATGTCCTTCCAATCCACGTATTGAGTCGAAAGCGGACGCGAATTGCGGCTGTAGTGCCCGTAGGCCGACCACGCCTTGGGCATTTGCACGCCCTGCGCCACCAGTTCGTTGTAGAGCCGCGTGCCGGGAAACGCCATCGCGCAATAGAAGTTCGCCCATTCGAAGTTGTACGCCTTCGCCATGTCGAACGTTTCCTTCATGCTGGCGAGATCATCCTCCGGCAAACCAAAAATGAAATTGGCCACGATTGAAATATCCGCCGCCTGCGTCCACGCAATCACGCGTTCCGTCTTGTCCTCGGTGGTGTTCTTGTTGACCGCGCCGCGCACCCGCGTGTTCGCCGACTCAAACCCATAGGCCAGCCATCGCACGCCCGCGCGGCGCATTTTCTGCAGCATTTCCGGACTGCGAATGGACGACACGTGGGCATAGGCCCAGAAATTCAAATCCCAACCCTTTTCGATGATGCGGTCGCAGATTTGCTCCACGCGATCCGCATTCGCCGTAAACACGTTGTCGAGAATACGCACATTCCGCACGCCCAATTTCACCAGCGTCTCCAGCTCGCCGATGACGCGATCCACCGAGCGCAGCCGCAGGTTGGACTTGCCCGCCACCACGTTCACACTGCAATACGAACAGTTGTAGGGACAGCCATGATTCGTATAAATCGCCCCGTAGGGACTCCGCGCATCGAGCCGGTCAAAGCAATGCCAATGGTGCGCACGATACCGGGAGGGCGGCATCAAATCCCACGCCGCATCCGGCAGCCGATCGATATCCTCGAACAGGGGAGCGCGCCCCCCCTCCACCACCTGGTCGCCCACACGCGACCAAATGCCCGGAATTTCCCCGGCCGTCGGCCGTTCCTCCGGACGGTGCGTTTTCTGCCAGTTCACCAGCGCCACCACCGGCACATAGGACTCCCCGCAGCAAACGAAATCCGCCTCCTCCTCGCGCAGGATTTTTTCAGGATAGGCCGACGGCACCACGCCATCCATCAGGACCGGAATCCCCGGCGCCAATCGATGAATCGCGCGCACAGTTTCGCCCGCCGCCTGCATCTTCGTCACATCCCCCGAATTGACATGATCCGTGCCGATCACGACCAGGCGCGGCGCCAACGCTTTCACCCTCTCCGCCACCGGATCCGGCAACAGACCTGCCTCATCGGCATCCAGCAAGTCGACCGACAAGCCGTTTTCGCGCGCAAAGGCCGCCAGCAACCCCAGTTGCACCGGAGGCGTCACCGCCGCGATTTCCGTGCCCAACGCTCCATACGCCTTGGCTCGGTTGTTCGGAAAAAGCACCAATAAATCCACAGAATTCATTTGTTCAGGCTAACATGCCCCCCGTCGTTTGACAACCGCCCTCCCGCTTGAAAAGTGGATTCGGGCGCATTCCCGTTTCATTGACCTGCTCCATCCGTCCTTTGGTTCCGGGTAGGGCTCGACCTCCGGGCGAGCCGTCTCCTGCTGCCTCCCTTGATCCTGTACCCGGATCTGAGAAAACCCCCTCTCCCAGAGATCCGGTACAGAGGATTCCTCGGCGCGCTCCCTGCCTTTGTGAGAGACGATCTTCTGACTTAACCCTCTCCGATACAATCGATGGATTGCCGAGAGAGTCAAATGATTGAGGAACGAATCGCTCAAAAATAACACCACGTGGGCGAATCGTAGTCCCGAGGTCACACAGAGAAGGCTTGATTTCTGACCTTGGAGGGACGGCCTCCGCGTCGTCCGGATTCGTTTTCCATAGATTATCCAGTCTTTATAAACACTGGATAAACACCCTTCGCCGGATGATCAAGGGGGACTTCTGTTTCCATTTCCCAAGATGAATCTGTTTCCATCGGTGTTCATTCGTGGTTCAAACGAAAGATGGTGATCGCCACTTGGACAATCCCGTTCATCCGTCCTTCGGCATCCTGGTCATGGGGGGCAACAGGCCCACGCCCCCGACGCCACGTCATAGCCATAGGCAATCGTTTCGGCGATGACGTCCCTCACCCCCTCCGAGCAACTCCACCAGTCCGTTCCATCATATTCCTCCGGCGTCAGCGCCCGGCACCCCACCTCCACGCCATCGCCAAACACGCCCTGGAAGGAACGCCAGCTTCTCCGCGTGTGCGGTCCCACGCTGATCAGCGTGAAGGCCCCCCGCTCCATCCCCATCGCCGCCTTCAGCGCCCGCGCCGACTCCCGCGTCCGTCCGCGCCGCACCTTCTCCGCCGGCACCGCCACAATTTCAAATTTATCGCCCAACCCCTTCTTTTCCATCCGGGCTTTCGTCATCTCCGCATAGGTCTTCCACTCCGCCAGCCAGCTCCCCAGCTCGATCGGGCCGCCCGTCGTGTAGATTTTCTTCACCCCGTTCGATTCCGCCCAACCTGCCGCCTGAACCAGCGAATCATCCTTCATCCACCCTTCGATCACCACCACATCCGACACCACCGGCGCCTGTCGCGCCAAAAACGGATACAGCATCGCCCACGCCCCACCCGCCAAGGCAACCACCACCACCAAGACCAAGCCGCATCCGCGCCCTCTCCTCCCACTCACAATTGAACCCTCGGCGCCCTGTCCTTGGGCAGCCGCTTCGGCGGCATGTCCCCCGGCGCATTCTTCAGGTCCGGCACCTGCATCTTCTTTCCACAGGTCGGACACTCCACCAGCTCACCGAACAACTCCCGCCCCGCATCCACATGCTGCCCGCAATCCGGACAAGCAAACTTCAGCCCCAGTACATCCTTGCGCGATATTCTCCACGGTTTCATGGCTCCATTGTGCTTGGCCAAGCCAAGCTTGGCAAGCGTACAGGTTCAAGGTTCAGGGGAGCGGCGATGCCCAATCCCCTCTCCCTTTCGCGCCATCCGCACCTTTCGTCGTTCTTCTTCTCTCTGTTAAAACGCTTTCCCTGTTTCCGCCCATTTTCCCCTGTTTTTCACCCTTCCCGATTGCCCCCCCTCCTCGCCCGTGTTATATTTCCACCTCTCAAAATTCAACCCTCCGGAGCCCTCTCATGGCAAAATTCAAATACATCGGCCAATCCCTCACCCGCCCCGACGCCATCTCCAAGGTCATCGGCAAAGCCCAATACCTCGACGACATCCGCCTCCCCGGCCTCCTCCACGCCGCCATCCTCCACCCCGACTTCGCCCACGCCGAAATCCTCTCCATCGACACCGCCGAAGCCGAGAAAATGCCCGGCGTCGTCAAGGTCGTCACCGGCCGCGACTGCAAGACCCTCTACGGCGACAACGTCAGCGACATCTCCCCCATGGCCGTCAAGAAAGTCCGCCACATCGGCGACCACGTCGCCGCCGTCATCGCCGACACCAAGCGCCACGCCGTCGAAGCCCTCAAAGGCATCAAGGTCCAATACAAGCCCCTCCCCGTCTACACCGACGCCCGCGCCGCCCTCGCCCCCGACGCCGTCCTCATCCACGACCACGCCGAAAACTACTGGCACCTCCCCGGCCTCGGCGCCGTCCCCGGCACCAACATCGCCAACACCTACCGCC
Organism: uncultured Verrucomicrobiota bacterium; assembly: GCA_964397035.1. GTDB lineage: Bacteria > Verrucomicrobiota > Kiritimatiellia > CAIQIC01 > Lenti-01 > Lenti-01. The sequence goes on from CAYNHA010000051.1 coordinate 11,013, forward strand.
TCAAGAAAGGCGACATCGCCCAGGGCTTCGCCGAAGCCGACGTCGTCGTCGAAGGCGAATTCGTCTATCCCCACGGCTCCTGCGCCGCCATCGAGCCCCACGGCGCCATCGTCCGCTTCAACGAAGACGGCACCATCGACGCCTGGTCCTCCTCCATCTGCCCCTTCATCATCCGCGACGACCTCGCCCACGCCTACCACAAGGCCTCCTCCATGGTCCGCGTGCGCATCCCCGAAATCGGCGGCTGCTTCGGCTACAAGTCCGACATCACCGTCGAGCAGACCGTCGCCTGGATCGCCTCCCACGTCCCCGGCCGCCCCGTCAAGTGGGTCGCCTCCCGCCGCGAAGACTTCACCAGCACCCTCATCGGCCACGGCTTCCGCCACCACATGAAGATCGGCGCCAAGAAGGACGGCACCCTCGTCGCCATCCAGGCCGACATCCTGCATTCCACCGGCGCGTTCTCCGACACCGGCATCCACGTCTGCAACGCCGCCACCCACAACTGCACCGGCCCCTACGTCTTCCCCCACGCCCTCCTCGAATCCAAGTGCGTCTACACCAACACCCCCCCCGTCGGCGCCTTCCGCGGCTACGGCCACCAGGAAGGCCACTTCGCCGTCGAACGCCTCATGGACATGCTCGCCCGCAAGCTCCAGATGTCCCCCTTCGCCCTCCGCGAGAAAAACTACCTCGGCCCCGGCAAGCAAAACGCCGCCGGCGAACGCTACTACACCCAATCCGGCTCCGTCCTCGAATGCCAGGAAAAGGTCCGCTCCGCCATCTTCTCCGGCGACAAACCCGCCGAAGACGACACCTACTTCTACGGCCGCGGCTACGCCGCCCTCATGAAGTCCCCCAAGGGCGCCCCCTTCTCCTCCAAATCCTGCTACCTCAAGCTCAACCCCGACGGCTCCGCCGTCATCAACATGGGCGGCGCCGAAGTCGGCCAAGGCCTGCGCATGGCCGTCCAGCAGATCGCCGGCGAAGCCCTCCAGATCGACCCCGCCAAGATCCGCGTCTACCAGGAAATCGACACCCAATACTGCCCTTGGGAATGGCAGACCATCGGCTCCATGTTCACCACCCAGGGCGGACGCGCCCTCGTCCGCGCCTGCAACAAAGCCATCCAGATGCTCAAGGAAACCGCCGCCAAGGCCCTCCTCGTCGACGTCGACCACCTCGACTACGACGGCCAGCGCGTCTTCCTCAAGCACGACCCCGACCTCGGCCTCCCCATCCAGCGCCTCATCCACGGCTACATCACCGAAACCGGCATCACCATCGGCGACGTCGTCCATACCACCTCCGACGCCCGCCTGCCCCGCTACTCCAACCCCGACCCCGACGGACGCGGCGGACTCGGCGTCGAATACACCTTCGGCTCCCAGGCCTGCGCCATCCGCATCGAAAAGAAAACCGGCAAAGTCCTCATCGACCACTTCGCCTCCTCCTTCGACGTCGGCACCGTCATCAACCCCAAACAGATCCGCGGGCAAATCGCCGGCGGCGTCATGATCGGCCTCGGCGCCTCCCTGCACGAAGAAATCAAGTACGACGCCGACGGCAAGATCCTGAACCCGTCGTTCGGCAA
>CAYNHA010000052.1:0-2689 GCA_964397035.1 uncultured Verrucomicrobiota bacterium
CGTGAAGACGCTGCCGCGGCCGGCCGGATTGTCCCCGACGGTGATGTCGCCGTTCATCAGGTGGGCCAGCCGCCGGGAGATGGCCAACCCCAGCCCCGTGCCGCCGTACTTGGCGTGGTCCTGTCCGGCGGCCTGCTCGAAGGCGCCAAACAGGCGAGGCTTGAATTCCTCGCTGATGCCTTTGCCCGTGTCCGCCACGGAAATGCGCAGGTTGAAGCAGGGGTCCCCGCCCGGGCAGACCGTTCCCTCCACCAACACATCCACCGAGCCCCGGTCGGTGAACTTGATGGCGTTGCCAATCAGGTTGGTCAGGATTTGACGCAGACGCGCATGGTCCAGCCAAAGTCCCTTGGGCAGGTCGGGGGCGACAAAGCAGCGGAGTACCAGCCCCTTCTCGGCGGCCCGCTGCGCGAACACATGCCGCACCTCTTCGATCAGGCGGCGGGGCGAGCAGTTTTCCGTTTTGATTTCCAGCTTGCCGGCCTCGATCTTGGAAAGGTCGAGCACGTCGTTGATCAGGCGCAGGAGGGATTTGCCGGCCGTGGCGATCACGGCGGCCTGGTGGCGCTGGCGCTCGTCGGCAATCCCGGCCGAGAGCAGGTCGGCAAAGCCGATGATGGCGTTCATCGGCGTGCGGATCTCATGGCTGATGTTGGCGATGAATTCGGACTTGGCGATGTTGGCCGACTCGGCCCGGAGCGCCATGTCGTTGGCCCGTTCGATGGCGCTTTCCAGCGAGGCATTGGTTTCGAGGAGTTGCTGATCGAAATGCTTCCGTTCGGTGATGTCGCTGGAAACCCCGACCATGGAGACGTAACGTCCCTGGGCATCCCGCACAGGTGCGCCGTTCGCGGCATGCCAATGCCAGGAGCCATCGGCATGGCGGATGCGATAGGTCGGGCCCATGATCGCGTCCTGGGATTCGGTCAACATCTGGAGGTATTTCAAACACAAGGGCAAGTCGTCGGGATGAAGAAGCTGGGTAAAATGCATACCTTGGATGTCGGCGGGATCATAGCCCGTCACTCGCTTCCAGGAGGGCGAGGCATAGGTTAGAATGCCTTCGGGCGACAAGCTCCAGATCAATTCGGAAGAGTGTTCCACCAGCAGGCGGAATTTGGCCTCGCTCTCTCGGAGCGTCTCCTGCGCCTTCCGGCTTTCCGTGACATCATCGATGAACCCCTCCAGGTATGCGACTTTTCCGGAGGCATCGAGCACCTTGCGCCCCAGCATGTTCACGGTGATGAGCCCCTCATCCTTCCGGCGCCACACCATGGAATCGCGGTGGACCCATCCATCCGTCTTCATCATGTCGGCGATGATGTCGGCGCGCAGACGGGAATCGGCATAGATTTGCCTGCCCATGTGGGTGACGGCGGAAATCAATTCCTCCGGAGAGGAATAGCCCAGCGTCCGGGCCATCGAGGGATTGGCCGTCAGCAAACGCCCCGAAGGAAGGGAATGGAAGATGCCGATCTGGGCATGCTGAAACAGATTGCGGTATTGCTCCTCGCTTTTGCGGAGGGCTTCTTCCGATTGCTTGCGCTCGGTGATGTCGCGGAGCGCCTCGATGGCCCCGATGATCTTGCCGTCCGGATCGCGCAGCGGAGAAGCCTTGGCCATCAGGTGGGCGCCTCGGCCTTCATCCAGCGCCGGACAGAAGACTTCGGTGATGTAGGAGAATCCTTCCCGGCGGACTTCGGGATATCGGGAAAGGATGTCCGGACTTTCGGACCAGACCAGATCCAGCAGCACCGAACGCCGTTCGCCATAAAAAGGCAGGGAGTACTCGTGGTCGCCTTTGCCCAGCATGTCTTCGGAACGGATGCCGGTCATGCGCTCCATGGCCTTGTTCCAGATGGTGATTTTCCGATCGGAGTCGATGGCAAAGGTGGCGTCGGGCAGGAAATCGATCAGGTCGCTCAGGCGCCGCTCCGATTTGCGCAGGGCGTCTTCCGCCTTTCGGCTTTTCTCCAGGGGGAGGGACAAGCGCCGGTTGAGCATATAAACATAGAATTCCAGCACCACGAAGATCAGCAGGAGAACCAAGCCAAAGCCCAGGACGCGGTAGAACCAGTCCAGGTTCTGGAGGTCCGGCTGGTAGAGAAATCCCTTCAGCGGGTACCCGGCCGGCAGCAGGCCCAATTCGGCGTAGGTGTCGGCGATATGACGCCACCGATGCGGATTCATGTAGCCAATCTCGATCAGGTCGGGCTGCAGGAGCGGAATCATCCGGTCGGCTTCGAAATGCAAATATTCAACCGAAGTGTGCGGGGAATAACGGGTCCGGATCAATTCGATCATTTCGTCGCGGTGGCTCCGGGCGTATTGCCACCCCTTCAGGCTCGCGGCCCGGAAGGCGCGGACCCGCTCGGAATGGTCCTTCCATTCCTGTTCCGAGGTGAACAGGTTGTCGCCGTAGAAATCGATCCCCGCCGAGCGGGGGCTAAAAGTTTGAAACAAATATCCGGCTTTCAAGAAATAATACGGCTCGTTGGAAATATACCCGGAGATGGCATCGGTCTCGCCCTGCATCAAACCTGTTGCGTCAAAACTGTGCGGCAACTGTTGAATGCCTTCGATCGGAACCCCTTCTTTTTTCAGCAAAGCCAGCAATTCCTCGGTCTGGGGCTCCAGCATCAGACGCTTGCCGACCAGGTCATGCAGATTGCGGATCTCGGGCGAGGCA
>CAYNHA010000053.1:0-9456 GCA_964397035.1 uncultured Verrucomicrobiota bacterium
ACACCTCGCGGTATCCGCCGGGCCTTGGCGGGGTCTTCTTCCACATGGTCAGACTAAAGGAAATGGCGTTCTCCCTATACCGCAAACCGGATCAGTGCGCCGGAGGCTCCTGCTTGCCATGGCTGGACCGGTAGTTGAGAACGAGAGGCACTCCGGCCAGGTCGAACGCCGTCCGCAGGCGGGCTGTCAGGAAAGCCTGGTGCGATGGAGTGCTGAGCGTGGGATTATTGACAAACAACGTCACGCGCGGCGGGTTCTGGCCGGTCTGCGTGGCATAGTAGAACTTGAGCTGCTTGCCGCGCGAGAAAGGCGGCTGCGATTTGGCAAACGCGTCGCGGATCACACGGTTCAGTACGCCCGTGGGCAACTTAAGCCCCAGGCGCGCCGCCACCACGTCAATCACTTCAAAACTGCGCTTGATTTGATATCCGGTCAGCGCGGAAACAAAAAGCACGGGGATATCTCCTAGAAAGAAAAGCTCTTTCCTCATGCTTTCTTCGTAGTCTTCCGGTTTCACGCCGGTGCCCCGGGCCTGGTCCCATTTGTTCACCAGCACCACGCAAGCCTTGTGGTTCTCGCGGATTAGGGCGGCCACCTTTTTCTCCTGCGCCGTCGGGCCCGCCTCGGCATCCATCATCAGCACGACAATGTCGGCCTCCGAAATACACTCTTCGGCGCGGAACAGGCTGAACTTTTCAACGGACTCATGAACGCGCCCCTGGCGGCGCATGCCGGCGGTGTCCACCAGCGTATAGTGCCGTTCCGTGCCGTCGGCCACCTTCAGCGTGAACGGCACATCGATCGTGTCGCGCGTGGTTCCCGGCACGTTGGAAACAATCACCCTCTGCTTGCCCGTCAGCCGATTGATGTAGGAGGACTTTCCCACGTTGGGCCGCCCGACAACAGCCACTTTCAAGCGTGGCGGATCCGCGGCCTCCGCTGCGGGCGGCAAGTGCGGCAAAACCGACTCCATGAGGGCTTCGACACCCCGGTTGTGCGAAGCCGAGACCGGAAAAACCGGAAAACCAAGCGCAAGAAACTCTTCCGTTTTTTCGTCCCATTCCAGCAGGTCGGCCTTGTTGGCCGCGACAATCACGGGCCGCCCCGACTTGCGCAACAGGTTCGCCACTTCCTTGTCCAGCGCCTGAAGGCCGGCCTTGATGTCCACCACCAGAATGACCGCGGCTGAATCCTCGATGGCCGCCCCCACCTGATCGGCCGTGGCCAGGAGGATTTCGTCCGTGGACTTGGCACGGTCCATCAAGGCAAGCCCACCCGTGTCGACCACCTGGAACCGCTGTCCCAGCCATTCGGCCTTCGCCATGAGGCGGTCGCGCGTGACGCCTTCCTCCGAATGCACAATCGCCAGTCTTTTACGAACCAACCGGTTGAAAAGAGCCGACTTGCCGACGTTGGGTCGCCCCACGATGGCAACGATTCTTTCCTGTTTTTCGGATTCACTCATATTCACACACTTTCCATGGAGCCCGGATATGCAATGGGCCGGGCTTCATCGGCCCGGCCCTTTGCGCGGTGGCTCCAGTCCGATCAATACTGGAAGAAGCTCTTGCCGATGAATTCGCGGATCACGCTGGTCGGCGGCACGCGATCCGTCGGAATCACCAGGAAGTTCGACAGGAACTGCTGCATGCGAACGGCCTCGGCGTATTCCGGCATGGACGGCTTGATTTCCGCCAGCAGGGGCTCCGCATACGGGCGCAAGACAGCCAATTCGTAATCCAGGGCCGAGTTGAAGGCCACATCGGCCTCCTTCTGGAACGGGAAGATCCAGGTCTTCTCGCCGCGACGGACCTTGGGCCACATTTGCAGCGTCTTGATCGCGCTGTGGCTGCGGAAATTGTGGTCGCGCACCATGCGGCGAATCAGACGGTTGTCGGTGGTCGAAATCCGGTTGTTGCTGTCGATGTTCAGTTGCGTCAATGCGCTGATGTAAATGCGGAACTTATGTTCCACCGGAATCGACGACGTCAGGCGGGGATTCAAGCCGTGAATGCCTTCGAGGACCACCACGTCATCCGGACCAATGTGCATCATTTCGCCCTTCCATTCGCGCTTTCCGGTGTGGAAGTTGAAGTAGGGCAATTCCAGCCGCTGGCCGGCATCCAGCTTCGCGAGCTGCTCATGGACCAAGTTCAGATCAAGCGCCTCGATGTGCTCGAAATCCACCTCGCCCTTCTCATCCAGCGGGGTCTTATCCCGGCCCACGAAGTAGTTGTCCAGGGAGATGGGCTTGGCATTCATGCCGCTGGCCTTCAGTTGCAGCGAGAGGCGCTTGGAAAACGTGGTCTTTCCCGACGAGGAGGGCCCCGCAATCAGGATCCACTTCACCTGGCCGCGCTTTTGGACGATTTGCTCCGCCAGCAGAGCGATCCGCTTTTCCTGATAGGCTTCGTTGACATCGATGAAGTCGTCGATTTTCTTCTTCGCAATTCGCTCGTTGAGATCGCCAACGGTCCGCACCCGCACGATACGGCCCCAGTCCTTGTGCCCCTTGAACACATCGAAGATGTAGTGGGCGGGATCAAACGGCGGAAAAGAATTGAGGTCCATGCGGTCGGGCCCCATGACAATGAAGCCCTGCTGATAGGCAATGAGCTTGTAGTTGCCCAGCGTGGCGGCATTGTTCGCCAAAGGCTGGTTCGCCAGATCCATGAACTCTCCGCACTTGTAGACGCTCACCTTGGAGCTGTTCTTATAGCGCAGCAAATTCAACTTGTCCTTTGCACCGGCCGCCTCGAAGTGGGCAATGGCCTCGTCATAGGTGACCTTGATGCGATCGATGGGCGCTTTTTCGTCGAACAACTTGCGCAGGGCCGCATCGATTTTCTCCAGTTGATCCTTGGAGACGCCGGGTTCCTCCCCCAACCGGAAGCTGCAATACAGCCCCTTGGAGAGCGAATGCTCCACGGCGAAATCGCACCCCGGAAACAGCTCGTGGGCCGTCTTCGCCAGCAAAAAGGCGATCGTGTGACGATACACCCGCTGCCCATACGAATCCCGGTAGCCCAGAACCCTCACATGGCTATCCGTCTCGATCCGGTATTCCACCGAAACAAACTCGTTGTTCACCAACGCTCCCAAAACCGGGAAGTCGATGCTTTCCTTCACCGCCGGATATTTCGCCATGATCTGGCTCAATGCAATTCCGGCCTCCACTGCCTGTTCGGGCCCATGCTCGAACTTTACCTTAACCAACCGATTGGTCATGCTTTTCTCCTTATTTGAATCTTATACTTTAGCCGTGCAGACCATTCCGAGGCAAGTTATATTGCCACCCATGAGTGAAACATTTCAACCCTCCCATGCTGATTATCTGCGCGACGAATCCCGCCGCGTGGGACGCGCGGATCGCATCGCTTTTCCCCGCACCGAAGAGGATGTTCTCTCGGTCCTCTCCGAGGCGCGCGCGCTGCAAATGCCCATCACCACGCAAGGCGCCCGCACCGGGGTGACCGGTGGTGCGGTTCCGGAAGGCGGAATCGTGCTGAATCTCTCGCACATGAACCGGATTCTTGACCCGGAAAACAACACCCTGCGAGTGCAGCCTGGCGCAACCCTTTCCTCCATCCGCGCGGCACTTCCTCCGGAGCTCTATTTCGCGCCGGATCCCACGGAACCTTCTGCCTCCATCGGCGGAATGATCTCCTGCAATTCATCCGGGGCTCTCTCCTTTCTGCATGGCCCCACGCGAAACCATGTGGTGGGCCTTCGGGTGGCCTTGATCAACGGCGAAATGGTCGACCTGAGACGTGGACGCGACACAACCCATCGCCACCAGTTCCAGCTTGGATCCCTCTCCGGCACCCTCCCCCCCATTCCCCGACCGGCCGTCAAGAACGCCGCCGGTTATTTCAGCGACCCCAACATGGATCTTGTGGACCTTTTCATCGGCGCGGAAGGCACCCTTGGCGTCGTGGTGGAGGCCACCTTACGCCTGTTGCCCGCCCCAGGCGCCGTTTGGGGCCTCATGGCCTTCCTGCCTTCGACGGCAGCGGTCGTCGGATATGTCAACGCCCTCCGGCAGACGCATGGCCAGGGCCCTGCACGCCTCGCGGCCCTTGAATACTTTGACTCGTTTTGCCTCGATTTTCTCCGCTCCCGCGCCGATACGTTGGCCTCGAAGGGGATTGCCGTGCCCGCCATCCCCCCCGGCTCCGCCTGCGTCTATGCCGAATGGCATGCCCCCGATGCCGAAGCGGCCGAAGCCGCCCTGATGGCCGCTGCCGAACGCTTGCCGGATTTCGGCGGGGATGTCGACGCATCGATTCTGGCCGACAATCCCCATGACATGGAAAAACTCAAACTCTTCCGCCATGCCGTTCCCGAAATGGTCAATTCCTCCATCGACGAGCGTCGCAAAATCCATCCCGGACTCGTCAAGCTGGGCACCGACATGTCCGTGCCGGACTCCCGCCTGGCCGATGTCCTCGCCCTGTATGAAGCCGATCTGGCCGCTTCCGGCCTCGAACATCTCACCTTCGGCCACATCGGCGCCAATCATCTTCACGTGAACATCCTGCCCCGGCATCCCGCCGATTACGCCGCGGGCCGGACACTCTATTCCCGCTGGGCCGCGCAAGTCATTCAATGGGGAGGGAGCATCTCCGCGGAACACGGCATCGGCAAAATCAAGCGCGACCTTTTCCGCCAGATGGCAGGCGAGGACGCGCTTTCCCGAATGCGCGACCTGAAACGCCTGTTCGACCCGGATTGGATTCTCAATCCCGGCACCTTGCTGGAGACGCCATGAGTGAATCGTTGAATCGCCTGGAACGTTGGGAACGGCGGCTCAAAGCCGTCTTCGATGAAATCAACGACGAGCTCGAAAGCACCTACGGGAACAACAAACGCTTCCGGCGCCATCCCAACCGTCCCCCCACCGGCACCACCAGCAACCGGGAAGATGACGGTCTGTTTGATCTTGGCGCCGCTTTCACCGTTGGCATCGGCTCCCAGCATGGACCGGGCTATGTCGTTCAGGCCCGGATTGCCACACTCGACAACGTCCCCCGCGACATCCAGGAAAAGTTCGAAGCCGAAGTCATCCGCCGCCTGAAGGAGAAACTTCCCTCCGCCTTTCCCGACACCCAACTGCATATCGACCGGGACGGCCCCGTCTACAAAATCCACGGTGATCTCTCCCTGGGCACGCTGTAGGAATCTTTGCCATTGGTTGACATGATTCAGGAATCCCGCATCCACCGCCTCAACAACCTCCCCCTACGCAACGGGAAGATGGTTCTCTATTGGATGCAGCAGTCCCAGCGCGTGGAGTTCAACCATGCCTTGGAATTCGCCATCGATCAGGCAAATGCCCTGCACCTGCCGCTCCTCGTTGGATTTGCCCTCTCTTCTTTTCCGGAAGCCAACCGGCGTCACTATTCATTCATGCTCGAAGGACTGCGCGAAACCCAAGAGCGGCTCGCCCTCCGCGGCATCGGATTCTGCATTCGGCAGGGAGCGCCGGAAACCGTCATCCCCGAACTGGCCCAAAGCGCCGCCCTCCTGGTGGGCGACGTGGGCTATCTGCGAGTGCAACGCGAATGGCGAAAGACCGTTGCCCAACGGATCACCTGTCCTTTCATCGTCGTCGAATCCGATGTGATCGTGCCGGTGGAAGCCGCTTCGGACCACGAAGAATTCGCCGCCCGCACTCTCCGCCCCAAAATCCATCGCCTGCTCACCGAATACCTCAAACCTCTCCGTGCCCGTGCCATATCCATTCCGTCGTTGAATGGGCTGAAACAGTCTTTGTCGCTGGATGATCCTGCAACCCTTTGCCGCCAGCTCCGCGTGGACGAGAGCGTCCCCCCCGCCTCTGGTCTTGCGGGCGGTTTTTCCGCTGCAAACAAACAGCTTGAGCATTTCTTGCATCATCGACTGGCCGACTATGCGGAAAGCAACAGCGATCCGGTGCTCAATGCCTGCTCCCACATGAGCGCCCATCTGCATTTCGGCCAGATTTCGGCTCTGGACATCGCCCTGCGCGTTTTGGAATCCGATGCCCCCCAAATGGCCATCGACGCCTATTTGGAGCAACTCATCGTTCGCCGCGAACTCAGCATGAATGCCTGTTGGTTCAATCCGGGCTATGACCGTTTTGACACCTTGCCGCCCTGGGCCCGGAAAACCCTGAACGAGCACCGCAAGGACAAGCGCGACTATGTTTACACGCGCGAACAATGGGAAACTGGCGCCACCCACGACCCCTGCTGGAATGCCGCGCAAACCGAAATGGTCAAGAGCGGACAGATGCACAATTACATGCGCATGTATTGGGGGAAAAAATTGATTGAATGGAGCCGGACACCGGAAGAAGCATTTGAAACCGCCCTCTATCTCAACAACAAATATGAAATCGATGGCCGCGACCCCAACGGATTTGTCGGCGTCGCCTGGTGCTTTGGAAGACACGACCGCGCCTGGACCGAACGCCCCGTCTTCGGAAAAATCCGCTACATGAATGCCAACGGCTTGAACCGGAAGTTCGATATGCAATCCTATCTGGAGCGGTGGCTTGGTCGCTCCTCCGGGAGCCTGTTCTGACTACCCTTGCGCTCCATATCCCCCATTCCCGCCCCTTCTCGAAAGGGATACTATTTTATAAAACATGACCCCTTTTCAGTATATTGCCGCAATTCCATGAAAATGATGTAGAGTTCTCCCAATGACAAAATTGTTAACCACGTACTGATATGAAGGCATGAATATATTCGTCGCAAAAGAAACGTATCCGGGCGAAACGCGTGTCCCCATTCTCCCCCCCGCCGTCCAAAAGTGGGTCAAGATGGGCGCCAGTGTCCGAGTCGAGGCCGGAATCGGCAACACACTCTGCCTGAGCGATGACGCCTATGCCACGGCAGGTGCCGACATTGTCACTCTGGAGGATGGTCTCGCCAACGCCGACCTCGTTCTTCGCCTGCGCAAACCCCCGATCAGCACCCTTGCCAAGATGAAGCCCGGCGCCATTCACGTCAGCTATCTGGAACCATTCCACTCACACGACCTGATTCAGGCGTTTGCTTCAAGTCGCATCAGTGCCGTCAGCCTGGAACTCATTCCCCGCACAACACTGGCCCAGAAAATGGACGTGCTGAGTTCACAGGCCAACCTGGCCGGCTATGTGGCGGTCATCCTCGCCGCAAGCCGGAGCCCCAAGATCTTCCCCATGATGAGTACCCCGGCCGGAACCATTGCTCCGGCCCGCGTCCTCATCATTGGCGCAGGAGTCGCCGGCCTTCAGGCCATTGCCACGGCCCGTCGCCTCGGCGCCGTGGTGGAAGCTTTTGATACGCGGCCGGTTGTCGAGGAACAGGTCAAATCGCTGGGCGCCCGGTTCGTGAAGATCGATCTCGGCGAAACAGGCCAAACCAAGGATGGCTATGCCAAGGCCCTCACCCCGGAACAGCTTGAACTCCAGCGAAAAGGCCTGACCCGCCATTGTTCGAATTCCGACATCGTCATCACCACGGCACAGGTTTTTGGCCGCAAGGCCCCCGTCATCCTGACCCAGGACATGATTGTTGGCATGACCCCCGGCAGCATCGTCATCGACATGGCCGTGGAAACCGGTGGCAATGTCGAAGGTTCCCGGCTCGATGAAGAAGTGGAAGTCAAAGGCGTTCGGCTCATCGGCCTGGGCAATCTTCCCGGCCGCGTGGCCTACAACGCCAGCCAAATGTATTCCAACAATCTTTTCAATTTCGTGGAGCATTTCTGGAATAAAAAGGATTCCCGTTTCGAGCTGCGTCGCGAGGATGAAATCATCCAAGGCTGCCTTGTCACCCACGGCGGCGAGGTGGTTCATCCCTCCATCCGCGAGTGGCTCGTCCAAGGAAAGGATTCATGACATGGCGCTTCTCTTTTTCGTTTTCGTTCTGTCCATTTTCCTCGGCCTTGAACTCATCGCCAAAGTGCCCTCCCAGCTCCACTCCCCGCTGATGTCGGGGTCCAACGCCATCTCGGGCATCACCCTTGTGGCGGCCCTCATTGCGGCAGGCACCGACGACGGATCCTGGCTGACCTCGATTCTGGGATTCCTCGCCCTGGTCCTGGCCACCATCAACGTGGTGGGCGGCTATCTCGTCACCGACCGCATGCTGGCCATGTTCAAGACAAAGAAAGACGGAGGCGCGAAATCCTAATGGACCTGCAATCCAGCATTGAAATGGGCTACATCGTTGCCGCCGTGCTTTTCATCTTCGGCCTCAAAATGCTCGGCTCGGCCCGAACGGCCAAGCGCGGCAATCTGGTTTCGGCTGTCGGCATGCTGGTCGCCGTGATTGCCACTCTCTTGGTGCAAGGCGTCGTCTCCTACAAGCTCCTCCTCGCAGGACTTGTGATTGGCAGCGCCATTGGCGCTGTCGCCGCGCAGCGTGTTCAAATGACGGCGATGCCGCAGATGGTGGCCCTGTTCAACGGATTTGGCGGCCTCGCCAGCCTGCTGGTGGGCTGGGCCGAATATCATCGCGCCCTGAATGGTCCGCAACCCGAAATTCCAGTCTTCACCATGGTGGCCACCTATCTGGCCGTGATCATCGGCGGCATCACGTTCACGGGCAGCGTGATGGCCTATGCCAAACTGGCGGAGAAAATCGACGGCAAGCCGATCCTCTTCCAAGGCCAAAAGCCCTTCAATGCGGCCTTGCTGTGCCTCTCGCTGATCTTCTTGGCCATAGGCAGCCTGTCGCCGCAAACCACCTACTGGGTTTTCCTCCTGACCATTGGCTTTTCCTTTGCGCTTGGCGTGCTGGCGGTCATTCCCATCGGCGGGGCCGACATGCCGGTGGTCATCTCCCTCCTCAACAGCTACTCCGGACTAGCCGCCAGCGCCGCTGGCTTCATCATTGGCAACACGGTTCTGGTTGTTGCGGGCTGTCTCGTCGGCGCCAGCGGCATCATCCTCACGCAAATCATGTGCAAGGCCATGAACCGGTCCCTCTCCAACGTGCTCTTCAGCGGCTTCGGTGCCGCCAAGGCCGCCACTGCCGCCACCGGCGAAAAGCAGGAAGTCCATCCCATCACCGCCGAAGATGCCTATTATCTTCTGGAATCCGCGCGCGCCGTCATCATCGTCCCCGGCTATGGCATGGCCGTGGCGCAGGCCCAGCACACCGTGAAGGAACTGGGCGATCTGCTTGAGAAAAACGGGTGCGAGGTGAAATATGCCATTCATCCGGTGGCCGGCCGAATGCCCGGGCACATGAATGTGCTGCTGGCCGAGGCGAATGTCTCCTATGACAAGCTCGTCGAGCCCGGCGATGTGAATCCCCTCATGTCGACCGTGGACGCGGCCATTGTCATTGGCGCCAACGACGTCGTCAACCCCGCCGCAAAGGACGATCCCTCCAGCCCCATCTACGGCATGCCCATCATCCACGTGGATGAGGCCAAGTCCTGCATCGTGCTGAAAAGAAGCATGGCCTCCGGATTCGC
>CAYNHA010000054.1:0-5583 GCA_964397035.1 uncultured Verrucomicrobiota bacterium
CTTTCCAAACTTTCGGTGGATGAAGCGGAGTATGCGGAATTCCTGGAGAAGCAGCGGCGGCCGAAACCCGGTGAAACGGAGGTGGATGCCTTGGCGGTGAGCGGCAACCACCGGGTGAGCGAACAGGCCATTCTCGGGCGCATTCAAAGCCGAACGGGGGCTCCGTTTGATGAGAGGACCGTGCAACTCGACTTGATGCGCATCTATGGGATCGGCGAATTCGAGCAGGTGCTGTTCCGACTGGATCCGGGCGAGGGCGAAGGACATGTTTTACGATACGACGTGAAAGAGAAGCCCTGGGGCCCGCTGTATCTGGGGCTGGGACTCAACCTGAGCAGCGACTTCGAAAAGAACACCCAATGGAGCCTGTTGCTCAACCTGACGCGCCGCAGCCTGAATGCGCTGGGGGGAGAGTGGTGCAACGAGCTGGAGCTGGGGAGCCGCCAGAAGTTTCTTTCCGAGTTCTACCAGCCTTTGGATTCGAGCGGCATATTTTTTGTGGCACCGATGTTTTGGTACGACTCCGAATTGCAGCCGGTCTACGAAGAGGACGAGCGGATTGCCGAGTACAACGTGACGAAGAGCGAGGTGCGGCTGGATTTCGGCATCCAGTTGAGACGCTACGCCGAGTGGCGGTTCGGGCCGGTCTGGGGAAAAGGCAAGGGCACGGTGGATACGGGGGCGACGGATCTGCCGGAGCTGGACGTGAACTACACGGGGTGGAGGACGGGGTTGATCCTCGATCAGCAGGACCGCACCGTGTTTGCCCGCGAGGGGTATTACCTGAATCTGGATGGATTTTTTTCGCGCGAGGGTTGGGGCGGCGAGACGGACTTCAACAAGCTGTCGGGAATGCTGCGCAATTACAACTCGATTGGAGACCACACGTTTTCCATTTGGCTTCAGGGGGGCTCGGGGCTGGGCGACGAGTTGCCGGGCTATGCGCAATTCATGCTCGGCGGGCCCTTCCATTTTGCCGGGTTGGCGGAGGGGCAGTTCCGGGGTTCGGTCCTGGGGGTGGTGTCGCTGGGATATGCCTATCGACTGCTGCAGTTGCCCGCGCAATTCGGAAAAGGGATCTATGCGATGACGCGGTGGGATACGGGCAACGTGTGGACGGAGTCGTTCGATGGAAACGATTTGCGCTACGGGCTGGCGGTGGGGTTGGGGGCGGACACGGTTCTGGGGCCGTTGTACATGGGCTACGGGGCGGCCGACGAGGGATATGAACGTTTCTACATTTCGATGGGGACGATCTTTTGATTCGGCTGCGGCGGGCCGGAAAACTCACACCCAGTCGGCCAGCAGAAGGCCGATGCCGATCCGCTCGTCCCGTTCGTTGTAGTCGAGAAGGGTTTCGCCATAGCCGGTGAAAAACTGGATGAAGCCTTTGAAGGGGCCGGCGAGGGGGAAGGCCCAGTTGAGTTCGAGCGCGCCCTTGTTGCCATCGATCTTGAAATTGTTGCGCAGGAGGGCGGCGAAGACCTGTTCCCTCCATTTATAGGCGGTGCGGAGTTCGCCGTAGCCATAGTAAGTTTCGATGCGGGGATTGTTGTCTTCCTCTTCGGATTCCGGAATGCGCCACCACGGCTTGAGGGAGCAGGCGAAGTTTCCGCGCTCCAGAATGAAGTTGGCATAGAGGCGGTTCCAGCTCCGGGAGAGCAGGTCGGCCCGTCCGTTGGATTGATGGACGAATCCGCATTGGATCATGCGCAGGCGCAGTCCCAGCAGGTTGCAATCGGTGTCGAAGGAGAGATAGCCTTCGGGCTCGTAGTTGGTGTCGCGGAAGGGAGAGGAATAGTCGCGGTTGTAGGCTTGCCAGACGGAGACCTGGGTGTAGGCCACGCAGAGGTCGCCGTTGTCGGCGATGAGGTCCCGGGCCACGGTTAGCTGGAGGCTGATCTGGAATTTGACCTCGATTTCCTGGAGCTTGTCGCCCGTGAGTCCGGCTTCGTCGGCCACCTCGCTGTCCGCGGCTTCCTGTTCGAGATTTTCGCTGGGGTTCCGGATATACGACACGGGCAGGACGTAGTTGGGGCGGTGGGGTTCGATGAGCCACTGGGCCCGCCCGGGCGAATCCGGATGGAGGCGGGGTTCGAGGAAGGGGTTGTCGGAAGCGGGTGCTTCCTGCGCCCGCACGGCGGAAGCGGCCCAGAGCAGCGAGAGGACGATGGCCGGGATGAGGGAAGGTTTCATGGTCACCACCGAACGGGTTCGTTGGATGAAGCCGAAGGAGCGATGGTCTTCAAGTAGGTGAATCGGGCGCCGACGGGGAAGTGGTCGCTGTAGCCGCCGTGGTAGAATTCCTGGTTCTCGAAGGTGGGGACGGGCGCGCCTTTTTCGCGGCCGGATTTCTCCTGCATGTATTCCGGCTTGTCGACCCAGAAGAGGTCCTGTTCCATGCGGGCGTTCTGGAGGAGGGTGCCGGAGACGATGATCTGGTCGTACATGCGCCATTCGGTGTTGCCTTCGAAGGCCCGGAAAAAGCTGCCCCAGCCCTTGGCGGAGGTTTGGGAGGCGAGGTTGTAGAGGCGGGAGGGGACATAGCCGGAGCGGGAAGGATAGGGGGCAACATTGAGTACGACGCGGATGGATTGGCTGGTGGGCTCGTCGTTGAAATCACCGAGCACGACGATTCGGGCCTGCGGCTCGCGCTGGAAGACGCGGGCGATGGCGTTGGCGAGGGTCCGTGCGGCGGCAAAGCGGTTGGGCTCGGAGAGTTGGGCGCCCCCTCCGCGGGAGGGCCAGTGGTTGACGAAAGCGTGGATTTTTTCGCCGTCGCGGTCTTCGAAAACGGCGTGGAGGATGTCGCGCGTGGTGCGGGAATCCTTCAGGGAAACCTTGTTGGCGTGGAATTCGAGGAGGGAAAAGCGGTTGCGGTTGAAGAGGATTGCCGTATCGATGCCGCGTGGGTCGGGCGAGTCGACATGGACGATTCCGTAGGGGGTGGGGGCGAGTTTGGCGACGAGGTCGTGAAGGACGTCTTCGTTTTCGACTTCCTCGATGCCGAGGATGTCGGGGCCGTTGGCGTTGTTCATGCCGCGAATGACCTGGGCGAGGTTGGTGAGCTTGGTTTCGTAGCGGACGCGGGTCCAGCGGGTGGTGGGATTGTTGGGCAGAAATTCGTCATCGTAGGGATTGTCGGGATCGTCGACGGTGTCGTAGAGGTTTTCGACGTTCCAGTTGGCGACATAAAAGCCGGGGGCGTCTTCGGCAAAAGCGGAGGGGGCGAGGGTCAGCGCGATCAGGAAAAAGTAAGTTTTCCACAGTGTGGAAACATTTTTTCCATTGTGTGGAAAAATCGCGAAACATTTTTCCATTGTGTGGAAAACTTTTTGAGGAACCATGAGGCGGCTCATATGCGCTCCGGGGTGTCGATGCCGAGGAGGGAGAGTCCGTGGCGGAGGGTTTTGGCGGCGAGGTCGCAGAGGCGGACGCGGCTTTCGCGGAGGCCGGGTTCGGCCTTGAGGAAGGGGACGTTCTGGTAGAAGGAGGAGTAGGCTTGGGAGAGGTCGTAGAGGGCGTCGGCGAGGAGAGAGGGTTTTTCCTGGGTGGCGGCGTCGAGGACGGCGTTGGCGTAGCGGGCGAGGCGGATGGCGAGGCGGCGGGCGTAGGGGGAGTCGAGGAGGAGGGGCTGGGTGCGCCAGTCGCAGCCGGGGAAGCGTTCGGCGTGCTTGTCGAGGACGGAGGCGATGCGGGCGTAGGCGTATTGGAGGTAGGGGGCGGAGTTGCCGTCCATGGCGAGGGCTTTTTCCCAGGTGAAGGAGACGGCGGATTGGGGGTTCTGGGAGAGGTCGGCGTATTTGACGGCGCCGATGCCGACGGCGCGGGCGACGGCGAGCTGCTGGTCGGGGGGCATGTCGGGGGAGGCTTTTTGGACGAGTTCGAGGGCGCGCTTTTCGGCTTCGTCGAGGAGGAGGTCGAGCTTGATGGCGGTGCCTTTGCGGGTGGAGAGGAGTCCTTCGGGGAGGCGCATGAGGCCGAACCAGACGTGGCGGAGGGGAGTTTGCGCGCCGGCTTTTTTGGCGAGGGCGAAGAATTGGCGGAAGTGGAGCTGCTGGCGCTCGTCGGTGACGTAGAGGATGGCGTGGGGGTGGAATTCGGTTTCGCGGGAGAAGACGGTGGCGATGTCGGTGGTGGCGTAGTTGAAGCCGCCGTCGGATTTCTTGACGATGCAGGGGGGGAGTTTTTCGTCGTCGAGGAAGGCGACGAGGGCGCCTTCGGATTCGCGGACGAGGCCGAGGGATTGGAGTTTTTCGACGATGCCGGGGAGGGCGGGGTTGTAGAAGGATTCGCCGCGGACGAGTTCGAAGGTGACGCCGAGGCGGGAGTAGATGCGGTTGAATTCGGCCATGGAGAGGTCGATGAATTTTTGCCAGAGGGCGAGGTTGGCGGGGTCGCCGGCCTGAAGCTTGACGAGCTCGGCGCGGGCCTGGTCTTTCCAGGCGGGGTCTTCTTCGCATTTCTGGTGGGAGAGGACGTAGACGCGCTGGAGTTCATCGACGGGGGCGGTTTCGAGGGCGGCGGGGTCGAGGAAGGCGCGGTAGCCCATGATGAGGATGCCGAACTGGGTGCCCCAGTCGCCGAGGTGGTTGTCGCCGAGGACGGTGTAGCCGAGGGCGCGGTGGATGCGTTTGAGGGCGTCGCCGATGACGGTGGAGCGGATGTGGGCGATGTGCATGGGCTTGGCGACGTTGGGGGAGGAGTAGTCGACGAGGAGGGTTTTGCCGGCGCCGGGCTGGGGGAGGCCGAGGAGGGGGTCGGCCTGGATGGCTTCGAGATGGCGGGCGAGGGCGGCGTCGGAGAGGGTGAGGTTGATGAAGCCGGGGCCGGCGATTTCGGCTTTGGCGAGGAGGGCGTCGGTGACGGGGAGCTGGGCGACGGCTTTTTCGGCGATGGCGCGCGGAGGCAGGCGGAGGAGCTTGGAGGCGGCCATGGCGCCGTTGCATTGGAAGTCGCCGAAGGATTCGTCGCCGGCGGGGAGGGCGTCGAGGGGAAGCGCGGAGAGGTCGGCGCCGGGGAAGGCGGCGGCGAAGGCGGAGCGGAGGAGGGAAGAGAGGAGTTGTTGGAGTGTTTGCATGGCAGCCTTTATAAACTACGAAATACGCGAAGGACGCGAAAGGGGATCATTGACAAAACGTTCGTATTCCAGATTGGGGTAATGCCCAAAATTAACGAGAAGCGCCAGTTGTTTTTTGTTGTTTTGAGGTAGTTGACGGTTTGGGCTCTGAAATCATCGATTAGGTTTTTGGTGGCTTTGAGTTCCAAAATAATTTCGTTGAAGCAAAGAAAATCTGGCTCGTAGGTCTGTTTCAAAGGGTGTCCCTTGAAGGATAACTGTAGGCTGGGTTGTGCAATAAAGGGAATTCCTTGAGACGTGAATTCCATGCTTACGCATTCTTGATAGACCGCTTCGAGAAATCCGCAGCCCATCGTTTTATAGACTTCAAAGCAGGCGCCGATGATTTTGTAGCTCTCCTCTTTGAATAGAAGATGGGTTTCCATTTCGCGTCTTTCGCGTGTTTCGTAGTTTGGTTCGGATTAGCAGTGGGCGAATTCGGAGGGGCGGTCGGGGTGGGTGGG